>JAJKIP010000080.1 GCA_021154405.1 Segetibacter sp. | reverse complement strand
TGCAGGAAGTGTTATTTAAGGATCTTGGCCAAATGCCCTATAAGGAAGCCTGGGATTACCAGGAGGAGCTATTGCAAAAGAATGTGACTACAAAGTCTCATCTCCGCAATTTACAGGAGGAATTAATCGCTCAATCCTCCAATCAAAAAGCTACGGCTCCGCTGGTAACTCTGGAAGATTCTCCATCCACAGACCATCATCTTCTATTTGTGGAGCACCCTCCGGTTTACACACTTGGTAAAAGTGGTAATGCCGGAAATGTCCTGTTGAGTGAAGAGAATCTGAAGGCGAGAGGTATCGAATATTTTCATACCAACCGTGGCGGTGATATTACTTTTCATGGCCCACAACAGATTGTGGGCTATCCGATACTGGACCTGGAGAAATTTTATACCGATATAGGGAAATACCTGCGGAATGTGGAAGAGACGATCATTCTCACACTTGCTGAATACGGCATAAAGGGAGACAGGTCTCCAGGTGAAACGGGGGTTTGGATCGACCCTTCTATTAAAGGGAGAGAAAGAAAAATATGTGCTATTGGTGTACGTTCAAGTCGCTGGGTAACCATGCATGGCTTTGCACTCAATGTAAATACTGATCTCAATTATTTCAATTTCATCATTCCCTGCGGAATCCAGAATAAACAGGTTACTTCAATTGAAAAAGAATTGGGAAAATGTGTAGATTTTGAAGAAGCAAAACAGTGTGTGAAAAGGAATTTTGAGAAAGTATTTGATGTAAAATTGAAAGAAGGATAATTAAAACTCCCTGGGAAGATAGAATCTGTTCTTTTCCTTCACTTCACCGTCTTCCGTTAATTCAAATTTATACCAGCCGGCCTTATAGAAATTTGCCTTATCGATCTTGAAACTTTTCTCTTTTATGTCCTTGAGTTCAAAGAGGAACTCATCCTTAATGGTATAAAATTTTATACTGTATTTTTTATCGTCCTCGGGCAGAGTAATGCGTATGATCCCATCTTTCAGCGTATAAACGTATTTGGAGGGCACCCATTGTTCAACTGGTTTTGGCCGGTTACCCATGTTAATATTATTGACCGATCCATTTACCTGGGGTCCAGCAAAACCGCTATCAGGAATTAGTGGCTGAACCAGGTTTGGATTATCCGGCCTGATCTTGATACCCTGTTTGCGGGCCGCGATCTCCAGTGTATCCAACACAGGTTTTTTGGCACTACTAAAAAAGAAAATGCCTTTATCAAGCATGATATACAGGCGATAAAACATATTATCTGCAGGAGCTTTTGTGTCCATGTAGCCATTTGCGGGAAGTTCCGGATCTGCAACCGTGAGGATGGTTTTGAAATTACGCAGACTATCGGTTGAGCGTTGGATACTGATCTGTCTGATATCCTGAAACCGGTTGTGCCATTCCACCACGACCTTTCTATCGCCCACATTACGTAATGAAAATTTGGGAAGCGTATCCTGCGCAAGAGTGTACTTGCAAAAAGCGAGTGAGATCAGGAAGAATAACAGGGCCAGTTTTTTCATAATACGAAAACGAAAAAGGAACATGGATTCTTTCGCGGGTTAGGGACAAAGATAATGCACAATCTTAGAAAATCAGAACATTAACGTTCCTTTGCGCAATGATAAATTCCCCTGTAATCCACCACTGTGAATAAGTAATATCCGGCTTCCAGATGGGAAAAAGTTTTTCTGAATGAGGTCGCGTACCGCGTAAAATAACTTGCCTGTATATACAAAGTCGGTTGGTATCTGCATATGCTTATAAAGTTCATTCATGAACTCCAATAACGCCGGCTGATATTTGGAATATCCCCCAAAATGGTAATCATGCAACAGTTCAGGGGCTGCTACACCGGAAGCCAGTAATGCTTTAATCATTTCCTTCAGGTTGCGATTGTTCTTCAGTACGCTGATGGCAATAACCTGTTTTTCTTTCGCAGCATTTGCAATTCCTGCTGCCGTGGTACCGGTACCTGCGGCACAGCAATAATGGGTATAGTTCTCTGTAAGACCATCAAGAATGGTGGCAGCACCTGCAGCACCGAGATCCCCATACCCGCCTTCATGAATGAGATAATGGTCGTCAGTTCTGTATTCAGCTGGGATATTCTTTTCACTGTATTCATTTCTGGGAATAAATACCAGCTGCATGCCCTGTGCTCTTGCATTGAGGAGTGTTGGTGAAAATATAGCAGGTTCTTCGCCGCGAATAATGCCTACTGTATTAAATCCTTTAATTTTTCCGGCCGTTGCTGTAGCAATGATATGATTGGACCAGGCTCCGCCGAATGTGAGAATGGATTTTTTCCCTTTCGCTTTGGCGTCTTCCAGGTAATAGCGCAGCTTGAACCATTTATTGCCGGAAATAACCGGGTGGATCTTATCCAGTCTTAGTACAGATACATCCAGTGTTGTTTGAAAAAAACCAGAAACCTGATCGATAGTGCATTGCATTCAAGGTGAAATTAGTTTAATTTCGTGGCCAAAATTAAAGTACCATGGAGGCAACATTGGTGATATTGGCGGCTGGGATGGCCAGTCGTTACGGGAGTATGAAACAGATACAGGGATTTGGGCCCGGCGGTGAAACAATTATGGATTATTCCATTTACGATTCTATCCGGGCTGGATTTACTAAAGTGGTATTTATCATCCGCAGGGAGTTTGCGGATAATTTCAGGCAGATATTTGAGCCGAAACTGAAAGGTAAAGTAGCTGTTGAGTACGTTTTCCAGGAACTCGAGAATTTTACAGAAGGTATTGCCATTCCGGCAGACCGGAAAAAGCCCTGGGGTACTGCACACGCGGTTCTCTGTGCCCAGGATGTGGTTAGAGAGCCATTTGCCGTTATCAATGCTGATGATTTTTATGGTCGCAACGCTTTTGAAGCCGCGTTTGATTTTTTGAAAAATGATGCTACTGAGTCCAATTATTCAATCATAGGGTATGATCTGCTGAAAACCCTTTCTGATTACGGAACGGTGAATCGTGGAGTGTGCACACTGGATAACCTGGGTAACCTGGTTTCGATCAACGAACGCCTTAATATCAGCAAAAAGGATGGGAAAATTGTTTGTGACGATGGTCAGGAGCCCAAAGAATTGCCGCTTGATACAAGAGTATCGATGAATTTCTGGTGCTTTCATCCTACTTTTTTCACCTATACGCAACAGGTATTCCGTGATTTCCTCCAAAAGCATGCGCATGAACCTAAGGCGGAATTCTTTATTCCCATTGTTGCCGATCAGTTTATTAAAGAAGGCGGAAGGGTAGAAGTAGTGCCTACCAGCTCATCCTGGTTTGGAGTAACCTACAAGGAAGATGCACCTTTTGTAGAGAAAAGCCTGAATGATTTAATCAGCGCAGGAGAATATCCTCCAAAATTGTGGGAGAAATAAATCGATAAAATCGATAAATAGTTTTGAAAATTTGGGTTTAAGTTTTTAATAAGAAGCCCGGATTTTCAAAGAAGTAATTAGATAAATAGTTTTGAATTTTTGGGTTTAAGTTTTCTAATATGAAACCCAAAAATTCAAAATATTAATTAATCACCTTTTACCATAAACACGCAATCTTCAATTTTCTTCACCTGCTGCTGCTTGGTGAGGCCAGAGAGATTGTTTGTTTTGGAAGTGATCTTCACATTTTGGTAAATAGGGTTCTTCTTCACATTGTCCACAGCCTGGTAGATGTATTTGGACTGAATAGCAAATACCACGTCATCAGCTTCGGCCTGCTTGCCGGTAAGAATGCCAATAACATCTCCTTCGTGATTAAAAACGGGCCCGCCACTGTTTCCGGGGTTAGCCGGTACAGCAATCTGGCAGCTTAATGTATCTCCAAGATATCCGGTCCTGGCACTCAGGTAACCTTCGCCATAAACTATTTCATCGCGTGGGAAACCAAGTGTGAATATTGGCTCAGCTATCTCGGAAGTTGTTTTGCGAATGCCATAAGGCAGGGAACCAAATGATTTAAATTTTGGGTCATCAATTTTGATAATGGCAACATCACGAGGAATATCCAATTGTACAACAAAGGCATTGAACTGTTCACCCTTTGAATTGAAGACTTTAATGTTCTCGGATTTTTTTACAACGTGGGCATTAGTTATCATCAGTCCTTTGGCATCTATCAAAAACCCGGTCGCCGCTGTTCTATAATTAATTTGAATTTCTTTTTGGGGAGATGCCTTGCCCGCCAGTCCCTGTACCTTTTCATTGGCCAGGTCTGTTTTTATTTCAGCTAATCCTAATCTTCTTTCCAGTTCTTTGTATTGGTCAGTAGTAGTGCTCGGAGACACTGACCATACAAGTATACTCATGGTAAGAGCAGTGATACCGGCAATAGAGGCGGCAATAGCTGTAACTCTTTTATATTTATTCCATAGGTAAACAATCTTTGCTTTGGACTTCAGACCATCTTTAATCTCACCTTTGTCTGCAAGATCATTATGTACATGCTGAATGGTATTCCTGAATTTCTGCCATTCACTGAAGCGGTTCATCTGCTGAAGAAAGAGAGTATGTTCAACTACCAGCTGATCTATCTCACCATTTGTTTTGCGGAGGTTTTCAAAATGAAGGCGTTCATCCGGGTTCATTTCACCGCGGATGTAACGTTCAACAGCGTCAAGGATCGTTATATCGTTGTATTCATTCATCACGGGGTTCCGTTTTTATAGTGACTAAAAAATATCTTTTTAAGGCGCATGAGACATTTGTATTTCTGGGTCTTGGCGTTCTCTGCATTGGTATACCCAAAATCTAGTGCTATCTCCTGCATATTCTTCTTTTCAATGTAAAAGGCCTCCAAAAGGCTTTTACAGGGCTCTCCAAGGCCCAGAATGGCTCTTTCCATCATTCCAAATTCCAGGTCCCTTTTCAGATGATCTTCCAGATCATCCTCAACAGGCACCACGGAATCAGGGTCCCCAAAGTCGGAAGTAAAGCGCTTGGTCTGTTGTAACTTCTTGAGCCACAGCCGCCTACTCACAGAATACATATAGGTCCTGATCTGGCAATGAAGCTCAAACGTTCCCGAGCGGGCCTTTTCATAAAGAACTATCATAGCTTCCTGGAATACGTCTCGGGCATCGTCTATCGATCCGTTGTTGTTGATTATCAAGGCCTGAACCATACCATAATTGTCCCGGTAGATGGTTTCAACGGCCTTTTTATCGTTTCTGGCTAATCCTTGCAGTAAGATCTTTTCGTTGTTCTCTTGTTTCACCTATCCGCTATTTAATACGGCATTTTAAAAATAGTAACCCTGCGGGAGTGTTAAAAAAAAACTTTTAGATATCGGGTTACCTTTTGGCCTGCCGGGGTATAAAGTCCTGAAATATTTCACAAAATCAAAAAAACTCACAACAAATGAAAAAGCTTTTTATCGTATTAGCTGTTGCCAGCTTAGGATTTGTAGCTTGTAACAACGAAGCTTCAACTGAGACAAACACAGAGGATTCAATCCGTAAGGCTGATTCCATCCATCAGGCTGACAGTATCGCTAATGCAACTGCTACACCAGATACAACTCACCACATGGATTCTATGCCTAAAACTGATAGCGGCGCTAAAAAATAAAGAGTAGTGAGAATAGAATTATAAAGGCAAGCAATTGAAGGGCCATCCGTTAGGGTGGCTTTTCACTTTTATTAATTTAGCCCCCGTTTACCCAGAACTTAGCCTTTAATAGGTTACCTTTGCCGACTTAAACAACAAATTCCCGAATTAGTGACCACGTTTGAATCATTAGGTATTGAAGAAGGATTATTGCTTTCAATACAGGCGTTGGGTTTTACCCAGCCAACCCCCATACAGGAAAAAGCAATTCCTGTATTGCTCAAGGGTACAAAAGACTTTGTAGGACTGGCCCAGACCGGCACCGGTAAAACGGCGGCCTTTGGCTTACCGCTCCTTCAGTTGATCAATAAAGCTGAGAAATCTCCCCAGGCTTTGATCATTTGTCCAACCCGGGAACTCTGCCTGCAGATAACCAACGACCTGGGTGTTTTCAAGAATAAAAAAGATCATATTAATGTCACGGCTGTATATGGCGGAACTTCCATTGGAGAGCAGATCAGGAGTCTGAAGAAAGGCACCCATATTGTGGTGGCCACCCCCGGACGTTTGATCGATCTTATTGAAAGGAAGGCAATAAACCTTGAAAAGATCCATTACGTGGTTTTGGATGAAGCTGATGAAATGCTGAATATGGGATTCAAGGATGATATTGAATTTATCCTGAAGAATACTCCTGTTCGTCAAAGTACCTGGTTATTCAGTGCTACCATGCCTCCGGAGATCAGGCAGGTTAGCAAACGCTATATGACGCAACCGGTGGAAGTAACCATTGGTAAAATGAATGCTGGCGCCTCTACTATTGATCACCAGTATTACGTGACACAGCATGTGAACAGGTATGAAACGCTGAAACGTATTATTGATTTTAATCCGGGATTATACGGTATTGTATTCACGCGCACCAAAGCAGATGCCCAGGATATAGCTGAACAGCTGACAAGAGAAGGTTATGATATTGAACCGCTCCATGGTGATCTTACCCAGCAACAGCGGGATAAGGTAATGGGCCTGTTTCGCGACAGGAGCATTCAACTGATCATTGCAACAGATGTAGCTGCGCGTGGTATAGATGTGCAGGGTATAACGCATGTGATCAATTATGAGCTGCCGGATGATACAGAAGTATATACCCATCGCAGCGGTCGTACCGGTCGTGCAGGTAAAAGCGGTATCTCCATTTCAATTGTAACTCCGAAAGAATTATATCGTCTTCGCCAGATTGAAAAACTGATGAATACCCGTTTTCATAAAATGGATATTCCTTCTGGTAAGGATGTCTGTCGTAAACAGTTCTTCCATTTCATCGATAAGATGCTGCAGGCAGATATCAGTCATGGTGAATACGAAGCCTATCTTCCAATCCTTAAAGAGAAATTTGCCACCGTTGAAAAGGAAGAGATACTGCAAAGAGTAGCAGCTTTGGAATTCGATCGTTTCCTGAAGTATTATGAGAATGCTGCCGATCTGAATATGCGTGAAGAAAGAAGACCAGAACGCGGGGAAAGGGCAGTACAAAGGGATACCAGGGGAAGAAGCTTTGGCCAAAGGGAAAGCAATGGCAGCGGTGGGAATTACCAACGCTTGTTTGTGAACCTGGGTACTAAAGATGGTTTTTATAAAGCAAGTTTCCTTCAATTCATATTGGATATGAGTGACCTGAAGAAGGAAGTACTCGGTAGAATAGACATGAAGGAAATGAATAGCTGGATTGAAATTGAATCCGGCGCCGCCAAAAAAATGATCCGTTCTATTGATGGGAAAAATTATAGAGGCAGAAAGATCAGGATGAATGATGCTGAATCGGGAGCCAGAAAATAATTAAATTAAAATTGTTCAAAAACACAGAGTAGTCTATATTTGCCCTGATGACAATCGCACAAACATTTACCAGCTTTTATTTTTACTTCTTTTATTTTAGAATGAAGCCGGGAATGCTTTTGTTGAAAGTCAAATAAGCGAAAAACTAAACTCAACATAAGAATCCCGGCCAAACGGCCGGGATTTTCATTTATAATCCTGCTAAGATTTTAAAAGATGGTCAATAAAAAGGATAGTACAGAGGTTGAAGTAAACAGTTCCGCGGTTCAAACTTCAAATCAACAATTGGGATATGCCATCCAGGGTTATGAAGGCAGTTTTCACCAGGAAGCCACTCGCCAGTTCTTCGGCAAAGATGCAAACGTTATACCCTGTGCTACCTTTCGTGAAGTGGTGAAACTGGCAGCTAACGATAATGAAAGCCAGGGAGGGGTGATGGCCATCGAAAACTCCATAGCCGGCAGCATTCTTCCAAATTATCACCTGCTTCAAAAATCCAATCTTGTAATAATTGGTGAAGTTTATCTGCAGATCCGCCAAAACCTGCTGGTGAATCGTGGAGTAAAACTTGACGAGATCCGCGAAGTTCATTCTCATACCATGGCAATTCAGCAATGTCATGATTTCCTGGACCAATACAAATGGAAACTGGTGGAGACGGAAGACACGGCTTTAAGCGCCAAACATGTTCACCAGCATAAAAGCAAACATATTGCTGCCATTGCCAGTAAACTGGCAGCAGAATTATTTGATCTGGATATTATTGCTCCAAACATTCATACACTTAAGAATAATTATACCCGTTTCCTGGTACTTCAGCCGGAAGCAGCAGTTCCGGCGGTAGAAAATGCGGATAAGGCCTCAGTATACTTTCATACAGATCATTCAAAAGGAAGCCTCGCAAAAGTATTGTCCCGGATTGCGGATGATGGAATCAATCTCAGCAAGCTGCAGAGTTTTCCGATTCCCGGTAGCGATTTTAAATACAGCTTTCATGTAGATATGGAATTTGAATCCCCCGAACAGTTTTTTAACGTGATCAAAAAAATAAAACCCATGACTGCAGAATTGAAAGTTTATGGTGTTTATAAACGTGGTATCTGGAAATAATAATGAACTGGACAGAATAATAATGAAATGAAAACAAGTAAGCGATTAGAAGGAATTGGCGAATACTATTTCTCGAAAAAATTAAGGGAAATAGAGGAACTGAATAAACAGGACAGGCAGGTAATCAATCTTGGTATTGGCAGTCCCGATCTTCCACCACATCCTGATGTGATCAAAACGCTGCAGGAAGAAAGCGCCAAACCAAACGTACATGCCTATCAATCCTATAAAGGATCTACGGTATTGAGAAGGGCGATCAGTGAATGGTATAAAAGATGGTATGGTGTAGAACTGGATCCGGACAGTGAGATATTGCCTTTGATCGGTAGCAAGGAAGGCATCATGCATATTTGTATGACTTACCTGGAGAACGGGGATAAGGCATTGGTGCCGGATCCAGGATATCCTACTTATCAGAGCGCAGTTAAGCTGGCAGGTGGTAAATGCATGGCTTATGATTTAAAGGAGAAGAATAATTACGAGCCGGATTTCAAAAAATTGGAAAAGAAGAAGCTGGGTAAGGTGAAGTTGATGTTCGTGAATTATCCTCAGATGCCTACAGGCCAATTGGCAACTACTGATCTTTTTGAAAGACTGGTTGCATTTGGAAAAAAACACAATATTCTTATTGTTCATGATAATCCTTACAGCTTTATTTTAAATGATAATCCAGCGAGCCTATTACGTATTGCCGGTGCCAGGGATTGTGTGGTAGAATTGAACTCCCTGAGCAAATCTCATAATATGGCAGGATGGCGCGTGGGTATGCTTTGCGGAGCGAAAGAAAGAATTGAGGAAGTTTTACGGTTCAAAAGCAATATGGACAGTGGAATGTTTCTTCCTGTTCAACTGGCAGCCGCAAAAGCATTATCTCTGGGAAAAGACTGGCAGGAAGAAGTTAATAGAACTTATAGTGCCCGTAGAAATAAAGTTTTTGAATTGCTGGACAGGCTGGGTTGCAAATACTCCCAGACGCAGGCAGGATTGTTTGTGTGGGCGGCCATTCCGCGCAATTACAAAGACGGGTATGTTTTGAGCGATGAAGTTTTATATAAGGCTGCTGTGTTCATTACTCCCGGCGGAATATTTGGAGACGCAGGAAAAAATTATGTGCGCGTCAGCCTTTGCAGTACGGAAGAAAAGATCAGCGAAAGCATTGAACGGATCATGAAAATCAAGCAATAAAACCAGTCCAGAATTATGTTTGGAAATGTTACCATAGTAGGGGTAGGTCTTATCAGCGGTTCTTTTGCCCTTGGCTTAAAAGAAAAAGGTCTTGCCAGAAATATCATTGGTGTAAGCCGTACTGAAGCCAGCAGTAAAAAGGCAATTGACCTAGGGTTGATTGACGAAGCCCTTCCACTTGAAGAAGCAGTCAAACGAAGTGATCTGATCTATGTGGCCATACCCGTTGATACCTCGCTGACAGTTATGCAAACCATCATGGACTTGGTAACAGACAGGCAGGTTGTGGCGGATGCGGGATCCACCAAGGAAGCTTTATGTGCTGCATTGGAGAATCATCCCATGCGCAGTCGCTTCGTAGCCACCCACCCAATGTGGGGTACAGAATACAGTGGACCGGAAGCGGCTGTACGTAATGCGTTTGCCGGACGCGCCTGCGTGATCTGTGAAAAGGAAAGGTCAGATAAACAGGCGGTTGATATTATTGAAAAGATCTACCATGAACTGGGCATGCATATTTTATATATGAATGCAAAGGACCATGATATGCACACCGCCTATATCAGCCATATATCCCATATAACTTCATTTGCCTTGGCCAATACGGTTCTGGAAAAAGAGAAGGAAGACAATGCCATATTCGAACTGGCCTCTGCCGGTTTTGAGAGCACCGTTCGTCTGGCAAAAAGTAATCCATCCATGTGGGCACCAATATTCATGCAGAACAGGGAGAATATCCTGGATGTTTTGAATGAACATATTTCTCAATTAAGAAAATTCAAGGCCTGCCTGGAGAAAGAGAATAATGAGTATCTCCTGGAATTAATTGAGAACGCCAACAGGATCCGAAGGATTATTAAATAGGAATGGTTTCAAAACATAATAAATAACTTTACAAATCATACAACAATATGCAAGCAGCACAACAAACAACAAATTCAGCCACACAGCAGGCATGGAATACGCG
>JAJKIP010000079.1 GCA_021154405.1 Segetibacter sp. | reverse complement strand
TATTTCCTCACAAAAACGCAAAAACGCTCTCTATTTGGTAACAAAGTTTCGTTTTGATATTTTTGGCTTAATCGAAACAAATATTGCTAATTGATATGTTGAAAGAAGAGCGCCATAAGATCATACTGAGAGAAATTAATATTCATAATAAAGTCCTGTCAATAGACCTTAGCCAAATACTAAATGTTTCTGATGACACTGTGCGCCGTGACTTAAAAGATCTTGTAGATGCCGGAAAGATCTTAAAAGTTCATGGAGGTGCTATTAGCAAATCTTTTGTTTCTTCTTTTTCTACTCACGATAATATATACGCCCAGGATAAGAAGCAGGAAATTGCCAGGAAAGCGCTGGTATTATTGAAGAATGGGATGGTAGTACTGACCGAAGGGGGAACAACAATATTGGAATTTGCGAAACTGATACCAAAGACCGTTAATGTAACTTTTTATACGATAAGCCCACAGATAGCCATTACGCTTTCCGATCATCCTAATATCGAAGTAATTACTATAGGAGGCAAACTGATTAAAAATGCCAATTTACATACTGGAGCAAGCGTTATTAATCAGTTGGCAGAAATAAAAGTAGATCTTTGCCTGCTGGGAGCTAATGCTTTCTCTGTTCAGGACGGACTCACAGATGTAGATTGGGAAGTGGTTCAGGTAAAAAAGGCTTTGATACGTTCAGCCAAAAAGGTAGCTATTCTATGCATTTCTGAAAAACTCAATACCACTCAACGATTAAAAATTTGCGATTCCAACCAGATCAATTATTTAATTACCGAGCTCTCTCCGCATCATCATTCGCTATTAAATTATGTAAATACTGATATCAACCTGTTTTAATTCAGCACCCCGCTATTGAATGACAACCGGCCAACCTTTTTTATATTGGATAGGACTGATTAACATTACCCGCCTGGAACTTTTTGCTTTACCTGTTTGTTTGTCTATCGGAATAGCATGATATGCGATATAAGCGTTTCCATGTTCGTCTCTTACAATGGAATTATGCCCCGGAGCAAGCCAGTTATCATTCTTTTCAAGGATTACACTACTTCTTTTTTTCTTTTTTTCACCGAGGCGTTTAAATGGGCCAGTGGCATTATCTGCTCTGGCCACCATCACAGCATAGTGTGCGCCTTCGCCACAACAATTATCGCCGGAATAAAACAGGTAATATTTTCCTTTGTGATAATCTACCCAGCTTCCTTCTATCAGGTGATCGTATTTCTTTTCCTGGTCTGTGTATACTAATGGTTGCGGTTGTGTTGCTTCTTTAAAGCTGCACCAATCGTCATTCAATTCCTGAACTTTAATGGGTTGGTGAGCAGACCCCCAATAAAGCAGCTTCCTGCCTGATTCAGGGTCAACAAATGCAAATGGATCAATATTAATAAAGCCTTCCCCACAGATAAGCGGAGAGCCCTTATCCTTAAAAGGACCTTCCGGCCTGTCAGCAAAAGCAACCCCAATACATTTACCTGTATTCCTGCCCTTTTCACCCGAATAGAACAATACATATTTATTCAACTTCTTATCAAATAAAACATGGGGTGCCCAGAAATCTTTGGTTGCCCAGACTGGCTTCTCCGGAAGAGCGTCACCTACAATTATCCAGTTTTGAAGATCAGAAGAAGACGCAATTGGTATATTGTAAGATTTCCCATTTATTGTTCCATTTGTAGCATAAGCAAAATACTTATTCCCTATCCTGATAATGGTTGGGTCTGGAAAATTTTCATTCAGTACCGGGTTGCTAATTTGTACTTGCGCAAAACTGAACGCATTAATCAATATAAAAACAATGACGAAAAAGAGATTTTTCATTTTAACCTTTTTATTTCTGGTTATTTCTTCTTATAACTGCTGCCCATCCCCCTCCTGGAGCCATCCTTATATTCAGTTTGCTGTCACGTGTAATATCCAGAATCACTTTCTTATAGTCGTTACCATTCCTGGCCGCATTAACCCCATCCTGCATAATCTCCGCCGTATAGTTGCCCGCGGGTAAAAAAGACCAATCTATTGTTAGTTCCCTGCTATCCCAATCAGTAAGGGCCCCTATAAACCAGGTATCTTCTTTTCGCCTTGCAGTGAGAATATAATCTGAAACTTTAGCGGCCAATACATGTGTTTCATCCCAGGTAACCGGGATCTGTGATATGAATTCAGCTGATTCTTTTTCTTTATAATACTTTGTAGGACTATCGGCCAGCATTTGCAATTGACTTTCGTAAACGACATACATTGCCAGCTGATGACAACGCGTACCCATGCTCATAGGTGTTTCAAATACGTCACGGAAACTGTTTCTGCTGGCATTGTTCATAGCTCCGGGTGTATAGTCCATTGGTCCTGCAACCATCCTGATGAAAGGTATGGTAACATCATGCTCCGGTGTAATACTGTGTGTCCATTTATCCTGTTCCAATCCCTTTACTCCTTCATGGCTCATAATATTTGGATACTTTCGGTGTAATCCCGCAGGTTTATAAGCTCCATGAAAGTCCACCAATAGTTTACGATCTGCACAGGCTTTGGCGAGTCTTTCATAATAATTAACCATCCACTGATCACTTCTTTGCATAAAATCCACTTTGATGCCTTTAATTCCCCATGAGGAATAGCGATCCAGTATTTTATCCATATCCCTGTCTAGCGGTTTCCATAGCGTCCATAAAATAATACCGACATTTTTTGATCTGCCATATTCAACAAGCCCAGGAATATCAATTGCCGGACCTGATTCTATGAGATTGGTAGTAGATGCAGACCAACCTTCATCAAGAAGGATATAATCCAGGCCATAGGTTGAAGCGAAATCGATATAATACTTATAGGTTTCCGAATTAATGCCGGCCTGAAAATCTACGCCATATATGTTATTAAAATTCCACCAGTCCCAGGAAACCTTACCTGGCTTTATCCAGCTGGTTTCTTTCAATACAGAGGGTGTAGACAATTTATAAACCATGTCACTTTCTGCCAGCTTTCTGTCATCATCAGTAATTGTAAATACCCGCCAGGGCAAAGCTCTGTTACCGGTGGTTTTTGCAATATAATCAGCCTCTTTAGTAATCCTTTCCATGCGATCACCGTTTCTTTCTGCGGGAACAGTCTCGAGAACTACTGAAGGAAATTTTGAATTCAATGAATTGCTTCCCGTTGCAGAAAGAAACATGTTCGGATAGTCCAGTAGGTCTGCATCTGTTATAAGGATTCGAACGTTATTTTTTATGGTGGCAAGCATCGGCAGAGAACAAAACTGGGTGGCAGAAAAAGCGGAAAGTGCATTTTCCAAATAAGGCCGTTCATTATCTGATAACATACTTTCTTCTTCAGGAAATAAAGTCCTTGTACTGTCAGGAAAATTAACCTTCAGGCTTTCCATGTTCACCACCATTTCCTTCCCATAACTGGTTCTGAACCGGTAAGCAAGCCCATCATTGTACACCCGAAAGATCAAAGCATACTTATTCTTAAACTCTATAATTAGCTCGTTATAATTATCGGCCACAATCTTTGACTTCCTGGCAATCTCTGCATTGATGGCAGTATTTACCTGATGCTTCTGAATCCTGGTGACCACGGGATCCCTGCCCAATTCTATTCCGTTTATAGTAAGAGATACAGGACTTTGCAATACAACTGCCTGGCCTCTCAGTGATGCCTCCCATTTTATATCCTTGCTGATAGTTACTGATAACTTAAGTTTTTCATCTGGAGATAACACAATGTATTGCTGTGCACTTGTTATTTTCACAGTCAGAATGAGCAGAAACCCTATTAGTTGAAACCTCATTTGATTTATATTTAGCAGATCAATACCGCCACCGACATTGTTTTAAATAGCCTGATAATCTTTCTACATCAGGAGTATTATTGATCAGACTCATCCAGACCTTCTTTTTACAAATTTCAGCTTTGCCACCCGCATACCATTTAACTCTGGCTTTAGCGCAATGATATAATACTGATTTTTTATTTTAATAATTTCGGGAGCAGCTACCGAAAGCTCTGATACCTTAAACAGGTCATTACCTACACCAAAATTCAAAGGGTCTAACGAAGAATATTGCGTGTTGAAATTATCCTTGCCATAATTTTGATTACGGAATAGAATATACTTTTTCCTGATTTTAACTACAAAAGGGCATTCGGCATCTCCACCATACCAGCCTGTATGTTTAACTGCAGTTCCCCCGCTGGATACCATCACCGGCTCACTCCATGCTTTAAGATCTTTGGACTTTCGGCAAAAAACTGCTGCTTTAATTTGAATTGCCGGATCGTTTTTTTGCAGGTGTGCACTATAATAACAATAAAAAGTTTTGCCTGTTTTTAATACCATTGGGTCCCTGGTATTAGCCATCGGGCCGGAAAAAATCGCAGGAGATTGCTCCGAATTTAAAATCCTTTCAAAATGTTTTCCGTCGGTACTTCTTGCCATGCAAATGCGGTTCCAGTCGCCGTAGAACATATAATAGGTCCTGTTTTCTTTAAGTACAAAAGGTGCCTGTAACCCGCTTTTTGCTTCTCCCAGGGAGGTATCTGCTTCCATCGCAATCCCTTTGGGCATCCAATTGGAATCCTGCAGGCTCTTCGCTTCCCAGCGATAAAATAAACGCGTATATCCGCCAGCCTTTGTGCCTCTTATGCAGGACCAAAGCTGCCAGGTATCATCTGTTGCCTGCCATACTCCGAAATCTACAGGCTGCTGCTTTGGAGAATTGTATATTCCGAGATCCGGATTGCCTGTAATGTTCCACCACTCTCCAACTATCTCGGGTACATATACACATTTACTTTTTCTCTGTCCATGAGACAAGATTGTACTTAATACTAACAACAGACCCAGGCTTATTTGAATTCCAGTTGCAACTCTCATTGTTACTCACCTGAAGGTTTAATAAGCTTTTGAGCTGTACTTGCTGGCTCACCAAAGTCTGGAGTTCCATCTGTATGCCAGGTAAATTTCTGTATCCTGGGACTTCTTGTACCACCGCAACCTTGTCCGGATGCTCCATTAGCGTGATAAATAATCCAGTCTTCTTTATCATCAGCAGACTTAAAAAATCCATTATGTCCCGGACCAAATACATTGTGACTAATGCTTTTGCTAAATACGGGGGTCGATGACTTGGTCCAGTCGGCAGGTATTAATGGATCGCCATCGGGCTTAAGGCTAAGCATTCCTAATCCATAATCATCTGTTGCACAATTGCTCCCGGAATACACAACAAAAACATTTCCGGCGGAATTCTTTAGCGCTTCAGGCCCCTCATTTACAGCAGAGCCCTGTTTTTCCCAGGCATATTGTGGTGCGGAGATCTCTGTCCGTGGTCCTTTTAGCGTCCACGGATTTTCCATTTCTGCAATGTAGAGTCGTTGGGTAATATCAGTGGATGATATCTGACCGCTCCAGATAAAATATAGTTTGGTTTTATACTCTAACACAGTGCCGTCAATGGAAAAATAGTTTGCCTGTGGGTCGCCTATTTTCCCTTTGTCAATCCATGTACCCGTGAAAGGATCCGAAGATGAGTTTTCCAAAACAAAACAACGTTGGGTTGCCAAATCAGAAGAAGCCCCGGCAGTATAATATAGATACCACTTGCCCTGTAAATAATACAGTTCAGGCGCCCATATATTTCTTGAATTGGGGCCGACGGTCGGTGGAG
Organism: Segetibacter sp.; assembly: GCA_021154405.1. Taxonomy (GTDB): domain Bacteria; phylum Bacteroidota; class Bacteroidia; order Chitinophagales; family Chitinophagaceae; genus JAJKIP01. The sequence continues at coordinate 8,137 of JAJKIP010000079.1, read as the reverse complement.
TCCACACTACCTTGGCCGGTGTATTACTCAATTCTGAAATAGCCGTGGTTCTCCATATTGAAATATTATTTACCATTGTATGGGTGTAATAAAAAAAATGATCCTTTTTATATACCCACGGATCCGGACCGCTGTTCAACAAAGGATTGTAGAAGCTGGTTTCTTTTACAGGGGGAATATCTACCGGTTTTTGGCTATGCCTGGAGCATGACAAACCGAAGGCAATCAGGCAACATAGCAGAATGTATTTTCTCATTTTTTAAAATTCATTTTACCATAGGTAGTTAGATGTATCGTCCTGTGAGAACAGCAGGGTCGCCCAAGGCATGTCGCAAACCGATATTATTTGAACTGTCCCATCATGTGGTCAATAACAGCTTTACCAGGGGTACCAATGGACGATTTTTTGGTAAGCTCCCAAAAGCTCTGGTTTTCCATTATTTGTGCCTGAGTAGTAACAATCCAGCTTTGTATCCATCCGGACAAAGTACACCATGCGCCCCACCCTGCATCAGAATTAGATGCCCAATAATCCCATTTACCGTAATCAAAAGCCCTGAACCATGCGCCATTCAAATCTTTATGTTTTTCACTCTGTACCTGTATTCTTATCAAAAAATCCGATAGTTTATTTACTGCGTTTTTATATACCGGGCTCGCCGTAGCCCGCGCAGCTTCATTTAAACTGAACAATGCAAAATTGTTCGCGTATAACATACATGATATTTCATCCCCATTTTTAAAGATCAGGGATCCTTCATCGGTACCATAATCTGAGTTTTTCTTCAATTCCCTAAATAGTCCTTTTCCTGTGCCGATTTCTTCCCTGATAGCGCCACAGCTTGCCTGATACTTCAGCATTTCAGTTACCATCGTATCTAACCATTGACGATGCTCTTCGGTGTTTTCAATTCTGACCAACCATGCCAAAGCAAGAATTAATCTTGCCCGCTGAGATTGAAGGCTACTTCCCCACATCCATTTATCGGGATATAAACTCATGATGGTTTTAATACCTTCCCTGGTCCGGGTTAGCAACGGCTCGTATCCTGTTTTATCGTATAACCATAAATAGCATGCCCATAACCATGACTCAAAAAATGGCGCTGGATGCACCAGGTCCCTGTTGTAATAGAATTGCCAGCCATTTTTTAATATATTTTTCTCTTCCAGCCGTTCACCCCTGAATCCTTTTGTACCACTTGTTCTAAAATTCGCCATAATGGCTTCAGCAATTTCCTTATCCCACTTATTGGTTTTTAGATAGGCCGAAGCACCTATCATTCCCAATATGGCCCTTGCATTGTCATCTCCATAAAAGGTTCCCCAACTGGGTGTAGAGGTGGCCCAACCAATAAGCCCATAAACGGGGCTGTTGGGATCATTCTTTTCACCAGCTCTCAGGTTAGAAGTTTTGAACACATAATCGATCAGATTAGCCGATGTCTGTTTATATTTCTCGTCATTAAAAAGGTTTCCGGCCATAGCCAGTGCCATACTTGCCTCACCCTGATCATCTGCTCGCATCCAATAGCGGTACCGGTGAGTACCATCATAATATATAGTAGAAGTATGTCCCTCTATTATGCCAAGACTCCCATCACCACTAGGCTTATTTTGGCTAACCGGGGGACCTAATGGTGGATCAATGTTTCCATATTTCTCCCAGTCCTGTTTCCAGCTTGGATGTACTAATAATCTTGCGTTATAATACCATTCCACACCCTTTTTAATACAGTTCAGCCGGGCGTTGCCTGGCAAGGTTTTGTTTTTGGTAAACATAGGCTGCACATCCTGCTGCCATTTTTTAAGCTCAATTTTCCTTCCTGTTATCCGGCTTATTATGTAGGTCCATAATTCTTTAATGGAAGCATTTGGACCATAACAACCTGTTTGAAAATTACTTAAACCAGTCATACATACCAGGCCATTGCCCTCCTCAAAAAGCAAAGGATATACCTTCGTATCGGTGAGTCCGTATTCTGCCTTATCCAATCCAACAACTTTAGCCAGTACAATGAGAGGATCCTTTACCTCTACGGGCAATACATGACAATCATGGATTCCAAGTAAGCTCATCGATGATAAACTGGCACCAAACTTATCAGTAGTAATGACACCACGTTCTAAATGTGTCTCTACCGGGTTTGCGGGAATATCTAATCCTGGAAAAGAAACAGGATATTCAATATATAATTTAAGTTTCTTAAGTTTTGCCTGATCCAGTAATCGTTTGCTAATGCTATTTACGGGATCCATTTTTGGATATGCGTTCGCTATAATAAATACTCCCGCGCCTGTCGAAGCTGCATTAACTGCTGCTTCCGGCGAATTATAATTTCTGATAGTAAATCCTTCCCGCTTCAACAGTTGATACAGATTATTTTTTGTGTTCCCATAAAAAAATAAATCTTTCCCCTGGGCATATATCTGAAAGGTGAGACCTAGGCAACATAAAAAACTCAGCATTAAATTTTTAATCTTCATTTCAATGGCTTTATTACATACTTAAATTCGATTCGCTAAATGGAAATTAGTCCTCATTTATTTTGTTTCAACAAACCAATTATCTGTACGAAAAGGACATACAGGAAGGCCGTCCTTACTAAAAAGATTGCCTGTTGCGGTATCACTAAAACCATAACGCACCGCCACAGGCTTTTGCACTTTTTCGCTCCACAGCTTTATTGTATTATTTTCCAACTGGGCTTCCGCTGCATAAAAAACCTTATCATCACCTGCTATAAATAATTCTGTTACGGTCTTTCCCTTTATAAGCAGTCCTTTTTCGGCATTCTCAAAGCTGACAATTATCCTGTTATTTTTTATACTCATGTTTTTGTACAGAGGGCTTTTATAGACAATGTCCTTTTTGTGATATGTTTCTGCTAATGCCCAGTTGGATAATCTCAATCCCACATCATGCTTGTTGGAAGGATGAACATCATGAATATTTGTTACAAGATCCGTTGTTACCACCATTCCTGTATTTGGATGTTCCATGCTTTTGGTCTGTGCTTCCCGCAATAAAGCGCCGGTGTTTATTACTGCATATTTATAAGGTGCTATTTGGACAAAATAAAATGGAAAGTCTTTGTTCCAGGCTGATCGCCATCCATCTATCATGGAGGTAAATAATTTATTGTACGTACTTGCAGTAAGTGTATTATTTTCTCCCTGGTACCAGATTGAACCGGCTATAGCATACTTTGTTAAAGGCGCGATCATTGCATTATAGGCGTATCCGGGCAAATAGGGACACATTCCACTTGGCTCAATTTTGGCTGCGGCTTCCTTTAAAACAATATCGGATTTTACGATACTATCAGGTGTCCATACTTCAGCAGCAGTTCCTCCCCAGCTTGCTTCTATCAGACCAATGGGAGTATTTAATTTGTTATTAAGATTCTTGCCAAAAAAATAACCAACTGCACTAAAGGATTTTAAAGTAGTACTATCGCAGATAGTCCATTCTGCATTGAGGTTATCCTGGGGATACGCGGCAGTTGATTTTGGTATTTTAAAGAAACGAATATTTACATTTCTGGCAGTGGGCAATTCAGCCTTTATATCTTCTAACCCCCAGTTCCCACACATTTCCATATTACTCTGTCCTGCACATACCCAGACTTCCCCGATCATTATATTGCTCAGAGCGATAGTATTATTCCCTTTTATGGAAAGAGAATAGGGTCCCCCGGCTTCCGGTGTTTCAATTAGAACCTCCCAGCATGCATCTCTTGAACCTGTAGCATAATAGGTTTTATTATTCCAGGAACTATTTACGGTAACTTTTTCATAGGGGTTTGCCCATCCCCAGATCCTTACCTGGCTTTGCTGCTGCAACACCATGTTATTACTGATAAGAGCGGGTAATCTTACATTGCCGTACAAACCTTGCGATAGCGTTATAAGAATAACTGCAAATAATATTTTCAATGATGAAGAGGTTATCATTTTATTTTCCCGCAACATTTAATTTAAAATCTGGAATTATGTAGCTATAAATAAAATACTGCAGCTCACTCCAGGCGCTTTCCTTTGGGTATGGGAAACCTGGATACAATTGCTGATCATTCTGCACGAACTTAATCTTCACCCGTATTTCAGACCTTTTTTGTGTGAGGCGTGCAGGAATCAGAAACTCATCATCCCTGAAACATCTGTTGGATGTTTCCACCTGTATTTTGCGAAGACCCAGTTCACCATTAGGAGCAGAAAAAGTAACAGTATTGGAACCTGCCAGGTACCAGTCACCCGCCTTCTCCCATTGAATATTCGATTCACCGGATGTTGGGCTTACAGCAGCTACATAAACTTCTGCTAACTGATTAGGAAAGCTATAGTCAAGTGTTCTTCGAATTAATGCGCCTTTATTTTCAGGATCTAATTTTACCGTGAATTCTGAAGTTCCGCGTGTAAAACGCCCGTCCATAGTTATAGCCGGATAAATTTCCTTCCCTGATTTTTCATTGTATCCGGGAATCTTTGCCATGTCCATTCCCCATACTGTTTTAGGGAAGGTATCTATTCCCATTTCATACCGGGATGTAAGTGATAATACCTTTGAGGCAGCGGAGGACGTATATACATGCTTTTTTTCACTTTCTTCATTTCCGATATCTAATTCATCTGTCTTTATAAGCGAAGGAGCAGGCAAACCATACCAATAAGTAACTGCTTCATAATGTTCAGATGCAAGGTTTTCACCCCCATGTTCAAACTGTATCCTGGCCCTTCGGCCGAAGGGCATCATATCTGCAATAAGGAACCTGTAACCTGATTCAATCAGATCTTTTTCATGGGTTGCTTTATTTTTTTCCGGAGCCCCACAAGGATGGCCTGCGAAAGGAAGTGTCATATTCTCACCTCCCCAATAATCACCGCCTCCGCCCCATTCTTCTGTACCGGTGCCGTATGCCTGTGGGCTTTCGCTGTCATCAAAAAAAAACCGTGGGTCTCCTTCCAGTGTACCCAGGTTGGCCTGGTGAGAAAATATGAAGGAAGTACCTACAAAACTTCCCGACCATTCCTGATGTCCTTCTGTACCCCTGGTATCGAGCCAGGTCATATCTTTTCCTAATTCAGGCTGGGGAAAATTTTTGTAGGTAGCATGGAAATAACTATTTCGGTTTGCTGGAGAATAAAGCGGTTCATATCGTATATCATATGTAATGTCTATATCTCCAGGTTCAATATCGGAAAGTTCAAATCTTGCTGTTTTAAAAAATGGCATAGGGTAATAGCAGGATAATTCAACTTTTTTATTGATATAGTCATAATGGATGTTGATGGGAAATCCTTTAACCAGGTATTCTTTATTTTCTCTGTTATAAAGGGTTCCTGCCCCAAAGAATAAACATAACGGTGCATCTACAGACGGATATTTTGCATTATCCCAGGTAATCTGTATACGAGTACGTTCCAGGTCCAGCGCTTTATCAAGGGGCAAAGTAAGTTTGAAAGCACGAATGGAAGAAGGCGAAGCCTTTATAGTGGCGAATGCAATCTTTTTCTCCTTCAATTTAATTTTACCATGTAAAGATTTAATATTTTTTGGCGCAATATCTAACCCCGAGCTACTAATGAGATCCTTTACTTCCTGATCAGATGATTTATTAATATCCCAGGTTTTAACGGGCTGAGAAAGGACAGATTCATCAGCGAAAAGATGATAGATATAATACCCGGTACCATAAAAGGTTCTGGAATATGCGATGCGTATGGAATCCCGGAAAGGCATAGGTGTCCAGATCAGGTCCGCGCCCCTCGTTGTTGACCAGGTCCATGCAAGGGGATTGGAAAAGGGGCCGGAAGGAATGAAGGTTGAATTTTTAAAAAGCTTTGTTGCATTAACCGGATCAGAAGTTCCGGTTTCCTTTACAACATTATCTTTCCCATCTATTGTAAAGTGCCAGGGGCTACCATGCCAGTGGTTGGCTCGAAAAAAATACAGGACACCTTTCCCTTTAACATCCAGTGTCACATTTTCATCTTCGTTATTCATAAAAAGAAAGTGCCCGGCATCTGCATGGTGATTTCCGCCTGTTCGGTCATAGGTACTGCGCATGTAGGCACGAACGCCTAAACGCTGTACCGGCAGTTTATCCCACATACGGTATGCATCCATACCTACAGGAATAACTTGTGCTGAGTTAGATGCAGTTTTTTGTCCCAGGACACTTGAACACCAGGGAAAGCCTAATAGCACAATACCTAAACAGCGAAATACCTTATGCATATTCTCCATTAAAATCGGCTGAAGTTTTTGTAAACATACTTTCCGTACCTGAGATAGATTTTCATGGCTATAAATTCATTTTAATTAACAGCTTTCCATCTTAATGGAGCGAGGTAAAGGCCTTTTTTATCCCAACCCGTGTTCGAAATAAACCACCCTTCCTTTTTATCATATATTATTTCTGCGGCATGCACAGGTAATTTGCATACCAGGTTCTCTATTGGAAAATTTTCCGGGTCTTTAGACCAGTAAACATCTGTTTGATTATACGCTGTAACCGCCCTGCAGATAAAGAGATAAAATATGCCGCCCTTATGGATTACCGTAGGACTCTCGGCATCCCCTCCCCAGTTAATTTTAAGCGGCTGTACGTGAACTATTTTTGGTCCACTCCAATGAACCAAATCAGGACCTGTACGTACAGCCACTGAAGATCGGATATCGATCTCGTTGAAAACCCTGGTATAGTAGTAATAATATTTGTTCTTATAATGCATTATATAGGAATCACGGGCATGGCCGGGATCACTGAATAGCGGATTACGATCATGCCTGGTCCAGTTAAAGAGGTCTTTACTATTTGCAAGGCATAACTGCCCCCAGGACGCATAGGTAGGTGCAGTGGGTTGAAGATTACCCACGTTGTAAAACATCCGGTAAGTTCCTTTTTGTTTTATAATGTGAGGAGCCCACAGCACTTTTTCAACGCCTGGTTTGGCTTTCATGGCATATCCATGATCTTCCCATTTGGCTTGTTTAATGGATTTCGCAGTAATATGAAAAAAACGATACTCGTCCCACGGTGCAACAGGCAAATGATGAATGATCCCATAGGCGTGCCAGGTACCATCCTCGCCTTTAATAAAGGTGTGATCGTTTGTATACCAGTCTTTTGCCTCGTTTAATCGTTCAGGACTTTCATTAGGATCGAATATGTGAACAAACTCACCGCCAATCTCAGGAACCTGGTAAACTGGTTTTTGCCCAAGCCCTGGTAAACTGTAAACACAAAGCGTAAATAATAAAATCAGCAGTTTCATGATAACCGAAAAGATTGTGGCAAATGCGTGTTTTAGCGTTTTCTGTGATAAAGATAACCGCAAATTCAATTAATCCAAATTATTTTTTCTCATGGTGCCAGATCCTATGGCATAGTTTCTTCCGCGCTTCTGAAATAGGTTTTAATAACGCCTTTAATGGGACCTCGCTTTTTGTAAGGTTTAAATGTTGCGTTTTAATATGATTCAGGTCTCTATTGCGTATTGGAACTTCTGCCTGATGTTTCTATATTTTGTCTAGCAATTTCCAGCAACACCATTCCTGTCTGGGCAGGTGAAATGGGCCTTTAAATAAATTGCCTTTGGCCGTTTGAGCAACTGTCCCATCACGATGCAGATAGCCGAACCATTCTCCATGTTTTTTATCATGAAAATGGTTGTAAGAATATTCATGAACCATTTTATGCCATTCTGCATATTTAGGATTTTTTGTAAGAGTATAAGCGAATAAGGTAGCAATGATAAATTCATTGTGGGGCCACCAAAATTTCATGTCATGATAATATTCCTGGACAGGCTTCTTATAAACGTCACGGAAATAAAAAATGCCTCCGTACTCTTTATCCCAACCCCGTTCCCACATATAGTCGATTATTTTACAACCCAATTTTATTAAATGAGGATCGTTATTGCGATATTTTGCTTCATTCAAAATAAACCAGGAAGCCTCAATGGCATGGCCGGGAGTAAGCATTCTTCCGTCAAAATGATCCACAATACTTCCGTCAGGGGCAACCTGCTCCATTACACACTGTAGATCATCCTTCACAAAATCTTTTTCTATTTCTGCAATCCATTTCATTATCCACTCATCGCAGCGCGGATCTCCAACAGTTTC
>JAJKIP010000078.1 GCA_021154405.1 Segetibacter sp. | reverse complement strand
TCCGTCATGTTTTTTGTAGTGGTATTCATTAATACATAATTTGCATCTCCTGCTTTTACCTCCAGTGAAGAAAAGCCAACGCTGCTTACCACTAATATATCTTCAGCTGCAGATTCAATATGGAAGGCACCTGAGTTATCGGTAGCAGTTTGTTTACTCGTACCTTTTACCAATACTGTTGCTCCGGCCAGGGGTTGCTGGTTATCTGCTGAGATGACCTTTCCATGGGTCATTTGCTGGGCATTGATTGTAATGGTAAATAGCAGGGAAAGGGGAATAAGTATCTTATTCCATAATCGGGATGTCATGGATGCCATATACAGTTATTTCAGTTATTACGAGGGATCAAAGGAGAAGGCGCCCAAAATTGAGGGTTGAGTGTAAAGAAGATATTAACCAGGCATTACCTAATTGTAAATTGTGCTGCACCAACAATAATAGCAGACCCCTGTTCATCGTTCCAATAAAAAAGGAGCTGCCTTTTGGTAGACAGCCCCTTCAACATTTTACTGTTAATTCAATCCTTACTTTCTAAATGTATATTTAATATAGATGGGTTTCCCCTGGTAACTTATTTCAGACTGAAGTACCATAGTGTTATCATTTGCAGAAAGAATTTTGAATCGATATCCTTCGGCAATATCCTTTGCCTTAACGCCGCCTTCCATTTTCTTATATTGAAATATGGGCTGGTCAGCCTCCGTACGGTAAGACCATACAATATTCTTTTGACCTGGTAAACATCCCTGCTGATTTTGGGAAATGGTATATGAACCATAACCATTATTGGGTAGTACCCATGTGCTGCCTTTCAGGCAGCCTTCACTTCCTTCATCCAACAGCGTTAGTCTTAATCTTTCGCTGGATGCAAGGCCTTCAAAGGATACCTGGTCTAATGTCCATGTGCCTTTTATTGCATTGCGGCTAACTGTAGCTGCTTTTTTTGAGGAATTACAGGCGCTTAAAATCAGGATTCCCGTGAATAATACAATAGTTTGTTTTATGAATGATCTTACCATACTATTTTTGATTATCGTTTTTAAAACTCTTTTCAATTTAGGCTTTCGCCAATTAATGAATGTCAGAAGCTATCGGCCAAAACGGTACCCAAACGATACACCAAACCCGGTATTATTCTGCTTTGTTTTCCCGGTACTAGCCCCTTCCACTTCTGGTGTAATATCAACCAATCCCAATCCTGCATTCAATTGGACGGAGAATCGATTTGACCATTCATATCCAAATAAAATGTTAGCGCCCGCGTCAAGGCCTTTGTAATAGAAATTATCTATAGCCAAAGCTTGTGCCGGGGTAATTTTATTCTTAAATTTTATCGTGCGGTCACCATTTCCATTGCCAAATTCATAACGCCCTCCCACTCCAAATGCCACATACGGACCAAATCCCAACAAGAGTTTACCTGAACCTAATTCTGGTTTATAAAGAAGATTTACCGGGACCTCTATATAAGAGATAGAGGCTTTGGAACTTCCATTTATTTTTGACGCTCCTTTTGAAGAATAAATGATTCCTGGCTGAACATAAAAATCGATACCTATTGGAATTTCTGCATTGAGACCAAGATTGAATCCTGTTTTTAATTTATTATCCAGTTTATCACCATTTAAATTCTTGCCTGTTATATTGTAAAAATTAACGCCTCCTCTTAATCCCAGAGTTGTTTTTGATTGTCCATTGGTAACAGTTACGGCCAGGATCATTATGGCGCTGATTAGCGTTAGCCTTGCTTTCATAAAGTTTATTAGTTTAAGATTATTGCCTTTTAATTATCACTCGTGCTTAATTGCCTGCTTCCTTCTTTGCCTCTTCCTTCATCTTTTCATTAGCTGTGATCAGGAATTCTACCCTCCGGTTTTGTGATCGCCCGTCTTCTGTGTCATTCGAATATTTAGGTGCACTTTCTCCAAAACCTTTTGTGGTGATGCGCGATGGTTTGATATTATTATTGCGGAGATAAGTTGCAACGGCAGCAGCTCTTCTTTCAGATAATCCCTGGTTATAATCACCCGTACCCGTATTATCAGTATGGCCCTGTATTTCGATATTGGTCTCCGGGTATTTATTCAGAATAGTTATCAGTTCATTCAGACTGCCTTTAGCCTGATCACCCAGTGCTGACTGATCAAATCCAAAAAGGATCTTGTTATTGAATTCTACTACTATTCCTTCCCCTACTCTTTCCACCTTGGCTCCAGGTACTTCATTCTTTATTTCTTCGGCCTGTTTGTCCATTTTCCGGCCTATCACTGCACCGGTTACACCACCTACAGTAGCTCCTATAATGGCACCCAAGGCAGTATTTCCTGTTGCTTTACCAATTACGCCTCCAATAACTGCACCTCCGGCGCCGCCAATTGCTGCGCCTTTCTGCGTCTTATTCATATTCTTACAATTACTTCCTGCCAGCGAAACGATCATCAGAATAACAATGAACCTGTTGTATCTCATACATTTATTTTTAAATTGGTATATAAATTTCAAACATCATACCATAGCGGGATTTTGAAAGAGCAATTCAGGACTTTGTAAGAACTTCTTTCATGGCTGCGGCTTTTACGAGGCATTCTTCCCATTCTTTTTCCGGGTCACTGTAAAAGGTAATGCCTGAACCTGCAAGGAAGGATATATAACGCGATGTTTCATTATAAAAAATGCTGCGAATTACGACATTGAAATCGAAATCACCATCTGGAGACAGGTAACCCAGCGCACCAGAAAAAATGCCTCTCCTCGTTTTTTCATATTCTTCAATTAATTCCAGTACGCGCCTCTTCGGTGCACCTGTCATGGAGCCCATAGGAAAACTGGCCCTGATGATCTCTTCAAAAGCAATATCCTTTTTCAGTTCGCCACTAACCGTGGAGATCATCTGGTGTACCTGCGGAAAGGAATAAATACCATATAACTCATCAACTTTCACTGTTCCTTCTTCGCAAACCTTCGCCAGGTCATTGCGCACGAGGTCAACCACCATTACATTTTCTGAACGGTCCTTGGAACTATGAAAAAGATCTTCTTTTTTATGTGCATCCAATGCTTCATTGTCTTTTATCCTCGTGGAAGTTCCTTTTATTGGCTGCGATAAAATATGTCTTCCTTCCTTCTTAATATATCGTTCGGGACTCGCACACATCATCCATTTATCTTCCAACCGGTAAAATGCTGAAAATGGATTAGGTGATACTGCACTTAAAAGCCGGTAGGTTTCCAAAGGATCCAGAGTTGATTCACTGGCAAAAAATTCAAGGCAATAGTTAATCTCATAACAATCTCCCCGCAAAATATGTTGCTTTAGCCGGTTAATAGTTGATATATATTCATCTCGTTCAATCCGGCTACTTATTGTATTGACATCATTACCGCCATTAGAGAATGGCATACCGATTTCCATAATTTCCCGGAAGATCTTTTCCGGATCGTCCGCTTCAATTGTCAATTCTTTTTCTGAAAGTCGAAGGAGAATTTCTGGTTCAAAAAAGAAAAGATCAGGAAACCCAATTGGATCATTATGAGAGGACGTAAGCGGATCCAGTTCATTCTTCAGATCATAGGCCAGGTGGCCAAAAAGCCAGCATTTATGTGAATCAATGAATGCCTGCAGGGTTGAAAGGGCATTGCCCGATGAAAGCTTCAATATTCGTTTTGCCCCATAGGCTATCAGGCATTCCTGAGTATGGGGAGGAATATTATAGCCATGATTATCCAAAAAACAAAAAGTGTTGAACCTGCTTGAGAAGTTCAACACTTTTTGTTTTACAGGATGAAAATCGGTTATTGGAAAAGCCAACAAAATTCTAGATATTTTGGCAAAGGTCCGGAAATGTCCACGAACAATCGAACTTAATAATCATCCTCTTCTTCGTCAAAGCCACTATCACCACCTCCGAACATATCCTTAAACTCATCATCCATTTTCAGATCATCGTCATCTTCACTGGCTTTCTTGCCACCTGTGGCAGGACCGGCTTTTTTGCCTTTTGATTTAGGGATGTCAAATTCATCAAAATCGGGGTCCCATTCTTCCTCTTCTTCTACTTTATCCCAATCATCAACTTCATCCACCGCAGATTCCTCTTCATCATCGTCATCCTCCTCTTTTTTCTTTTTGCCAGATGTAGATGCTGCTGCCTTGCCGCCTTTCTTGGCAGCAGGTCCATCATCATCATCCATCTCACCATCAAGATCATCCACTTCATCTACTTCTTCCTCCTTCTTAGGCTTGGATGATTCCTTTTTTGGGGAAGGTTTACCGGTACCGGTATTAGTTTTTCCTACTTTTTTTTCCTTATCGGATTTTGGTGCCATACACTGATAGGGTTATGTGTGTAAAATTTCAGCGAAGTTTTTAATTAGCCAAATTTTTAATCATTTTTTTTACCCGGTTATTTCCCTAGGGAAATCAACTGATCCCTTCCTGGTCCATTTGAAATATATTGAATATTAACCCCTAAATACTGGTTAATAAAGTTTACATATGTTGTCATAGTGTCAGGCAGTTCTTTTGCTGTTTTTGCTGCACTGCTGGGCTTATCCCAGCCGGCAAATTTTTTGTACACAGGCTGGACATCCTGACGGTCAATGCGAAAGGGAATTTCATCCGTTTCTTTTCCGTTTACCTTGTAGGCCGTACAAACTTCAAGTTCCCTGAATGCATCCAGCACATCTGCCTTGGTCATTACAATGCTGGTCACTCCATTGATCATACATGCAAACTTCAAAGCTACCAGGTCAATCCATCCACAACGGCGTGGCCTGCCGGTAGTTGCACCAAATTCATTTCCTGTTTTACGTAATGCCTCGCCCACTTCATTATCCAGTTCGGTTGGGAAAGGACCAGCACCAACACGTGTGCAATAGGCCTTTGTGACTCCTATCACGTCCCTGATCTTTTGAGGGGCTACTCCCAGTCCACTGCAAACACCGGCAGAGATGGTATTGGAAGAAGTTACAAAAGGAAATGTGCCAAAATCAATGTCCAGCATGCTTCCCTGGGCACCTTCCGCCAGCACCTTCTTACCTGCCTGCAATTGTTTATTGATGAAGGATTCACCATTTACAATATTTAATTGCTTCAGGAATTCCAATGCTTCAAAGAATTCCTCTTCCCAGGCGGTGATATCATCGCTGAATGCGTAATTATCCAGCAATTTCTGGTGCTTCAACCGAAGTTTGATATACGCAGTAGTAAAATTCTTGTCTAACAGATCTCCTACACGTAACCCATTTCTCCCGGTTTTATCCATATAGGTGGGAGAAATGCCTTTCAGGGTAGATCCAATCTTTTGCTGACCTTTTGAAGCTTCAGCAGCTTTATCCAATGCACGATGTGTAGGCAGAATCAGGTGCGCACGCTCGGCAATAAACAAGGTCTTCTTCAGGTCTACACCAAAAGAAGCAACGGTATCACATTCCTTTTTCAGCACAACCGGATCAAGCACTACGCCATTACCAATAAAATTGAGTTTGTTGGTGTGAAAAACACCGGAAGGTATCTGGTGTAAAACAATCTTTTTATCGGCAACATATAATGTATGGCCCGCATTGGGACCACCCTGGAACCTGGCAACTACATCATAATCTTTTGCGAAATAATCAACGATCTTCCCCTTTCCTTCATCTCCCCATTGAAGGCCAAGTAATACATCTATCATAATCAGGTTGGTTGTGTTAAACACAGGCAATCTGCAGCTAATGAATTGCCTGGCGGCAGCAAAAATACATCCTCGGCAAAAAGCCACCGAATTATTTTTCCAGACCTGAACAACTAAATAAAGTGGAAAAAAATAAACGAACGTTACCTGATCAATGTATATGGTTCCCAACGGGAAAATAACCTGATTTTCCGAGGTAATACCCTTAAAACTCGCCCTGATACATAGTTATCAGGCAGAAATATCCTCTGTATCATAACGCTCAACAGATTCAATCCCTGGCAGATCCTTTAATCGGGAAACAAGCTCATCCAGCTCTTCCTTATCATGCACGTACACCTTAATGTTTCCTTCAAACAATCCTTCTTTTGCCTCTACACTGAGAGCGCTGATATTGATCCGCAACTCACCTGATATAAGGTTGGTGATCTTGTGAATAACACCCACATCATCCATACCCACAATTTTCAAGCCTGTAAGGAAGGATATCTCCTTGTTCTTGGCCCATTTGGTTTTTACCACGCGATGGCCATAATTGGCAAGGAGTTTTGCTGCATTGGGGCAATTGGTCCGGTGAATTGTCAATCCTTTACCGGTTGTAATAAAACCAAACACATCGTCACCGGGAATTGGCTTGCAGCAATTCGCAAGGTTATAAACGATCTTATCGCTACTTTCTCCAAATATTACCAGTTCGGTATCCTTCCGCGCAATTGGATGCTGATGCGG
>JAJKIP010000077.1 GCA_021154405.1 Segetibacter sp. | reverse complement strand
ATTTGGGTCACCGGCTGGGGAGATATTTTATATAAATATGATAATAAAACGAAAGAAGTAAGGATGTATTCTATTTCGGGTATCAATCCGATGGCAGGAGGCCTGGGCAAACATGCTACGGCCCCTATAATTAACTGTATGATGGAAGATGACAATCATACCGTATGGATAGGTACTGAAAATGCAGGTTTATTGCGTTATAACCCTGCGAAAGATAATTTTGATTACATTATAGCACAGGACGAGAGCAACGAAAGCATCCAGTACGATTATGATATATTCTGTCTTTTCCAGGATAAGGAACAAAATATCTGGATCGGTACGGATAAGGGAATCAATATTTTTAATCCCTACCGGCAATATTTCAGGTCCCTTCGGCACAATAAGAACAATCCCCTGACCATAGACAAAAATGAGATCACAAGTTTTATACAGACCACCGGAGGTGATATGTTTGTTGGAACATGGGGCGGGGGTATTACAATGTATGATAGCCTGGGTAACTTCAAAAAAAATATCCTTTTTAACGGATTGACCGGAAGAGATGATAGTGGTGATGTTCGCAAAATTTGGAGTTTCCTGCAGGTTGACGATAAGACACTATGGATCGGATGCCAGCATGGCTGGCTCCTGATATATAATATACTTACCGGATCAATGCAAAGCCTGCATCCTCCTGAAATGAAGGGATTTACTATTCGTTGTATGGAAAAGGATGCTGAAGGCAATATCTGGTTCGGGCTTCACAACGGGAAGATCAGTAAATGGGATAAAAAACAGGGTAAGTTTTTTCCTTATGGCGGCGGTCAGCCGGATACCTTGAAAACTACGGCTATCATAATCAATATTTTTATTGACCGGTCACAACGTTGCTGGGTAAGCACTACAGAAGGGCTTAAAGAATTTGACCTTAAAAAAATGGTATTCCTCCATACCTGGTTACCCGATAAAAAAAATGTAAACAGTATTTCCGGGAAAACCTGCCGGGGTATAGAAGAATACAACGATAGCATATTACTTGTGGGAACTATTTACGGTGGCCTGAATTTTTTTAATAAGAAAACAAATTCATTTTCGCATTTAGGCACGGCCGATGGATTTCCATCCAACTCGATTTATGCTGTAAAAAAAGGAAACGCCGGCTATATATGGTTCACCACGGATTATGGTCTTTATAAATTTAAGCCGGTTGAAAAAAAGATCATCCCTTACAACATGGGTCCTGGAGTTATCAACTCTTCTTTCACCGCAAATAATTTTTATTCTTTGCAGGATGGTCAATGGCTCACTTTTACAGGCGCTGAAGCTATAAGCTTCTTCCCACATAAAGTAGACTATCAGGACAACCGTCAGCCAAAGATCGAGATAACCGGCTTTAAGATTTTTGACAAGCCCGTTTTTATTGATTCTTTGCTGTTTGAAAATAAACCTGTTCATCTTTCCTACAAGGAGAATTTTTTTACTATTGAGTTCGCTGCGCTGAATTTTTCCGGCCTGCAGCAAACCAATTATTATTACCGCCTGAGTGGTGTAGACAGGCAATGGGTGCATGGGGGTACAAGCCGGTTTGCCAATTATACCGACCTCCAGCCCGGTGAATATACTTTTGATGTAAAAGGTGAAAATGACAATAGTGATGGAAATATTACTTCGTTTAAAATATTTATTACTCCACCGTTCTGGAAAACATGGTGGTTTATGTCAATTATTTCCATTTGCATCCTTTCACTCATTTTCCTATTTGTAAAATGGCGCGAAAAGAACATAAAAACAATAGAAGCAGAAAAACTGAAAGTGCAGCAGTTAAATGCCGAACAGTATAAGAGTAAACTGGAGATGGAGCAGATCATAAATTATTTTTCCTCTTCATTGATTAATAAAAATACTGTGGACGATGTTTTGTGGGATGTGGCCAAGAACCTGATTGGCCGGCTTGGGTTCGTAGACTGCATCATGTATCTATGGAATGAAGACAAAACCACCATGATACAAAGAGCGGGATATGGCGTAAAAGGCTCGATAGAGGCAATGAATAAACTGTATTTTGATGTGGTCCCGGGACAGGGAGTAGTAGGATATGTAATGCAGACAAAGGAACCGGTATTAATACCTGATACTTCCAAAGATAGCCGCTACAGGCCCGATGAAATGACACGATCGAGTGAAATAACGGTCCCTATTATTTATAATAATGAACTGGTGGGGGTAATAGACAGCGAACATCATGAAAAAAACTTTTTTACGCATCAGCATCTGCAGGTGTTGAATACCATCGCCACATTAATGGCAAATAAAATTAAATCCATAGAAGCTGAACAATCATTGCAGCGTACTCATCTTGAAATGCACAGCATGAATGAACAGCTTTCGAAGGCAAAGCTGGAAGCCTTGCGCAGCCAGATGAACCCGCATTTCATATTTAATTGCATCAACAGCATCGATGCACTGATACAAAGCAACGATAAATACCATGCAACCGTCTATCTCAATAAATTCGCCAAACTTATTCGCGACATACTCGATAGTTCCAAACAAAATACCGTTACTCTTTCAAAGGACCTGGATACGTTAAAGTTGTATATCGCGCTGGAGCAACTCCGGCATGAAAATAAATTTACAGCAGAAATAAATGCTGCTGATGGCCTGTTGCAGGAAGATTATAAAGTGCCTCCGCTTATTATTCAACCTTTTGTTGAAAATGCCATTTTACATGGAATACGATACAGGACTGATAATAATGGGAAACTGTCAGTTTCTGTTACCAGGCAAGGCGACTACCTCAAATATGTTATCAAAGACAATGGTGTTGGCAGAAGCGCAACCAATAGCCGTATACAAAAAGACAAAACCTCCTATGGCATAGACATGAGTAATGACAGGGTGAAACTGTTTAATAGCGAAGAAAAGGCCTCCGTTCAAATAATTGACTTGCTTGACAACGAAAAACCCATAGGTACGAAAGTGGAGGTGTTATTAAAAATACAATAATGGTAACAGCAATTATCATAGATGATGAACAAAAGGGACGTATTGCATTAAAGCAAAAACTGCAGGACTATTGTCCTGATATAGAATTGCTGGGAGAAGCCGAAAACGGCGAAGAAGGAATCGAGCTAATAGCAAAACTGCAGCCCGGTATTGTATTTCTTGATATTGAAATGCCCCGCATGGATGGGTTTGGGATGCTGCACCGCCTGACAGGGAAAAATTTTCATCTGATCTTTACTACAGCTTATGACCAATATGCCATTAAAGCTATCAGGTATGCAGCGTTTGATTACCTGCTAAAGCCGATTGATATTGAAGAATTGAAATCGGCATTATCAAGGATCAGCAACCAGGCTCCTGTGTATACAGAAAAAAAACTGGCAACGCTGGAGCAAAATCTCCGGGACAAAAATGCATTTAATAAAATTGCCATTCCTACGCTGGATGGGTTATTGTTTTTTAATATCAATGACATTATACATCTCGCAGCCAGCAGCAATTACACGACTATTTACTTCAATAACCATCCAAAGCTTACGGCCAGCAAAACGCTCAAAGAGTTTGAAGAACTGCTCCCGACTGATATCTTTTTCCGGTCACATCATTCGCATATCATTAATCTCCACTATATCAAACGGTATATAAAAGGCGATGGAGGCCAGATTGAAATGCAGAACGGCGACTATGTGGATGTGGCAAGAAGAAAGAAGGAAGAGTTTCTAAAAACATTAGGGCAGTAGCATATCACTTCTTACTTCCTGTTCACTGATTAACCGTCCGTTTCTTCCGAAAAATTATTGCAGTTAACTGCTCACTCATCTCCGCCGCCGGCTAACTCTCACCTATACTCCACCCTTGTGTTGCTATTTTTAAATGTTTAAAATAGTAATGACCAGCTAAAATTTAGTATGAAATCCCTTCTCACAATTAATTTATTCCTTGCATTGATCCTTATTGGCAGTTGCAAGAAAGATCATGATTCGATTAAGAACCCCACTGATATTGATGGTAATGTTTACAAGACAGTAACCATTGGGAACCAGGTGTGGATGGCCGAAAACCTGAAAGTAACCCGCTACCGGAATGGAGATGTGATACCCAATGTTATCAGTAATGCCCAATGGATAAATCTTACCACCGGAGCCTTATGTGATTATGGTAATGTAGAAGCTAACAGTACGGTATATGGTAAACTTTACAACTGGTATGCAGTGCATGATAATCGTAATATAGCTCCCGAAGGCTGGCATGTAGCCACTGATGGCGATTGGATGACGCTGTTTGGTTACCTGGGAGGAGGAAGTGTGGCAGGGGCCAAATTAAAAGAGACAGGCACTGTCCATTGGAATATTCCTAATAAGGGAGCGACCAATGAATCTGGTTTTACGGCCCTTGGCGGAGGTATGCGTACTTACGGTGCAACCGGCAACTTTGAACAGCTTAAAGCCATTGGCGCATGGTGGAGCACTGCAGAATACGGTGCTCTTAATACCTGGAACTATCAAATGTTCTCTACCGAAATATATACCGTCATCCCCATTAATGTTAAGACGGAAGGTTTTTCTGTACGTTGTGTAAAAGATTAAGGTCATTTGTCTGCCATGCCATTTGCTCAATCTCTGCTGTTAGTTACTCAATAGTGGTTGCCGGTAACATCTACCTTGTATAGTTTCAACTTATAAAAGTTAATTATGGGAAGGAAGATCTCTTTAACGCTGCTGATATTATTCAGTATTGTATTCTTCGTCAGTTTTAGTACCCGGCATTTCATGTATGATATTCCAAAGGTCTGGAATATTAAACAACTTGAATCCATGCATCTTCCCTACGCTGACACTTCCATTAAACTGGGATTCGTAACGGAGGAGTATTATAACCAGATCGCTGATAGAATATCTTATAAAACTTACCCTTTCTATATGCCAGGTAATGAGCCGGAAGGATATTATGAGTGGTTAGCTAATATTGATCCTGTCGTAAATTTTAAAGAGCAGGATCTAAAAACGGATGCCGACTGGATTAAAGCCGGAGAACTGATCTATGAACTACCGATGAATTTTATACCATTGGACAGTGCAATGTTGTCTTTGTTGCCAGCTTTGGCGAAAAGGTGGCAGGCTACTGGTATTCATGCAGATAAAAAAGGAATTATTCCTTTTGTCGTGATCAGCATCCGTAAAAGGGGGAAGCCCGAATTGGGTATTGAGTCCTGCGGCATGTGTCATACCAAACAGATGCCGGATGGCCAATTGTTCAAGGGAGCACAGGGGAATTTTGTTGCTGACAGGTTTAGAAATATAATGACCACTACTAACCCAAACTGGCAAAATGCCTCTCTCGAAAACCGGCTTGCGCGGTTCTATGATTTTAATAAAAGCCTGTACTACACACCATGGGTAAACAATGAATACCAGGAAAGTTATAAAAAAATAAAGCCGGAAGACTTACTCACCACCCATTATGACCAGCTGCCGGGGGTGCAATCAAGAAACAATGGGAGCTTTGATCATCCTATCAGTATCCCGGATCTTTATAATTTGAAAGAAAGAAAATACCTGGATAAAACCGGGCATAACCTGCAACGCGGTATTGAAGACCTGATGCGGTATGCAATACTCAACCAGAACATGAATATGAGTAGTTCTTACAATGGATTTATCCCCGATCCGGTACCTGCAGATCCGGCGGATTACAAGAGAGGAAAATTTAGTGATGCTCAATTGTATGCACTGGCAAAGTTTCTTTATTCCTTAAAATCACCAAAAAATCCTGCAAAATTTCCAGTTAAGTTATTAGAAAAAGGAAAAGCCATTTTTATTGAGCAGGGCTGCGTTAGTTGTCATACACCTCCACTCTATACCAACAATAAACTGACTCCAGCTGACGGTTTTGAGCCACCAGCCGATCATTTTAAAAAGTACAGCATTTTCAATATTTCGATTGGCACTGATCCGGGGCTTAGCTTATACACAAGAAGGGGTTCAGGGTATTATAAGATCCCCTCATTGATTGGCGCATGGAATCGTACTGCCTTTTTGCATGATGGCCATTTGGCAAACCTGGAAGACCTCTTTGATTCATCAAGATTCTCACCAGCTTATACACCTACCTATTTTAAACCGATTGGCGTAAAGCAAATGGCTGTACCGGGTCACCCGTTCGGAATGGAACTTACAAAAGATGAGAAAACCGCACTGGTCGCATTTATAAAATCATTGTAGCATGAAAAGATTTTTGCTGATTTTAGTTGGAGGGCTCGCAGCCTTTGGGGCAACTATTGCTCAAACTTCATCTGAGTTTGTTTCAGCTAAAGTCAAGTTTGCAATAAAAAATATGGGTATGGCTGTAAACGGAACTATGGCTGGAGTAAGTATGCAATTCAAACAAACATCAGCCGACCCTGCAACATGGAGTTTCGAAGGTTCAGCCTCGCCGGCAACTATTTCTACAGGAATCGATCTTCGTGATAAGCAT
>JAJKIP010000076.1 GCA_021154405.1 Segetibacter sp. | reverse complement strand
TCAACTGGATAAGCTGCTTTTAACAAGGGAAACAGGTACCTATCAGATAAATGGTAATACGATTACGGTTGTTCCTCAAAATAGTGTAATAGAATCCTGGAGCAAAAAGAATGGTACCGATAACTGGGGTAAACTTCTTTCGAGTCAAAAGAAAGAGCTGGAGAAGACCACCTACCGGTTTTTTACAAAGGATTTTGGTTCAGGGATGGTGCTGGTGCTGCAAGCTGGGAAGGAAACAAAAAGAGATGGGGCCTTTAACAATGGCGACAAAGATGCATGGTTCTATCCTTCCAAATCTGCTGCTGAATACATTAAATTACCCGGCGAACCGGAAAAAATGATGAAGAAAACCAGTGAGAATGTTGCGCCAAAATCGGCAGGCGGGTTTTCTTTTACCACTACTAATTTTGATGACGGCTGGGTGGCAACGGAACAACCTGATTGGGTGCAGGTGAGCAAAGGCGTGATCCGGGTGCTAATTCACTATCCCAATAAGAAGGCAGACGCATACAATTCAGTTGTACTGGATGGTTTGAAAAACGCCTGGGAGGTGCTCGTCGCACCAAAATACAGTACGGCAGGCAATTTACTATTCAGGCCGGTCATTGGCTGGCAAACTATTGAATTTGCAGAAGCCAATGCCGTTGAAAAAACCGGCAAATCCGTTTATGTTGTACTTTTTAAAATGAATTATTCCAATGGCAGCGGAAGATATCTGGAATTCATCACTCCTGATAAACAAACCTTTGAACAGGAATTCGGAGCTTATCATCAGAATACTTATGGGTGGGAGAAAATGGAACGCATGGCTAATTATAACAAATTTGCCATTGCCGCTTCTGACCTCAATGGTAAATGGTCAAGTGATTTCAGTGGCGCTATTCAATATGTAAATGCCAGAACCGGCCTCGATGCAGGCATGGATACACACGCATCAGCTGAAAATTTTCAAATAGGGCCCGGCAATAGTTACAAATGGGATCTGGCTGTTGCCAGTGGCCAGGTCGGAAATATTAAATTCCAAAGCGTAAAATCAAGTGGAGTTTTTTCTGTATCCGGCACCTGGACGGTTAATTTCTCTGATATAGAAGGGAAGCCGAGATCATACGACGCGCATTTCTCCTGCATCAAAGGGTTGCGTATTTTATGGATTGATAATAAGGCGTTTGCCAAAGTTGAATGAGGCTATCCACTTTGATAACAATTGCGGTATGTTATGGTAACAATTCCGTAACATTAGATTAGTGTTGCACCCGTAAAAGGACAATAGTTTTGCCCCGTGATATCTCAAATTAAATATCACTTCGCACGGCTGATTGTTTTCGCATTCGCTCTGCACGTTTTAGATGTAAGTATTGATATTGACTACATTACATCAAATGTTGCTGCTATCGATTCGGAACGTTATGATGATATTGATTCAATATCAGAATTTGTAATTGAAGGGATCTATGGTGACAATAATCTCATTCCCGAATCAAATAAAGATGACCAGAACCCGTTGCATAAACAGGTCAATAAAGGCAGATTAGTTTTATTTTTCCCGGTACGGAAAACGGGCAGCGACATTAACGCTATCTCTCAAAATTCATCCCCCCTCAAATTCAGGCTCACGAACACGGATTTTCTTTTTGAAGATTATTCTAATACTGACTATAACCCTCCAGATTTTTCAGGTGACCCTTTGACTGTTTGATCATGGGTTTCTACAACCACCAGGAATATTCCGCCAATTAAACAAAAAATTATAAGACATGGTCTCGATATCCGCGGCCGGTCATACAATTTTCCTGCAGGCCCTGGAAGATGCTATATCAAAATTTAGCATCTCAATATAAAAATAGGCATCGGAAAGCCCGTATCGACCTCCGCATTTATAAACATAAATACCTGATTAAAACAGGTAATTAATAGATAAAAACCAAGAATTAAAAACGACTGAAACATGAATTTTAAATTGCTATTCCCCCGATTACTTTTACTGGTCTGTGTATTAGTTAGTCTGGTAAAGGCAAATGGGCAGGAAACAACTGCTTCCCTTTCTGGAACTGTTAAAGACAGTAAAGGTGAACTGCTTGAAGGCGTTACAATAGTAGTAAAACACGTCCCGACTGGTTATGTTGTTCAAACTACTACTAATAACAAAGGCTACTATTTTATCGCCAATCTCCAGGCAGGCGGGCCTTATTCCATTACCTATACTTTTGTAGGGCAAAATCCGGAACAAAAGGATGATTATAATCTTTCCCTTGGTACTAATCCTCTCAGTATTGAAATGAAGGCGGCAACCCAGGACCTGACTGCAGTTGTAATAACCGGTCGTGGTACAGGCAGATCAGGTGCCAATACCACAGTAGGTCAAAATCAGATAAGGACCATTCCAAGTCTTAATCGAAGTCTCCAGGATGTAACGAAGCTCACACCGCAAAGCAATAACAATTCTTTTGCCGGTACCAATTTCCGTTATAACAATGTTACTATCGACGGTGCCATCAATAATGACGCAATCGGCTTTAGCCCATCTCTCGGTGGACAAACCAATGCTTCCGGACAACCTGGTAGCAGCACTCGTACCAACCCTGTGTCATTAGATGCTATCCAGGATGTGCAGGTGTACCTGACTCCATATAATGTAAAGATTGGAAATTTCCTGGGCGGTAGTATCAATGCCGTCACACGCAGCGGTACCAATGATTTTCATGGTTCTGTATATGGTTATGGACGAAGTGCCTTTTTGATTGGTCCAAACAATGCAGGAGACAAATCAAAAGAGCCAACTGATTTTCATGATTACCAAACAGGGTTCCGTGTCGGTTTCCCAATAATAAAGAACAAGCTATTCTTTTTTACAAACGAAGAGATAACTCGCAGGGTAGATCCTGTGATCCTGGCAGCAGGTTCACCGGACAATAAGGTGATAACGCTTGCACAGGCTCAAAGTATTGATTCACTCATGCGTGTCAAATATGGGCTGGCAAACGGAGCCGGGGCGTATGGAAACACATCTATCTATTCTAATTCCACAAAATTCTTCAATCGCCTGGATTGGGTAATTAATAGCAGGAACCGGCTTTCCATTCGCAATAACACAATCACTTCTGAAGCTACTAACCTGGAACGTGATCAGCAGAACTTCCGCTTTGGCAGTATAGATTTCAGACAGGTGAATAACCAGACTTCAACAGTGGCTGAGTTGAAGACAAATTTCAACAAAGGTCTTTCTAACAGCCTGGTATTAGGTTATTCAAATATTCATGATTATCGTGATCCTGCGTCTAACCCCTCGCTTCCACAAATGGAAATAGCAGGGAACGGCGGTACCATTTTCCTGGGTACTGATCGTGAAGGTGCGATCTTCAATATGAAGCAAAAGACCATTGAGTTTACTGATAATTTTACACTGGTTAAAGGAAATAATACCTTCACCTTTGGCACACACAATGAGTTTTATAATATCACCTACGGATTTGTGAATTCATGGAACGGCCGAGTAGCATACAGCAGCGTACAGGATTTCATAAACAATAATCCAAACCGTGTCCGAACTAATTATAACTATTCCAATAATACCCGTGATTTCATTATGGCCAACCCACCGGCCAGCTTCAAAGCCAATCTTTATAGCCTTTATGTACAGGATGAGATACGTGCGGGTAACCTCACTGTAACACCTGGTATTCGTCTTGACCTGGCCAGTCTGCCAAACAAACAGCCCCTGAGCACCAAGACTACGAACGCGCCGGTTGATCCTAACTACGGCACTACTTACACTTACACTCGTCCGAAAGATATCAAAAATGATTTCCTTGGGCAGGTACAGGTATCACCCCGTATCGGTTTTAACTATGATTTCCTTGGCAATCAACGTGTGGTATTACGTGGAGGTTCTGGTGTATTTGTTGGCCGTATTCCTTTTGCATGGTTAGGTTATGCCTATTATAATAATGGGGTGACATATGGTGCCTTCGATCAGCGCAGCACAACTCCGTATGTGCCCGGTACTGATCCTATTCGGGATGCGATCAGCAGCAATATTGGTGAAGCAAATTTTGTAAAGAACCAGGGCAAGAACGTTAATGATCCGAGCGGTGCTACACAGGTTGACCTGATAGATAATAATTTCAAGATGCCTTCCGTATGGAGAAGTAACCTGGCCCTTGATTATACAACCCTGAGTAAATGGAAATTCACGCTGGAAGGTATGTATACCAAGGTTATCAACGACCTTAAATTCCAGCAGATCAATTATGTTGATAACCCCACATATTGGGTTTATGATACAAAGCATCAGCAGCCGATCTATTCCGGTGCCAAGATCAATCCTCTTTACACTAATGCGTACCTGTTGAGCAATACCGGTAAAGGTTTCAGGTATAGTATCACGGGTCAAATAAGCAGGAACTGGGGATCTGGCATTACAGGTATGGTAGCGTATACTTATGGCCAGTCAAAGGATATCACCAACGGTATTCGAAATTCAATGGAGTCCAACTGGCAATTAAATGAGGCACTGAGCCCTAATAATCCCGGACTTGCCTATTCCAATTTTGATATCCGTCATCGTATAGTGGCCACTGGCGCTTACCGCCTCGACTGGCAAAAGGATAATAAATTTATTACTACCTTCTCCATGTTCCTGAGTGCCGCTTCAGGTGTTCCCTATTCATGGGGATTGGTTAATACCACATATGATGGAACGGGCCAGTCACAAAGCCTGGTATATATTCCAACCACATCCCAGCTTGGAAATTTCTTCGCTGATGCTACACAGGCCGCTGCTTTTGACAAGTATGTTGAAAATGATAAATACCTGAAAACCCGTCGTGGTGATTTTACCGAACGTAACGGTGGACGTACTCCGTGGAATACTCAACTGGATTTCCGGTTTGCACAGGACTTTAATTTCAAATCTGGAAAACAAACCCACACCATTACTTTCACCTATGATATCGTGAACCTTACTAATCTGATCGACAGAGGATGGGGCAGGGTTTATTTTTCGCCCAATACATTCAATTCAATGGCATCCATTGGTCTGAAAGTAACTGCACCTGCCACTGCAGGAGCTTACCCGAAATATACCTGGTCTAATCCGGGCAGACCTTATTCAGTTGACCTGTTCAGTTCACGTTATCAAATGCAGGCTGGATTGAGATATTCATTTTAAGTTTTCATAAATGGCAGGAAGAAATTCAGGTGCCATTAGAATTTTCGATACTAAGGCCTGGAGAGATCCGGGCCTTTACTTTATGATCAATACCTTTTCTGAAAAATGGCTTCCTTTTCCAAACACGTTCGGGATCCGGATATAGTATAAGCCCGCCGATAAATTGCATATGATAAGATTATTCTGCTGACTGTCGATTTTCAACTTTCTTACCATTTGCCCTTCTTCATTAAGAATTTGCACAGTTTGATCAGCTGTGCTACCATCTACCTGAATAGAAAACTGACCTCTGTTTGGATTGGGATAAATTTTCACTGTAACGCGGGTATCATTCAAACCACTTACAGCCCTGATCATGCTATACCTGAAATTGTTATCCAGGTCCACCTGTTTCAATCGATAATAAGTTACACCACGCAAGGAATTGGAATCAATAACGTGATATTGCAATGTAGCGGAACTGTTTCCATTCAATGCCAGTGATGACACAAATTTCAGGAATGTAAAGGACTGCACATTATCCGCTCTCCTTTCAATTTCAAATCCTTTGCTATTCTGTTCGCTCGCTGTTTCCCAGTCAAGTGCCACCTGTTCTTTCGAGGTGCGTTCTGCCAGGAAGTCCGTCAGGTTTACCGGCAATGGGCCTAAGGCCATTGCAATACCAAACTGGCTGAATTCTGAAAGCTTATTTCTGCGTGCGAATCCTCCAGATACAATTCTGCCTGGCAACCCAGCCTGTGGCAGTATGCTTCCAGCCGGAATTTTCCAGTCTGCCGCATTGGAAGAATTATTCAATCTGCTGATGATACCAAACGAATTATCTGCCAGGCCGGTGAACCCGTTAAAATTCAGGAT
>JAJKIP010000075.1 GCA_021154405.1 Segetibacter sp. | reverse complement strand
CCAGTTCATTGGACGTGCCTGTCTGATGCGTTCACTTTTTTGCGCAATAGTTATATTGATAAATTTAAAGGCTACCTGTCAGCAATCACCAGGTTATCTGGAATTAGTAAGAAAGATCCAGGCACAGGAGGTCAAATTTCCATTTCCGCAAAAAGATACAGCCATAATGCTGGGAGAATTGATAGCAACCAAAGACAAGCCCGTGATCAATTTTGCCATTCCGTATTATGGCATCAGACACCAACATATAGCAGGCCAGTACGAACCTGATTTACGCACCCGAAAACCTGGTGAACCAGACGGACATTTTATAGTAGGCGCACAAAATATTACAGATACCGACAGGGCCATAAAAGCCGGCAATTATTTTCATGTCAACTTACAATTCAGGGTGGGCAATTGGGATTCTGATGAACCGACGATTACACTTGGAGTAGGATCGCAAACTAAAATTGTACATAAAGGCGATAAGGAAGTTATTTTTAATGATGTACTGGACACTGATCCCATCGTGTCCTGCTACTATCCAGCCAAAGGGGTTGTAATAGAAAAGCCTAAGGCAGTAGAAAATTTCTTCCTGAATGTTTTGCATATTAGCTGGAATGTTGCCGGCGCTGGTATTATCACACTACCGGTCCTTCCGGTCAAAATTATTTATGCTCCAGTTGCAGATCTCATGCGAACTAATACTTCGTCTATTGCCATCACTACATTACTTGGATATTCCTCTTCCATTTCGGTTACCAACACCAATAATACAACCAGTGCAATTCCAACAGCTCTGCAGGGAATAGATGAGTTCCTGGATGCACTTCATATGATGGGGCAACAGATTGCAAAGGATCCAGACCCCGAACAACATGCAATTGGTGAAGCGATTTCAACCATTGCCAGTACCCTGAAAGCTGGACTGGGATCACAAACCATAACAAGAAATGTTTCAAATTCCCAAACGAAAATGTCCAGCTATTCCACCACTGATACCAAGACTGACGAAGCAACTGCCAGTTGCAGTAAAGGTGGTCCCGGTGAAGGAGATGTAATAGCTTTTTACACAAATGCCCAATTAGTCTGGGTAGCTGATAAGGGCAAGATAAACCTGATGTTGCTGGGGCATGATCCTGAATTAAGGACACCAAGTGCAAGTCAGTTAAAAAAAGCTCTTGCTTCTTTGAATGGCAAACCAGCATCAACAAGGGATGCAATCTGGCATATAGATGCAAAAAATATCAGGAGCCTTTTAGCCCTTGATCCCTTTACTGGTCCTAATGGTGCCTTTTCTCAACCTGATCCTGCAAGGTTCGCAATTGTTTTTAAGCCGGATGGTACCGAGGCTTATTACCAGAATGGTGCTTTGAGCCAGACGGTAAAGATTTCCCATGAAGTGATAACTACCGATGCCAGTTTAACAACAACAGCCATCATTGATTTGGAAGTTGACAAGCCTGGCTTTCTATCTTTTCTGGGTGGGCCCTCCGAAGATAAAATGGTTGAATTGATCTATTCAAAAAGCATGTATTCTCAGTATACTGTTGGTAAGATCGTCACAGGTTCATTTACACTCAATGGGGACGGCGACAAGGATCATTACCATTGTGAAGTATTTTTTGATAACGTTTTCGGAACATTTGCATTTCGCGATCATTCACTGGATCTTGATAACAGCAGCGGAGTGAGCGGTGTGCTGACGGATCAAGGAAACAGGATGTTAGCCAATATCAAAATATTCCTTAAGGCAGGCGGACAAACAACAGTTACAACTACTGATAAAGATGGGAAATTTAGTTTTGAACTCCCTTACAAATTGAAACCAGGTCAGGTATTATTATATACTTCAGCAACTAACAGTAAGAAGCTTGACTATAAGGGTACGGCTATAAGAGATTTAAAATTTATTCGCAGGTAACTATTAAAACAGGGGTAAACACTTCCTGTTATACCGTTAAAACAATCCACCATGTTCCAATCCAAATTACTGCTTTGTTTATGTTGTTCCTTACTGGCCTGCACCATCCATGCCCAAATTCAAATTGGCCATAAAAGTATTTCGATGAATGAGGATGGGCTATTAAGAAAAACCCCTCCGCAGAATGTTAAGCGTGGGAATTTCAATAAGGGGTCAAAATTCCAGGTTAATATTCATCGTTCTGAATCTCAGAAGCCCGAAGTTGAAAAATTCCTGGAAAAAAGGAATGAGTTTATGAAATTACTGAATGGTTCATCCCTTGAACAATTAGCCTTGGAAGAAAAACTCTGCCGAATTTATGGTTTCTATAAAATTTACAATACTGGTCATTCTGAATGTCCGGGAATAAAAAAGCTCAATTGCCTGTTCTCCATGGATAAGGAGTTACTGAGCCGGGTAAATGATAGCGTAAATAAGCATCAGCATGGAGTCGAAATTCAGGATTGCATGTGTAAAGATGATTCAGGTCGCATTTGTAATGCGGCAGGTCAACTGGCAGATTCGGCCAGTGTGGTACTAGGACAAATTGAGGATTTAAAACAGAGAAGGTCATTATGGAGAGATTTGCTGTGTGACTTTCAGAATGCAGATACTATATCGTTGTATAAGCAGGTTCTCAGTGAAAAGATCTCATTTTATCCTGGTTTCACTCTTCAAACTAATCTATCTAAAGACGAATTGCCCAGTGAAATAAAATTTGATCCGGTTTATTCAATAGGTGAACAGAAAGCTGAACTACTGGGGAAAGGTCAAAAAGCTTATTATCGCATCAAGACGCACATGAAAAAAGGTGGGATTGCAGTTAAATCAACTGATCCTTTTGGCACATTAACACTCAAATGGGCTGACAGAACAAGAAATTTGTTAAGCCCGGATTGGATAACAGCTGCAAAGCAGGGAATTGAGAGCATAAAACAGCAGGTTGCTGGTATACAAACCCATCCTATTATCGCGTGCAATGATTCCTGTGAATCAGGAGAATTGTCCCAGGCCATTAATTTGCTTAAGACACTGGATACGCTTTGGTGTCCTTCGTCACCTATTGGCAAATATCTTCGAAGCTGGGTATGGTACAGCAATGGACGCTTTAGTCTGGACTATATAAAATTTCCTGATCCGGGCATGATTAAAAGTGGATTGACTGAAAACGCTACTCATCAAAAAGACATTGATGAACAACTTAAAAAAATAACTGAGTTAAAAAGCTGCACCTCCTGTCGTCCCCGCAGTTTTAAAACTTTAGTGGAGCTGCAACAGTTAGAAAAGCCACTTTTAAAAGAAAAGGCCAGGCTAGTAAGGGAAAGTGATTACCTGGGTAAACTTCAAAATAATCTTGCAGGACTTACCACAAATAGTCGGATCATTCATTTTCTTTCCCTGCCTTTCAAAATAAAAAACCGCCGACAATATATATATTATCACAATGGGGATAATGATTTTGATACAAGGTCGCACCGGGAATTGTTTCCTGACGACATGGATATTTATTTCGGCATTTATAATGTGCATTCACCGGCTCAGGTTACAATTGAGGAAACTCGTGGAATTTTCAATGATAGCAGCGCAATTGAGAAAGATCTTTCTCCTGCTTTGGCACTGTTGATCAATAACCTGTCCACACTTTCACCATATGGAGCAGGTATCTCCAGGGTTATAGGCAGTTTCAAGGATGTAAAGGATGAGTCCAATGAAAGTAGTTTTGATTTTTCTGGTTTTAGCAAAGAGGATTCTACCAGGATTGCGGATTCTCTTAGTAGAATTGCCGCAAAGGCTGCTGCCTATAAGGCAAATTGTGATAACCTTAAGTCCGAGTTTAAAAAGAGAATGTGGCGAATGGAATTACTTTCTCAATTACTCGATGGATTTAAAGGCCCTGTACCTGATTTGAAAACTGTGCAAGATAAGGATACTTCCTATTTTACGTTTAGCAGGAAAGCAAGAATTACCGGTGCTCCTTTTACCGACACTTTTAGTGTTTCGTATAAAAAAGTAGTAAAATCAGAAGGATACTTTGGTGTCGGCAGGCAAAAGACAATTACTATTGGTGCGGGGCTTTTTTATGACAATCATACAATCAGACAGGTTAATGTTGACACTGCAGGGGCTAATTTCAACATTAACAAGACTGATCAAAAATTGCGCTATGTGATTGGATTGAAAGTATTTCCCTGGAAGAACTTCGATGCTGACAACGCTATCATTCCCCGATACCCGCTTAAACGTATCAATATCTTTGGCGGTTTTGAAATTACCGATCCACTTGCCAACCTATACCTTGGACTGGGTTATGATTTGATTCCTGGTTTGCAGGTATCTTTTGGAATTCACTTTGCCGAGAGGAATTATTATAAGATTCAAAATAACCAGATATCAGATAAGACAACAGCCTATAAAACTTCAGGACCTTATTACGGAGTTACACTAGATCCAATTGTCCTGGCATCTGCTTTAAAAATTATCTTTAATAAATAAGATCATGAAGTATTTTACTTACATTTTTGCGATAGTATGTGTTCTTTTACAGCCTGGCTGCGGTAAACCTGATGGATATGATGATTTGTCTGGTGAACAAACCCTTTCCGGGACTGTTTTTCTCAAAGACACACTCAATACAGGATTTTATAAGGAAGCATTATTGCGTAACCTTACCATTCGGATAAAGCATCTTGCTGATAGCAGTACTGAAAATTTTCTCATGTCGCTGAAATCAGATGATTTTGGGAATTTCACTTCGGAAACTCTTTCGTCGGCCAGCTATATAGTACATGCCGAGAAGGATACGCTCAATCTTCATTTCCGGATCGATACAATAGTTGACCTTCACAAGGATCTAAAGAATATACGATTTTTTCTGACGCCTGATACGGTTCATTATAATATTCTCTCGGTAATTTGCCGGGATGATGCCACAAAGGGATTATTAAGTGGCGTTAATGTCTGTTTCTTTACATCCAGGCAGGCTGCAGATTCTAATATTTGCCTGGGAAGTTTTACCAGCCAGGTTACTAATAACTATGGCCGTGTTCTCTTGATGCAAATACCTCCGGAATCCATTTATTTCAATGCACGTGACTCTATCGGCACATTGGACATACGAGGCAAAGATTCAGCAAACGTTAAAATTAATGGCCTGCGTCAAAGGATATTATATCTCAAATAAAGAATAACATGGCTACTGACATCGAAAAAGACCTACAGCATAAAAAACACCGTAAACAAATTTGGTTATTATTATTAGTCATCTTCCTGCTTATTGGTTTGATCGGCTGGTTATTGGTACAGCGAATTCAGGGAAGGGAAGGAGTTACTGATAGAGAATCAAAAGCTGATTCAATCAGCACCCGGGATACACAACCTTTCGTTTGGCCAAATATAAAGTCTATTGACCGAGAGATCAACAGGCTATTAAATCGAAAATCCAATCTTGCAGTTTCATTTAAAGCCCTCAAAGATTCAATACCTCAGAATCCGGCCGAATTTAAACGATTCAGAGAGATCGTTGATGCAATGGAACAAAATGATCAGCAGATAAATCAGCTGGTAATTTATAAAACCTGCGAGAAAACCACTCCTCCAATTCCATTCGAGGAATATAAGGCCTCAGCAAGCGGCGCCCGCGATTTTTGTAATGAACATGGAAAAAAAGTGGGGATGGTACGTTGGAGGTCTGACCTTAATCTGTTTTTGAATGGTGAGAATAGTCCTGGTAGTGTCAATGGCAAACCCTGGGCAAGTGGTTGCCTGATTGGCAGAGACCTATTTCTCACAGCGGGGCATTGTTTCGATTCTACTGATGCCAGAGAAAACAATTGGATATTTCCGTCAAAAAAAGGTCACGCTGTTTCACCGGAGGATGCAGCCCTTTTGATGCGCGTAATATTTTGTAAAAACCCGGATGACAGGCAAAATCCCTGTAAGGATACCATCGGTTTTGATATAATCAAACTGGAGGATCATCGAATTGGTCTTGTAGATTTTGCCATTCTTCGCCTGGCCCCTAACAAGAAAGGTTTGCCTGGTGATATTTTCGGCTATGAAAAAATAATTCAAAATCCAATCAATCCTGTTAATGGTTCCGTTGCAATTATACAATATCCCGGACCTCCATATGACTTTACAAAGCGAATTAGCGTTGGAGATGGCTATTGGCCAAATCCCGATTATATTTATTATGATAAATTGGAAACAGATTACGGATCTTCAGGAGCACCTGTTTATTCTGTAACGGAAAATCACCTGGTTGCTGTACATGTAAATGGAGGCTGTATAGAGAAAGTTGACCATGGTGGAAATCGGGGAGTATGGCTTTCCCAAATTGTAGCTGCTTCTGAATTATTAAAGAAACTGGCAGTGAAAGAGCCAGCTATAGTTCGTCGGAGAAGATAATATTGCCAATTAAGGCCTTTTGAAATTGCGCCATGCTTCCTTCTTAATCTGGAAGCAACACTCCCGGATTTTTTTTATTCAGTAAATCTTCTTTAGCGCGGAGGATCTAATGTTCTCCAGGCAGGCCTTCATCAAGAAAACACCCTGGATCATGTAATTGATTTTCATCCCTCCTCATCTCTTTGTTTTTTTACTCCCTCAATTTATTACACAATACAATTACGCTTTATGGAAAACGAAAAAATTGATATGGGCAATTTAAATGATGATGGTATCGACAGAAAAAATTTTATCAAATGCATGGCCTGGGCAGGCACAGGAGTTCTTTGGATGATGAGCGGTGGCATCATGAAATCATTTGGTATGAGTCAGCTGATTGATAAGAACACAGGCGATCTCAAAAAGGGACTTATACTTCCGAAAGGAGATTTTGGTTTTGTACAGATCAGCGACAGCCATATTGGATTCAGTAAACCTGCCAATACAGATGTACTCGCTACGCTGAATGCTGCTATTTCCAAGATCAATGCAATGCCTGTTACACCATCCTTTGTCCTGCATACCGGAGACCTTACACATTTGGCGCAACCGGAAGAATTTGATCTGCTCGATCAATCGTTAAAGAGTGTAAAAGCAGAAAAAATATTTTATGTACCAGGAGAGCACGATGTTCTTAATGGTAATGCAAAAGCATATTTGGACCGCTATGGAAAAGGATCGATAGGCAATGGCTGGTACAGTTTTGATTACAAAGGCGTTCATTTTATTGGGCTGGTTAATGTAGTCGATACGGCTGAAGGCGGATTGGGGACATTGGGTGGCGAACAGCTTTCATGGCTTGAAAAGGACCTTAAACCGCT
>JAJKIP010000074.1 GCA_021154405.1 Segetibacter sp. | reverse complement strand
CTGTTTTAACTGCCTTGTTTCTGAGAAACAGATCTGTTAAGCGATTACAATTTATAGCAGGCAAAACTGTTTCTATTTTGCCGCTGCGTTAAACTAATCCTCCAATTCCCCGAAGTTGAAATTCCGCATTCGGTTCCTGACTGGCAAATTCCGCTGTGTCATAACCACCATTAACTAATACTAAATACTCAACAATGAAACAAAAAATCGTTTATGCAATGTTGCTGGTTACAACTGCATTATTTTTTAATCTTTCATGTCAGAAACCATCAGACCGAGAGGCCAATGGCCATCTGCAACAAACCAAAACCTATTCTTCGGATGTA
This sequence comes from Segetibacter sp., assembly GCA_021154405.1. Lineage (GTDB taxonomy): Bacteria > Bacteroidota > Bacteroidia > Chitinophagales > Chitinophagaceae > JAJKIP01. Next base: position 17,398 of record JAJKIP010000074.1, on the reverse strand, counting down.
GTAAAAAAATGGCTGGGTGTTCAATTACCCTTGTTGTATTCTCCTGCTGTCTCTTATGGAGTTAATGCTGGGAGATACATGGCTTATTGTGGTGTAGCGTTATATGAAGCTGTAGTGCCGGGCATGCCCTCTTATCAAAGCCTTTACGGGCAACTAAATGAAATGCCCCAAATGCCTCAAACCGAACCTGGCAAAGCCTATCACTGGCCAACCTGTGCCAATGCCGCTTTGGCGGAAATGACCAGGAAGCTTTTCACCTTCACGCCTGCAACAACCGATGCGGTGCAAAAACTCGAAGATGAATTAAATGCAACTTATGCAACAGAAGTCGGTGACACTGCAATCTTTCAACGGTCAAAAGCCTTCGGAAAGGCTGTAGCTGAAAAAATCTTTACCTGGTCTACTACAGATCATCCATGGTCCTCCTGGCCAGCTTTAACATTGACCAACAATACTCCGGGTCTTTGGTGGCCGGAAAATAATAATCCCACCATTGCCAATGGCCTTGCTTACTGGGGTGACACCCGCACCATAGTTGCAGGCAGCATTGATAATGTAACCTCAACACCTTATGCATATAATGATGCAGATGTAGCTTCTCCTTATTATAAGGATTTCAAGGAAGTATATGATATTTCGAAAAACCTGACCTATGATCAAAAGCGCCTCGCCAAATATTATGATGACCCGGCTGTGAATGGTTATCCAGCAGGATCGAGTTACATTTCTGTATTCAAACAAATTCTGGAACAACAAAATCCCGCACTCGATATAGCCGCATTTGCTTATGCCAAAACAGGTATGAGCCTGTTTGATGCCACAATTGGTTCCATGAAAGCAAAATTCCATTTCATGCAGGAAAGACCCTTTCAGTTTATTCGCAGGGTGATAGAACCCTCTACTGACCCGGCCACCTGGTGGAAGCCTTATATCTCCACACCGCCTTATCCCGATTTTCCCGCAAACCATGCTGTTTTTAGTGGTGCTTTTACCACAGCTCTTAGCAGCATTTTCGGTGATAATGTGGCTTTCACTAACAGCACTTATAAAGGAAAAATGATTGATTTGGGAAAAGGGCTGGAAGACATGGGGACTTACTCCTACAAATCGTTTAATGAATTCGCGACTGCCATTGCAATTTCAAGAGTTTATGGCGGCATTCATACCCGTCATGCGGTGGAAGAAGGCACCAAACAGGGAATAAAAACAGCGCAAAATATTGACAGCAAGGTGAAATTCCGGAAATAATAAAAGAAGACTGAGAGAATAATGGCAGGAAGTTATATCCACCTGAAAATACATCCACGGCGTAAAGGCAAATGTTTCCTTTACGCCGTACTGGTGGAATTTAATGGCGTGAAGTTGAAGAAACCGGATTAACGTAAATATAGATCTGGCATAGGAAAATAGAAATTCATGGAAAAAGGGGAGTAACACCCCGGTTTAAATATGGTTATTTGTACTATGAGAACAAAAGCTTAGTTTGAATACATGCGAAAGCCAATTTGCCTATTATTCATGCTGGGATTGGCCATATTTGTAAAGGCCCAGGATGGGAAAAGAGACAGTTTATTAAAACTTTTGCCTTTGGCGAAGGAAGATACTGCCAGGGTGATGCTATTGCTGGAGATTGCTGATTTGTATGAAACCAATAACCAGGATTCCTCCATTTATTTTCTTGAGCAATCAAAACGTTTGTCAACATCATTGAAATTTACAAAAGGCCTTTATACATACTATAATCAAAGTGCCATTGTTTCATTTACCAAGGGGGATTATGCCATTGCCGCGGAGCAGCATAAGGAAGCACTCAACTATGCGAGGCAATTGAAGGACTCTTCGAGGGTTATAGCTATTCTTGGCAATATGGCGATCGTTTATTCTTACCTCGGAGATTTCCAAAAGCAGCTGGAATATAGTCTGCAGGTCAGAAAAGCATCAGAGGAGACTGGAGATTCCGCTAAGCTGTCAGGAATATATCATGGTCTTGCCAACGCATATATTAATCTGAAACAATACAGGAGATCTGCAGATTTTGCATTATTGTCTCTACGCATACATACGGAATTCAAAAAAAGGAACGATTATATTAACCGTGTTTACGCTACGTTGGCGCAGGATTACGAGGGAATGAAAATGACTGATAGCGCCCTGTTTTATTATGAGAAGGCCAAACAGGAATCCGTGCTCCTTAATGACAAATATGCAGAGGGTATTATTTATGGATATCTCAGCAATTTATATGCTGCCAATAACCAGTTTGAAAAAATGCAGAAGTCGGCGGAAAAATCACTTGAACTGGCGAGAGAACTGCAAAGCAGGCAGATGGTCGCCAGCTCGCTCTATGATCTGGCTTACGCTAATTTTCTTAATGGAAATAATGCAAAAGCAAAAAAAGGCATCTACGAAGCATTGGAAATCGCTTCAAATGATTCACTTCGTGATGAATTGAGAAACATTTACCTGGTCCTCTCTTATATTGCTGCACGTGATGGAGATTTTGAGACTTCAATGATGGCAAAGAAGAAGACGGATTCCCTCCAGGAAGCTGTTCTAAATGAACAGGTGGTTAAGAGTACCACAGAACTGGAAAAGAAATACGAATCGGAGAAAAAGGATAAACAAATAAAATTGCAGCAGGCGCAATTGCAGCGAAGAAGGATCTTTAGTTATATTCTTATTGCATCAGTTTTTGTCATTCTTGTCATTTCTTTCCTTATTTCTCGCAACTATAAACAAAAACAGCGCCTGCAAAGACAACGGATCAGTGAGCTTGAAAAAGAAAAGCAGCTGGCTTCAGCAGAAGCGGTGCTAAAAGGAGAGGAGCAGGAGCGCACCCGCCTGGCCAAAGACCTGCATGATGGACTTGGAGGTATAATGTCGGGAATTAAATATTCATTGCAAACCATGAAAAGAAACCTGGTAATGACGGCTGAAAATCAACAGGCTTATGAGCGCAGCATGGATATGCTGGACAGTTCTATCAATGAAATGCGCCGGGTCGCTCATAATTTGATGCCGGAAGTGCTGGTCAAATACGGGCTTGATACGGCGCTGAATGAATTTTGCAGCGATGTAAATCAATCGGGAGCTTTACAGGTAAGTTATCAATCGATTGGGATGGACAAATTGCAAATTGATCAAACTCCAGCTATTACCATTTACAGGATCGTTCAGGAGCTTATCAATAATACGATGAAGCATGCGGCAGCAAAAACCGCCATTGTACAGGTGAGTAACACAAACAGTATGATCACAGTCACCGTAGAAGATGACGGAAAAGGGTTTGACCCTGACATTTTGCGGCTGGCCAAAGGAATCGGCTGGAGCAATATCAAAAGCCGGTTAGGCTATTTGGGAGGTAAGCTCGATGTGCGATCTGAACCAGGGAAAGGTACCTCAGTTCATATTGAATTGAATATATAACCTTTGCTATCCGAAACCTGAGTACGCAAAAAATACTGATGGCTTCCTATCCTACAATAATTTATTTTCAACCGCCATTCTGATTAGCATCGCCGTATTTTTTACATTTAATTTGGCCAGAAGATTTTTCCGGTGACTGTCTACCGTAAATGAGCTGAGAAATATCTTTTCAGCAATCTGGGGGTTCGTATATCCTTCGGCGATCAATCCCAGGATCTCTTTTTCGCGAGGTGATAGTTCCGGTATCCTCGTTGAAGAACGCTGATATTCTTTTAATACTTCGCCTGCTTCGCCACTGAAGAAAATATTGCCGGTATTCACAGTGTATATTGCTTTAAGTAGCTCTTCTTTCGTTGAATTCTTGAGGATATATCCCGAGGCCCCGTTCTCCATCATCTTCTTAATATATAATCCCTGGTTGAACGTACTCAGACCAAGAATGAATACACCAGGATACTTTTCCCTCATCAGTCCACATAACTCCACACCATCCATTCCCGGCATACTAATATCCATCAATACAATATCGGCTGTATTATTTACAAAGAAGCCAAGACAGGAAGCCGCATTCATGGCGTGACCCGCCCATTCAATATCCGGTTCATGCTGCAATAGACCATGGATACCTTCAATAACCACAGGGTGATCGTCTACTATAAATAAGCGTATCATAATTATACTGTCAATTCAATGTTAACCAGCGTGCCCTTTCCCGGTTCAGCATGGATATCCAGTTGCCCTTTCAGGTAATCAACCCTGCTGCGTACATTCGATAGACCTGCACCTTTATTATTTTCAAGGATGGCAGGATTGAAACCTTTGCCATTATCTTCCACTACCACATTCAGACGATTGGCTTCGCGGATTACCTGAACAAAGACTTCAGTGGCCCCTGCATGCTTGATAACATTATTCAGCAATTCCTGAATGATGCGATAGATAATGATCTCGGCTGATTTATCCATTCCGATCTCCATACCCAGCGACTGGTATTTGACGGTCAGGAGCTTCGTGGTATTGATGCTGTTGCAATATTCTTTCAATGCTTCATCCAGTCCAAATTTGGTAAGCATTTCGGGCATCATGTTATGCGCTACACGACGCAATTCACGGATCGATGTATCGATCATATCCAGCGACCGCTCGAAAACAGTCATGTTATCTGGGGTAATAATTAAATTGTCTTTCATATTTCGTAAGGAGAATTTTACACCGGATAATAAGCCGCCCAGCCCATCATGCAGATCTTTCGCAAGCCGGCTTCGCTCTTCTTCCTGTCCTTTTAGCATCGAGTCAACTGCCACCAGTTGCTTATCTTTTTCCAGTTCCCGAATACGTTGCTGTTGCAACTCGTCCTGTTGTCTGGCAAGTTTATGACGATGATTAAGGTTCCTGAATGCGAGGAAGCTCAGGGTCAGCAGGGCAATCACAGAACCGATCAGGAAATAATTAAGCGTTGATTTTTGTTTAATTGAAAGAGCCTGTATCTGTTTATCTTTTTGAAGATGCAGGATCTCCTGCTGTTTTTTCTCAGTTTGATACTTTGCATCGACCTCGGCTATCTTCTCACTGGTCTCTGTCTTAAAAAGGGAGTCTTTTATTGCGGAGCTTTTAGCCAGGTAATCATAAGCTGCCCGCAAGTTACCGCGACGTTCTTCGATCTGCGATCTCGTAAGAAATATCTCTTTCAGGTCAGCCCGGGCACCTACTGAATCGGCGATTTTTTCCGCTTCCAATATATAATGCAATGCCTTGTCATTATCCTTTAGCGAATAGTAAAGGATTGCCAGCATAGACGCCGAAGTGGACAGATGATACCTGTTACCCATTTCCTGTGAATACCTGTATGATTCGATATAACTCTTAAGTGATTGCTGATAATCCTTCTTATCGTAATAATAAGAACCGATGTTGTAGTAAACAGTGGCCACCTGTTCAATATTGGCACCTTTCTTTGCCAGAGGTAAGGCTTCCTCTAATAACTGATATTGCTTTTCCGCATTTCCAAGAGATCCATAAGTAACAGAAAGATTGAGCAGCGAATTAACCATGGAGTAATTATCACCGATCCTGCGAGCAAGATCCACTGCTTTATTGCCATACAGCAGCGCTTTACCATATTCCTTCTGATCAGTCAATAATGAATTGATATTGGAATAAAGACCTGGCAGCTGCTCCTGATTTGAAACAGTTTCCCATAAACGAGCCGCCTGCAAATAATATTCGATTGCATTGAGCCGGTCATTTTTATGGAGGTACACATTCCCAAGGTTCGTGGTTATCCTTGCCACGCGAAATGTATCATTCATTTTCCTTGCAACCCCAATTGCTTCTTCAAGGAAGGAGATTGCACTATCGAGTTTATTCAGTTCTATATAACATATTCCCACATCGTTTAATGAAGACAATATGAGGTGATCGTTTTTTATTTTTTTGCCAAGAGATAATGCCTGATGATAATAATCAAGGCTTTTTACTGTCATGGTAGCTTCAATGGTTTCCCCGATATCCAGCAAAGTTCTTACCCGCACAGAGTCGTTGGTTGTACTGTTCAGTTTGTTTAACAGACTGTCTGGTATATCCTGCGAATAAACGGCAGCACTTATGAACAGGAAGCCAAACAAAAACAGATATGCTTTTTGAGAGATCAATTTAGGGGGGTAATTCGCATAAAGGTTGACATTCTCCCCCATAAAATCAAACAATCGCCTTAAAATCACCTTTTCAGGGGATTAAGGGCTGTTGCTATTGAATCACTGTTTAAGGTGAGGGCTGAGGTGAGTACCTCCTTTATTTTTAGAGCCATAAAACTTTTTACCATGACAACATATGGAATTTCCTGCAACCCGCCCGTAAAGCAATGCGCGATAGCTATCCTGACTATATTGTTTCTAACGAATACCGGCTATTCGCAGGCAAGATGGCAGGCTGATGTTAGCGCAACTTCTGTTACCATTACTCCTGTGCCCATCATAAAGAAGGTAACCAAACCACGGGAAAATATCCAGGTACCCGAACAAAAAATAACACAAACTGCCGGCGAGAATCTAAAGTGCTCCGTTACTATCCATAACGAGAACGATGACGATGCCCGGGGTACAGTGCTGGTTGTTGTTTTGCCAGTTGAAGTATCCATTATTAGCATTCCGGCAAATGCTACGGTTGACCCATCCGTGAATAGCACTCAGCCATACGCTGGTTATATAACTTTCAATATCGGGCATATGGCTGTTCAGCAAAATGTAACCGTTGAGTTCACGATCAGTAAATCCAAATACGGCAACAAAGTGGGGGCCTATGCCTACAGCCTGAGCCCAGATCCCAACCCAGCCAATAATTACAAGGAGGCAACTTATTAACCCCTCAAGCGCATAATATGAGAAAGCAATTTATGACCCGGTACCCTGTCTTGATCGGATGGGTATTACTGATAAATCTGAATACAGCCTCACAGGGGCAGTTTACACAGACGGCCGGCAGAGAAAACAATTATTGCAATGGTACATGTACGTTGCTGGATCTTCCAGAACTGAATGGTAACCCTACCGCCTTACTTTTTATTAAGCAAGTGGAGGTGAATGGTGTCAATTTAGATCCCCATCCTGTTTGCGCTTATTATACAGGGAAGCAGTGGAGCATCATGAATACAGATAATGCTACTGTTCCTGCAGGATCTCAGTTTTCTGTGCAATATTACAGTACACCCGATGCGAATCATTTTACGCATATTGTCACCAGGGAAAACCTTATTAAAAATAGCTCTTACATCGATCACAGTGGCTTGAATGGGAATCCCAATGCCAGGTTCCAGTATTTACAAAATGTTGCCACCAATGTGCGTGGCGGTGGCATTAACAGATCCGATATAAAATTTGAGTATGATGATGCTGCCGGTAAATGGTTTATCTCGAATGTAAAAGGCAATACCCTGGATCTTGCAACGGGATATAATATTTCGATAAGCAATGAACCAGCGGAAAACGTTCCGGCAACTACAGTTAAACCTATCAGTATTACTAACCCCGTCACGATTGTACCCGCTTCGGCTCCATTTATTCCAGGGCCAAAATCAACTAATTCGGGACAGCGGGTCTTCATTTCCGTAACAGGAAAAAGCCAGGGAACGTTTCCCGGCGATAATAATACCAGCAAGGTGGAGCTAACGGGCTTTGAAGTGGAAGTGATCTCACCCAGGGACCTGGCATCAGGACAGGCAACCGGCAAAAGACAACATATGCCTTTTATTATAGAGAAACCTTCCGGCACCGCCAGTGTACAATTCTTAAAAGCACTAACAGGTAACGAACAACTATCTACCGTAACATTTGAAATTTATGGGGTTTCTGCATCCGGTTCCCTGGTGCTGGATTCTAAAGTAGTATTGACAAACGCCAGTGTAATTGATCTCAAACAATCCTACGTGGACGGGCAGAAGGGTATGACCGATATTATTAAAATGGCATATCAGTCAATAGAATTTACCAGAGGAGGAATAACAGCTTCGGATACCTGGCCTTCAATCAATTAATTGACAACGGCGGGTAGACCCCTTTTATCAAAAGCATATTCCAGACTGTTGGATAAATCAATATGATTATGTCAATAAGAACTGTTCTTCTGTTAGTTTTTTCCCTGTCGCTGCAATTTATTTCAGCCCAACCCTCGCAGGCGGACATTGATAAAATGATGAAACAGGCTCAGGAACTGGTGAAAAAATATGGAGGAGACAGCACAGCGAATAAGATGATAAAGGATATGTCGGCCCAGCAAAAAAAGTACAACGCTATAAAAGATAATCCTTCCGTAAAAACTGCTGGCTTTGATAAAAAGGATACCGCTCAAATCTCTTTGCCCTCCAGAAATGCGAAGTTGCTTGAGGCATTACCTGTTAGAACCTTTACAAAACAGGAACTTGTTTCTTATTTACATAATCTCAGTTCAAAATTGACTGAGTACCTCAGAAACTCCTACGGAACGAATATTAGTAGTTTCTCTTCAGCAACTATTAACCAGCCAGGCACACCCATTTGCTTATGGCTGAAAGGGAGTGTAAATGAAGCGGTTTTGGTTGCGATTAAAGCATCTGAGTTAAATCCCGATAACAACCTGCAACTAAACAACACCGGTGGAATATTGACCAGTTGTGGGCTTGGTTTTTACGGAATCCCTGTATTGCAATATGTTTTAGAAAAGCAGCCTGATAATAACATGATCTTAAATAACCTTGGTCAGGCTTACCTTGATTTAGGCGATGAAAAAAAGGCAGAAGAATATCTTTTAAAATGCGTCGGTTCCTACAAATATTATCCTGATGCCAATCTTGCGCTCGCTTACATCTATAATAGTCGTGGACAGAAGGGAACCGCTATTAATTATGCAGAGAATTCTTTACGGGGTGCCTGGTCTTCAAATGCGGAGAACTTCCTGAAGAAATTGAAGCCTGATGTTAAAATGATGGACTATATACGTCATCGTTATAAGCAGCCGGAATATTTTGATATCAGCAAATACCCAATGCTGGAACAATGTACCAGCATAGCCACGGTTTATCAATTGGAACCGCAATACGTTGGTTACAGCGAGATGATAGACCAGGTATTTTATAAGTACCGTGAATTACTCAGCCAGGCTGTTTTAGCAGCGGCCGTTTCTGTACAGGAAAAAGTTATGGCCTCTGCTAAAACAAAAAAGAATCCTTTGCGTCCTTTTGGAACATTTGGAAATGTAGTGCTGCAGGCCCTGAAAGAAGAATACGCGGAGAAATTCAGGCACCTTGATTCCTTTCGCCTGAATTATTACAGGGAAAGGGAAATACTTAATGAAAAGTATGAGTCCGAATATCAAAAGATCGAGAGCAAATATGCAAAAATGGTATATGGTGACGAGCCGGCCAGATGCAAAGAGATCAACTCCCTGAGTAATGAATATTTGCCTAAGTACGCAGAACAGACACAGCTGTTTCAAAAGAAGATGTTGGCTTATTACAAGGACTATCTGAATGACATGGCCTTTTGGTCATATGTAGCTTCTGTCAATGATGATCAGTTTCATGTTTCATTTTATACACTGGTCATTGAATTACTCACACGTTTAAAAGAGATCAATACTACACGGTTCATGGAATCGAAATATGGTAACCACCGGTTTTATCCCTGTGAATACGAAGAACCGGGCAGTACCAAAATGGACTCCCTGCAAATAGAATTACCCGATTGTTACCTGACACCAAAAATTGAATTTGACCTTGGTGAGGTGCGAATGGAAATAAGTTGCGAGACCTACAAGTTTGAGGCCGGTGAAGGATTGATTGGAAAGATAGAATATGACCGTAGCAGCGGAAATGTTACACTTGCATTTGGTGTGGGCGCAGCTGTGCCAAGGGTATTTTTTAAAGGGCCAGGAGTGCATGGTGGTTTGGAAGGAGAAGCAAAGTCACAATTGTATATCACGTTTGATCATATAGGTACACCTTCTGACCTTGGTGTGTTGTGGGAGGCAGAATTAAAAGCCTTCGTGGAAGGTGGTGGTGTAAAAGGAAGTATAGGTCTTGAAGAAGGCCTGACGGCCGGCTTTGGCAGTGGTGTTCAAATGAAAGAGAACAGCCAGTTAAAGCAGGGCATTGATAAAATTTATCCTGTTCAGCCAGAAGATAAACAAATAGACAAAAGAATTCCCTTATATAAAAAATCGGGTAAATAACCATTTATAAACCGCAGAAAGATGAATAAAAATCTTCTTTTAATTTTTTATTGTCTCTTGATCATAAGTGGTGTATATGCACAAAACCAAAATTGTGATGGGGCGTCTATTCTCGCAATAAAAGGAAAATGGAAAACGCTGGCTAACAATATTGTTTTTCCTGAAAAAACTTTTCCTTCCAGTCAATATAGCCAGGTTTTTACGCGGCTTGATAAAATAGCCAGCCTGTTTCAGCAGGCTTATCCTCAGCCAGCAGGAATGGAAGCGGAATGGTATCGTTCCATAAGAGGAGCTGCAATTGTAAAGAATGGACCTGTGCCTTACCAGTTCAATTCATTATACCTATCCTGGTATTGTAACAGGACCTTGAACAAACCCGAGCTAAATGGGGAGACAGGTACATGGGCCTATACATTCGTGAATGGATTCGGCTGGTTTATTTCGGACCAGTACGACCTGTTGCTGATTCGAGTGAACAATCAAAACGTATACTTCCTTCCACCCATTATAGACGAGTGGAAAGGATACAAGGTTTATCGTAGCTCATCTCATGGAGATATGGGCCGATGTATAATTCTGCTGCACAATGATCAACTTCCATGGAGATCCATTACGCAGCAACAATACCTGCAGGCTGTAAGGAGCTTTTGGGAAAAATCCAAAAGTGGAATGGATAGCGCTTATGATAAATATGAAGCCAACTTGCAAAGAGGGATCAGCAATACACAAAACAATAAAAATCTTAAACAGGATGACAGGGATAAAATAATTGGCGGTTTGCAGAAAGACCTGGACGCACAGCCGAAAAGGAAGGCGGATGGCCTTGCCTCCTCCAATAAATATTGGGGTGGCAAGTTCAAAATAATGGACGACTATATTGCTCAACACAGTTCTTCACTGCAGGATCCTGCGATCCTTGAAACAAGATATGCCAGCGATTTCACAGGTAGCTTTTCTACGCTCGAAAAAGGAGGTCAGGCGCTGGTGACTGTTGATCCTTCCTATTTCAATAAACAATTACCTGCCTGCGCTCCGCAGTTGATCGTGTTATACTGGCGATGGGATAAGAACCCTGCCTCCATGAATTTCAAAAAAGCCTTTGAAACAAACTTCCCTGTAAAACAGTTAGCAGCCATGCTGGATAAATAATACAAAAAAAATGATTATGATGAAGAATATACTCCTTGTGCCACTATCATTTTCTGTTTCTTGTTTTCTGTTGTTAATTCCAGAAAGCAAAATATTTTCTCAAAAAGAGACATTTGATATTGCAAGATATATTCCGCCCAGGGACTGGAAGAAGGGTACGAATAATGGAGTTATTACATATACAACTGTCAATGCAACTACAGGTGGATTTTGTGTGCTTGCACTATATTCATCCTCGCCAAGCCTGGGTGATGCAAAGGAAGATTTTGAGACAGAGTGGAAGGAAAGGGTAGTTACTCCACTTAATGCGGAATCCAATCCAAAAACAGAAATACAAATAAACGCGGATGGATGGAAAACGGTTTCCGGTGCTGCTGCAATTAGAATAGATAGTCTTGATGCCTATGTAATACTCACTGTTTTCAGTGGTTTTGGAAAAAAATTCAGTGTTGTTACTACTTTAAATGATCAATCCTATATTTCCGGAGTAGATGTGTTTTTGAAGGATATTAAATTAGATAAAACCCCTTTAAAGACCTTGCCGGTTTCAGCTAATAAGGATTTATCAGTAGTTGGAACATGGTCTGATTACTCTGGTTCCCTGGGTAGTTATGTAAATTCTTCGGGTGTATTTATTCATAGCGCTGATACACATGAAATGCATCAGTACATTTTTAATACCGATAAAACTTTCGCTTATAAAGAACTGATTAGTTCTAATGGGATGGTACTTTATACTGAAAGTAGCGGAACTTATGGTATCACGGGCGATAATTTAACGCTCTATATAAAAATGTACAAAAGTGGATTTGGTACAATCAAAGAAGATAAAACAAAAGAAACAACAGACCAGTATAAGTTTTACATAGGACCCAACAAATGGGAACCAGGCCCGTTTTTAAACCTTCATAAAGATGGAAATTATTATCCATGGAGTGATTACCCTTATGATTATTATAAAAAATTAAGCGATGATAACAAAACTGGCATAAAAGAGCTTCCGGATAAAAATAAAGCTCCCGGGAATGAAACTGGAGGTTTGCAAACCGATCTATCTTTAGGTACCACCAGCAAATTCGGTTCTCTTACTTATCACATTCCAAAAGGATGGAATGTAGCCAGGTATCCTGATGGTGATATATTAACACCTGCCGATCTGTCAAAAGGTGAAGTGCTTCAAATATGGGTACAACCGGTATTAAATTTTTCCGGAACGATGGACCAAGCCTTGCAAAAAAGTTATGATGAAACAGCTGAAAAGATAGGGGCCTCAAAAATGAATGATGTAAATGGAGGAAACTATAGTAAACTGGCTCCAAAATTTTCATTCCGGGGCTGGGAATATATTCGTTGCAGTGGCGGCATTCATTTGGGTAACGGTCAATATCCTCCTGAGTATGGCCTTGATCTGTTTGTGATTAAAGTGAATGGCCGGTTTGAAAAGATCTCCGTTTTGAAGTCGAAAAAGAATTGCAATTATTCATCTTACTATTCATCGGACCGGCTCAACTATAATAATGATATCGAGAATTTTTTATTCTCTCTTCAATTCCCGGATTGGTCGGAACCTGCTATAAAAACAGCTAAGGAAAACTGGGAAGGGATTAACGGCGACTGGCAGGGAATTTCTCTGTCGGTAGGCGTACCAAAACCAGGAGCGGAACTGGGAGCTGAATTAAAAGGAAAACACCTCATTTTCTTTTCAAACGGACAGGCCTTTTTTGGGGATAATTTTCCTGTCGAAGGACTGGACGAGATAAATACCTGGATTAAAGCGGAGAACAATCGCCGTGATTGGGGAACGTATAGTTTTACTAATGGCCGCGGTAATTTGAAACTGCCCTATGCCGATATTCCGTTGAGGATGGAAGCAGGCAGGCTGATCGTTACCACCAACAAAACAGACCATGCATTTATAAAAGCAAATGGGGTAGATGGTGCAAGATTCAGTGGAACATATGCAATGAGCAGCAAAGATTTTCTCGGCCAGGAAACTGGTATAACCCCTCTCATTACTTTTACGGCTGATGGGAAGTTTACAGATAAAGGTGCCTTAAAGATACTTAATCATAAAAATGTCGATTGTATCAATGAAGCAAACGATCCGGGCTCAGGCACTTATGAAATAAAAAACTATTCACTCATCTTCAGTTATACGGGTGGGCGGAGGATCAGGATCGCCTTTTTAGGGACGGACTATGATAAAAATAACCCGAGCCCTGCAACGCTTAGCCTGAGTTATTATGAGAATGTCTTAAGAAAACAATAATTCAATGATACAGCAGGCGCAAATTCCCCGGCTACCTGCTTTTTGCCAGGTTAATATATTGCAATCCACTAGCGGCTCTAATTCTAAATAAAGGAATTAATGAGTATTAATAGATTATTAAGTCCTTTATTAGTGCCTGTTGATTATTTTTAGATCGGCCGATGTGTTGCCAGTTTAATTTAATGAGTTTACTTCATTGCCATATCCACAATTCTCTTAGATCCTTCACCATTTTGATTACCACCTTCTTTTTTTCAAAAAACTTACTTTTGATTAAATACCTTCTAATTCTAATAAATAAATTATGATAAAACGATTGAATCCAGCCCTGGGAATTTGTAGTCTTTTATTTATTATAATATCCTGTGCCAGTACAAAATCAATAGATAATGCGCTCAGCAAAAAGGAACAAAAAGAGGGTTGGAAATTGTTATTTGATGGCAAGACCACCAATGGCTGGCATACTTACCTGCAGGACACCGTCGGCTCTAAATGGCAGGTAAAGGAGGGGGCTATCACATTTGTTCCTGCTGCGGGAAGAGTTGGTGGAGGTGATATTGTAACCAATGAGGAATTCGAAAATTTTGATTTCAGACTCGAATGGAAAGTAGTAAAGGGTAGTAACAGCGGAATTATTTTTGATATCCAGGAAGATCCTAAATATAATGCTACTTATTTTACTGGTCCTGAGATGCAGGTGCTGGATAATATAGACGGGCAGGATAAAAATCCGGAAACTCACCTGGCTGGCTGTTTATATGATATGGCAGGTTCTGCAGCAGTTTCAAAACCCAAGCCTGTAGGCGAATGGAATCAGGTAAGAATAGTACAAAATAAAGGTCACCTTACCTTATGGCTCAATGGAATTCAAACTTATGATGGACAGATGGGAAGTGATGAATGGAATGCGATGGTGGCTAAAAGTAAATTTGGAAGACCAGGCAGGAATGGATTGCCGAATCCTGATTTTGCAAACTTTGGGAAAGTGGCTAAAGGCAGGATTGCATTGCAGGAACATCCGGGATCAAGTTCCTGGAGAAATATTAAGATCAGGAAATTGTAGGATCCACTCTGATCTAATAGTGTAATAGGAATTAATATTATTGTCTTCATTTTTTGAAGATTATTTCTATTTTATCGTGCATCAAATCATAATTCCTCTACGGGAATCATGCGGGCAAATTAACCCCTCTTTTTATGCCCTGATCATTTAACAGGATCACCCGCATTTCAATGAAAAATTGCCTATATTAAATCACAATTTGTAAAATGAAAAGGGTAATTTTTTTAATCGCATTAAGTACTGCTCTATTTGTATCTGCTCAACAACCTGCCCCTGTTAAAATACAGGATGGTCAGTTGCAGGGGACCTATGAAGATGGATTAACTATTTACAAAGGAATTCCGTTTGCTCAACCACCCGTTGGAGATTTACGGTGGAAAGCTCCTCAGCCGGTTGCAAAATGGCAAGGCGTAAAACAGGCGGATAAATTTGGTCCTTCTCCCATGCAGGGTGGTAATCCTCCGGCAGGAAAATCTGAGGATTGCTTATACCTCAATGTGTGGTCTCCTGCAAAATCTTCTAAAGACAAAATTCCTGTTCTTGTCTGGATCTATGGTGGCGGATTTGCCGGTGGTTCTACTGCTGAACCTGGCTATAGCGGAGAAAAACTGGCTAAGAAAGGCGTTGTGCTGGTGAGCATTGCCTACCGTGTAGGCGTTTTAGGCTTTTTGGCTCATCCTGAATTGAGCGCGGAAAATCCTAAACATGCTTCCGGCAATTATGGGTTGCTTGATATGATCGCCGGTCTTAAATGGATACAGAAAAATATTGCTGCATTTGGCGGCGATCCCAATAAGGTAACCATCTTTGGTGAATCCGCAGGCGGCATTGCTGTTAGTATGTTATGTGCATCCCCATTGGCTAAAGGATTATTTCAGGGTGCTATCTCGGAAAGTGGGGGTTCATTTGGTCCACCCCGGTTAACTACTTTTCCGGGTGAAAATTTAAAACTTCTTCCTGATGCAGAAGCAGCAGGTATGGCTTATGCAAAATCCGCAGGTGTTTCCTCTCTTGCAGATCTACGCAAAATAGAAGCGGATAAACTTCCTGGCGGTCGGGGCTGGCCAATTATTGATGGCTGGGTGATCCCTGATGATCAGTATAAACTTTATGAATCAAAAAAATATAATGATGTACCCATCCTTGTGGGTTATAATTCAGACGAAGGCGCCAGCTTTTCTCCTCCCAAAACTCCGGAAGATTATATCAATGGGGTAAAGACCCGTTATGGAAAATTTGCTGACGATTTGATCAAAGCTTATCCCGTTGGAACAACCACTGTTCCAAAAACAGCCAGGGATCTTGCCCGTGATGCCGCCTTCGGATGGCATACCTGGGCCTGGGCTCGCCTCCAGGCAAAAACAGGAAAATCAAAAGTGTTCTATTATTATTTTGATCAGCATCCTGATTTTCCAAGAGATTCCTCCCGCTTTGGGTATGGATCACCACACGGACAGGAAGTAGCATTTGTTTTTCAGCATGTCAATCCTAAAAGTCAGTATGCATCAACTACGGATCAGCAGATATCAGAGGCTATCGCAACCTACTGGACCAATTTTGCAAAGTATGGTCATCCCAACGGTAATGGCGCCCTTGAATGGCCAGCATTCAGCGATTCAAATCCTGTGGTAATGTATTTTAGTCAGACAGTTCACACAGGCCCTGTGCCGAGTGCTGAATCATTAAAGGTCCTGGATGAGTATTTTAAATGGAGAAGAACACCGGAAGGAGCCGCTTGGGCGAAATAAATTAATTAAACTAACGTCAAATAGACGGGAATAAATAATTGTATGGGACAATGCAGCATGAAACCCATTAGGGGAAAGCTATACTGGGCGGATAATCCCTCATATCCTGTCCTGTACAACAAAGAAAGATTTCCGGCTTCCACATTTAAAACAATTATTTCTAAATTTTTCATTTACAAACTCGAGCTTGCTTATGTTAGTTTTCATTTCGCACAAAAAATTACAGTCTATTGTCATTTCGATGTTAATCATTGTAACCCTGGCTTGCACAGGTTGCGGTGAACCCGAGAAGCCTCTTTCGGAACTACAGCATAAAGAATGGAAAGATTATGGCGGTGGCCCTGATCATTCAAAATTTGTAGACTTCAAACAGATCACAAAATCCAATGTGAATGAATTGCAGGTCCAGTTTATAGTTCCTACTAATGATAATGCCGGATATAATTTCAATCCCATTATTGTAGATAACGTAATGTATGTCTTGGGTAGAGGCAATTCACTTATAGCTGTGGATGCAACAACAGGAAAAGAAATATGGATCCATAAGGACCTGAGAGGCATCATTGCCCGCGGTATCAATTTCTGGCAAAGCAAAGACAAAAAGCAAAAGCGATTCATCATTTTCCTGAATAATACCATGCAGGCAATTGATGCCAATACAGGCAAGTCAATCCCAAATTTTGGTGAAACCGGGAAGGGATATACTGATATGCGACTTGGACTTGACCGCGATCCCGAGACCCTGGGCAGAATGACTTCAACAACTCCGGGTCATATTTTTGAAGACCTTATCCTGGTTGGTTCTGCACCTGGTGAAAATCCATTTGACGGGCCCGGCCATCTTCGCGCCTATAGTGTGCTCACCGGTAAACTGATTTGGGTCTTTCATACCATTCCGCTTCCCGGAGAATATGGGTATGATACCTGGCCAAAGGACGCTTATAAATATGCTGGTGCTGCCAATACATGGGGAGAGATCTCTGTGGATGAGAAAAGAGGCATTGCTTATTTCCCAATAGGTTCTCCTACTTATGATTATGATGG
>JAJKIP010000073.1 GCA_021154405.1 Segetibacter sp. | reverse complement strand
TATCATTGCTCATGGAGAAATGGAGTTTCCGGTTAATGCACTTAATTCTTTGTCTCGCAGGAGCGGAACGTATTTTTCAATAACGCTGCGATGGTCATTGGTCCCACACCACCTGGTACAGGAGTGATCCAGGAAGAGCGAGGAGATACTTTTTCAAAATCAACATCGCCTTTCAGTTTGAATCCACTTTTTTTAGAAGCATCCTCAATCCTCGTAATTCCTACATCAATGACAATGGCACCTTCTTTCACCATATCCGCGGTAACAAATTCAGGACGACCAAGTGCAGCTACTACAATATCACCGAGCAGACAAACTTCTTTGAGATTCTTTGTCTGAGAGTGACAGATAGTTACGGTGCAATTACCGGGATTAGTGTTTTCGCTAAGGAGAATGCTCATGGGGCGGCCCACAATATTGCTTCTTCCGATCACTATGGCATGCTTGCCTTTAGTTTCAATTTTATAATGTTCCAGTAAAAGCATAATGCCGTGTGGAGTAGCTGGAATAAAGGTAGGTTGGCCCTGTACCATTTTGCCGATATTCACTGGATGAAAGCCATCCACATCCTTGTCGGGAACAATAGTATTGATCACGTTCTCATCCGAAATATGTTTGGGTAATGGTAATTGAACCAGAATGCCGTCGATATCAGGATCATTATTGAGTTCTTCTATCTTGTCCAGCAGTCTGTTTTCTGAAATATCATCTTCCAGGCGAATCAGAGTGGATTTGAATCCAACTTCTTCACAGGCTTTCACTTTTGCGGCAACATAAGTCTCGCTGGCTCCATTACGGCCTACCAGAATGGCCGCTAAATGTGGTATTTTTTTACCTTCTGCGGCCCGCTGAGCAACATCAATTCCGAGCTTTTCTTTAATGGCCTGTGCCGCTTTTTTCCCATCCAGAATTTGCATGGCGCAAATCTACAGAAACCTGGCTTATTAGTAGAGATGAATGCAATGTATTGGCGACAGAAAAAGCCCATTTAATATTGTTTTTTCACTTTGGTATTGCCTGGTGCATGCCAGTATCTTGCCGCTTACATTTTTACGAATATGAAGAGAATGATTTGGACGATAGGTCTGCTTGTATTGCTTGACCCTGTGCATTCACAGGCTATTACAAAACCGATAATGGGCCCCGGTGGATTAAACTCCTATAGTAACAAAGCGCCTGATCTGTTTTCAGCTTTTAATAACCAGGCAGCATTGGCCCAGGTTAAAAGTAAATCGGTGGGATTGTATGGCGAGCGAAGATATCTGGTTGAGGGTTTGAATAATTACATGGCAGCAGGAGCGATTGAAACCAGATCCGGTTGCTTTGGTATTGAGCTTGGATATTTTGGATTTAGTCGCTTTAACCAAAGCAGGGCTGGATTGGCTTATGCATTGGCGCTGGGTAGCAGAATAAATCTGGGTGTTGAGTTCAATTACCACTCAATTAATATTCCGGGATATGGCAGGGCTTCCAGTTTAGGTTTTGAACTGGGTGGATTATTTCATGTAACAGAAAAATTAAGTGCTGGCATGCAAATGAGTAATCCTGCGGGCGGCAAATCTGGTCAGGCAGGCAAGGAGAAACTGCCTTCGGTGTACAGGGGAGGAATAGGATACGATCCTTCACCTGAATTTTTTGCTGGAATAGAGATTGTAAAGGAAGAGTTGATACCTGCGTATGTAAATGTGAGTATGCAGTATGGCGGTGTTCCGGGAGTATCAATCAGGACAGGGTTTACTTCAACGAATAACAGTTGGTGGATGGCAATCTGTTATTTGTGGAGGTCATTAAGGATAGGGGTATCTATTGGTTTCCACCCAATTTTAGGAATTTCTCCGGGTTTCTTTTTGCTGTATCAGGAAAATACTGATCAAAGATGAGAGTATTGGTCTTCATATTGATTTGTCTTTGCTGTAAGAGGGAAGTCCTACGTTGCCAGGAATTGCCAGCCAATGTTGAACAACAATTGGAGGAATCGCTGAATGAAGCAGCAGAGGAAGAAGAACCTGCCAATGATGAGTATTTGCAGGAACTGGATCATTATAAAAGACATCCTTTAAATATTAATACAGCTGAAAAAGGCGATCTCCGATTATTATCAATATTGAATGAATGGCAAATTGAGAACCTTATTTCCTATCGAAAGTTATTGGGAAGGCTGATCAGTCTGTACGAACTGCAGGCTGTTCCGGGTTGGGATTTGCCGACCATCCGAAAGCTATGGCAATACCTGTCTGTTAATGATCCGGTTTCATTAAGTGATGTTTTCACTGAACGGCTAAAAAAGGGTGAAGCGGGTCTTTTATTCCGGGTCTCCCAGGTATTGGAGAAAGCTGCGGGTTTCACAAAAAAATCAACAGGTAATCATTATCTGGGAAGTCCGCAACAGGTTTTTATTCGTTATCGCTATAAGTATAAGGACCTCCTGCAATATGGAATAACAGCTGAAAAAGATGCAGGAGAACCATTCTTCAATGAAAAATTAAAAAGCGGATTTGATTTTTATTCTCTTCACTTATTTATAAGGCGGGTGGGAATTATTGAATCATTGGCACTAGGGGACTTTACCGTAAACCTTGGGCAGGGGTTGATACACTGGCAGTCCATGGCATTTAAAATGGGGGCTTCTGTTCTGAATATAAAAAGGGAATCTCCTGTCCTGAAACCTTATGGTTCTGCCGGTGAATTCAATTTTCTAAGAGGAATTGGCTTAACGCTTCGTAAAGGCAAATGGGAGGGAACAGGATTTATTTCTTTTCGAAAACTCAGCGGCACAGTAACAGACGGGCAGGAATATTTTTCTTCTTTGCAGACTTCAGGATATCACCGTACAGATAGTGAACTGAAGGACCGTAACAATATTGGGCAGGTGACAACAGGTGGTAATATCAGGTTCACGGATGAGCGCTTCCGTGTGGGGGTAAATGGCATCTATCACCGGTTTAGCCTGCCCTTACAAAAAAAGGATGAACCCTATAATCTGTTTGCGGTGGAAGGGAAAGAATGGTATAATGGCAGTATTGATTATGCTTATACGGGAAAGAATTTTCATGTATTTGGTGAGATGGCAATAGACAGAAAGCGTCATACAGCTGTTTTAAATGGAATAATGATGAGCGTGGATAGAAGGGTGGATATCGCTTTATTGCATAGAGCAATTGCAAAGGAGTATCAATCGGTTAATGGAAATGCATTTACCGAGAACACACTTCCTTCCAATGAAAATGGATTGTATACCGGTATTTCCATCCATCCAACAGCCAGATGGTCATTAAATGCATGGGTGGATACTTATCAGTTTCCTTGGTTGAGATTTGGAGTTGATTATCCTTCACAGGGGAGAAGCTGCTTATTGCAGGTAAGTTTTATGCCCGATAAAAAGACGGAGTTAAATATAACCTATCGCAATCGGGAAGAAGAAATGATAAAGCGAAGCTTGCGTTTTCACATGGCATATTCTATTTCCGAAATGTTTACGCTAAGGAACCGTTATGAATTGACCTGGGTTGAGCCTCAGGATTCAAAAAAGGAGGAGGGTTTTCTGACTTATGTAGATCTGATCTGTAAACCGGTGTTGAAACCATTTTCAATAATTCTGCGATGGTTGCATTTTGAAACTTCCAGCTATGCTTCCAGGATATATGCATATGAAAATGATGTATTATTCAGTTATGCTGTACCCGCTTATTCAGGCAGAGGTAATCATTATGGAATATTGATCAGCTATAAAATAGCAAAATGGCTGAATGGCTGGCTTCATTTTCAGCAAACGGTTTATCCGGGCCTCTCTTCTCTGGGATCGGGTCTTTCACAAATCACCGGCAACAGAAAAACAGAACTTAAAATTCAGTTAATGTTCAGACGCTGATCAAAATATGCTGGTTTGTTGTCCGAATTTTACGGATGTAGATGGGGGTATGAAGGCTTCCTATTGAGGTAATAATCTTGATTATCATCAAAAAGTTTATCTGCAGATATATTAAAAGCGCTCGCGTTTAAGACCAAAATTGCCGGGCTCCAGACAGCAAATATGATTTTTCCTCCTGTCCAATGCCCTGAAACGCGCGCCGAACCGCAGTTTCCAACAAATAAGTGCAAATCCTTATACCGCCTTCAGAGCTGTAGTTTTTGTTCCGGATGTTAAAAAATCCTTATTTTGCGCAGCATTTTTAAGGAGTGGGTTGTCTCCTCTTCGACGCCATTTCCTTGGGAATGGGACGGGTTTGTTGATTAATAATCAATTCTTTTAAACTTAAATTTGACGTTCACATGAGAAAACTTGCATGCTTATGCACGCTATTGCTATTTGGTATACTAGCAACTGCGCAAACACGAACAATCACAGGAACGGTGTTGGACGCAACTGGTAGCCCTATACCTTTTGCTACTGTTACTGAGGCTGGCACCAAGAATGGTGTTTCAGCTGATGCGAATGGTAACTTCACAATCAAAGTGGGCGACAATGCAAAATTGTCTGTCTCCGCTTCAGGATTCACTTCACAAACAATTTCTCCCAGCGGCACTCGCGCATCAATTACCCTGGCAAGAGGTGAGGGTAGTTTGCAGGAAGTTGTCGTTACTGCTCTTGGTCAGACAAGAAGTAAAACCAAACTGGGTTATGCGGTGACTTCGGTTAACAACGAACAGCTTAACCGTGCTTCTCCGGCCAACCCACTGGATGCCTTGTCTGGAAAGATTGCAGGTGCTAATATTTCCAAAACTGGTGGTCCCAACTCCTCAACTAAAGTTGTGCTGAGAGGTTTTGGAGTTATCGCCGGTGGTGGTAACCAGCCCTTATATGTAATCGATGGTGTGCCTTTAACCGATGCAAGGTTTGGTGCAAACAATAACTATGACTTCGGTCAGACTATTGCGGACATCAATCCAAATGATATCGAAAATATCAGCGTATTGAAAGGTACAGCAGCTGCATCCTTGTATGGTTCACAAGCGAGAAATGGTGCTATCATGATCACCACCCGCAAGGGAAAAAGCGGTAAGATCAGAATTGATTACGCCGGAACAGTAAACGTTGCCCAGGTTGGTAAACTGCCTGATTTGCAGCAAACATTCGGTCAGGGATGGGGCGGTACTTTTATCCTTTCGGAAAATGGTAGCTGGGGCCCCAAGATGGATGGCAAAGACAGATTGTGGGGTGCTGTTGTTGACAACTCACAAATGTTGAAACCTTTCTCTCCCATAAAGGACAACATGCGCAAATTCTATGATAATGGTGTAGAGGTGAATAACTCAATTGGTATCTCCGGTGGTGGAGAGAACACCAATTTCTATTTCTCTTATAATAATGTAAACAGTGATGGTGTGATACCTACCAATACTGATTACTTTGGAAGAAATACATTAGCACTTCGGACTAATAGCCGCTATGGCAAATTCTCTATCAACAGCTCATTTAATTTCGCTCAGCGCAGGGTAAACGCTCCATTTACTGGCCAGGCTGGTAGTGATGGTGCATCTGTGTTTGAAGAAATTCTGCAGATCCCTGTTGACATTCCAATTGAAGATTTAAGGGATTACAAGAACAAATTCATGAATGTAGACAACTACTTCACTCCATTTGCCGAGAATCCTTATTATCCTTTGTATGAGAACAGAAGCACTCAAAAAGCTGAAAGGTTTTTTGGAAATCTCGATTTGAACTACAGTTTCACTAATGAGTTTTCTGCTCAATTGCGTGTAGGTGGAGATTTTGATAATGCGAGGACTTTTGCCTATAAAGCCATTAACAATCCCAAGCCCGGTAGCTGGAATGGTTCTAACCCAACCAATCCGGAAGGTTCAACCCGTGCTGCTGACGTAGGTTCTGTTACTGATGGAACTAACAATATCAATGTTATTAACGCAGACTTCATCTTAAAATATAATAAGCATCTAGGTTCTGACTTCACTCTGGAAGCATTAGCTGGATATAACTATTATCAACAGGATCAAAAGGGTGTTCAGGCTAGTATCACTGATCTTTTGATCCCTGGTTTTTATAACCTGTCTAACTCAACAGTGCCACCCACTGCAACTGATTTCAAACAAACCAGAAAAACAATGGGTGTATATGGCCAGGCAATTGTAGGATGGAAAGAGCAGGTTTATCTTACTGTGAACGCAAGGAATGACTGGTCATCCACTCTTCCAATTGATAAAAACAC
>JAJKIP010000072.1 GCA_021154405.1 Segetibacter sp. | reverse complement strand
TATGATGTCTTGTCACAATACAGCAAAACACGAAGCCGTTGCCGTTAAAGGAACATTCGCTTATGACCGTCAGTTTATCGAAAAATACGATACCAGCGTTCTATCAATTTCCAGCGGTGACGCACAGGTCTTGATTTCTGCAAAATATCAGGGAAAGGTTTTTACATCAACGGCAGCAGGAGATAGTGGTCATAGTTTTGGTTGGATCAATTATCGTGCATTTGAAGGACCTCTTGACCCGCATATGAATGCTTACGGCGGGGAAAATCGTTTTTGGCTTGGGCCTGAAGGAGGTATTTACTCCCTGTTTTTTCCAAAAGGGAAAAATATGAGTTTTGAGAATTGGAAAACACCATCGGCCTTCGATAATGAAAGCTGGCAATTTCTTTCGAAGGATAGTAATAAGGCAGTCCTGGTTAAGGATATGAAGATGCAAAACTATGCAGGCACAGATTTTCATTTGAACGTTAAGCGTTCGATTACGATTCTTTCCAAAAAGGGAATTGAGTCATTATTAAATATCACTATTGGTCCAAACATTCAATCCGTTGCCTACCAAACGGAAAATGAAGTTACCAATACAGGCCAACAGGATTGGAGTCAGGCCACAGGTATGCCCTGCATTTGGATCCTTGATATGTTTCCTCCTTCTGACAAAACAACTTTGGTGATTCCTTGTAAAGCGGGAGAAGGCTCTCCTGCCACGACCAACTATTTCGGTGAGATTCCATCAGATCGAATAAAGCTCGTGGGATCAACAGTGTTTTTTAAAGCAGATGGGAAACAAAGAGGCAAGCTGGGTATTCATCCGGACCGGGCAAAGGACCTTGCCGGAAGCTATGACGCTGAAAATAAAATTCTCACGATTATTCAGTATTCTCTGGAGCCATCTGCCAAATATTTAAATCAGGAATGGAGAACGGATAAACCTGTTTTTTCTGGAGATGCCATGAATGCTTATAATGATGGTCCTCTTTCAGATGGAAAACAAATGGGACCTTTTTATGAACTGGAAAGCGTCTCTTCAGCCTTGTTTCTTCCAATTTCTCATACAGCTAACCATTATCACGCAGTTTATCATTTTACCGGTTCTGAAGAACAGCTTAATAATATCAGCGAAAAATTGCTGGGTGTGAGTATTCAGGCAATCAAACAGGCATTTTAAAATCAAATCAACCCTGGATTAATATGAAATGGGATCAGCCAGATTTGTGGATTATTATAGGATACCTGGTGCTAATGTTTGGAATGTCCTTTTGGCATAAGAAGTTTGCTTCTGCCAATCTTGAAAACTTTTTCCTGGGTGGACGAAAGATCCCAGGTTGGCTCAATGGGATATCCTACACAGCAGCAATGGTAAGTCCGGATGCTGCAACAGGCTATGGCGGTTTGGGGCTGGTCACAGGAGCGTTCATTTGCTGGTGGTATTTAAGTCGATTTGGTTTGGCGTTATTCATCGGTGGCGTCTTGTTTGCAGTATTTTGGAGAAGACTAAATCTTTTTACCAGTCTAGAGTTTTATGATCTTCGTTTTCCCAAACGTGCAGCTAATGCAATGCGCCTGTGGATTGCCATTCGCACCTCTTTAATTGCCATGCCTGCCTGGACGGGGGTAACGCTCCTCGCGGCCTATAAGATCATGGGTCCTGCCTTCGGGCTTACAAAGGTGGATACACTTTTACTGATTGTACCCATTTCTTTTCTGTTTGTTTTCTTTTCCGGTTATAAGGGTGTAGTGATCTCCAATCTCATCCAAATGATTATTTTCTTTCTCGGAGCAGTGACACTGGCTGGTTTTACACTGGCTCATTTTGGAGGCCCGTTGGCCATGACTGCCACACTCACAAAAGTTTTTGGGCAGTCCCATAGTGAAATATTACAGGTGATTCCTCCTTCCAATCATGATGTATTTCCATTGGCAGCCGCGCTTGCCTGGCTCTTTGGCCAGAGCGTCGGTTATGGTGGCGATGCCGCTCCAATGGGCGGAGCCATGGAAGGGCAGCGGATTCTTTCCACCCGAACTCCATCTGAGGCGCTTGTAATGTATGTGACAACGGCTGTCACCATGTTCGTTTTACTCTTACTGGTAACGCTGCCGTGTATCTCAGCTGCTTCCATTTATCCTGACTTGCGGGAGGCAGGTGCTGACCGGGAACTGGTATATGGAAGGTTAATGAAAACTATGCTTCCGGTTGGAGCAATGGGTCTTCTTGTTGCGGCAATGATGGCCGCTACCATGTCTACTGTTGCCGACAATTTAAACTTCGGAAGTCAGGTTTTGGTAAGTGATATCTATCGAAGATGGTTTGTGCGATCAGGAAAGGAAAAGCATTACCTGTTGATGGGAAAAGTAGGAATGGCGCTGATCCTTTCCATCGCAATTATGGTGGTGTTCAATGTACGGATCATGACGGACGTGGCAGTGGTTATGTTGCAGATCAGTGCAGCTGAATTACCTGCCAACTGGGCACAGTGGTGGTGGTGGCGTTTCAATGGCCCTGCCCGTATTGCCGCTTCCTTTGGTGGTGCTGCCATATTTTGTGTTGTGGTGTTGCTGCCAAAACTGCTGGTGTCTCTGGGGGTAACATGGGCTAATGGCTTGTTACTTCCCTGGTGGTGGCAAACCATTATAGTTATGTCAGCTACCACCGTGCTGTGGGTAATTGTTGCATTGTCTACAAAGCCGGATCCGGATGAACTTCTCGAAGGCTTTTATAATAGAATCCATCCGCTGGGCTTCTGGAAACGTTATAGTAAAAAGGGTTCTCCGCTTCCAAAGTCTGCAACACCTCCAATTGCACGAGGGCTGTTGATTGCTACTGTTGGATTTTTGGCCCTTATGTTTCTTATTGTAGGACTTACTCATATCTGGTTTGGCCGCTACCTGTATAGCTTAATAGAATTGATCCTGTCGCCTATTTTATTTGTAGTCTTTTGGAAATTATCAAAATCTTATCTGGATTATTTGAGTCTTCGGGCAGGGCCACCTAAAAATGTATTGGAAAAAGTTTCTTAATCACTGATAAAAAGTAAATGGAAAATTTGCAATTATTAGCAGGAGCTGCCGTGACCGATATAACACCACCTTTGGAAGTAGGTTTACTTACCTCTGCAGTGAAGGGTGAGTATGCTTCTTTCACTTCAGTACGGCAACCTCTTAAAGCCCGTATCCTGGTATTGAAATCGGCAGAAAATCAGGTTGCAATTGTATCAATGGATTTATTATCTCTTAATGACACATCAGTGGGTGGGTGGGATAATTTTAAGCAGGGGCTTGCAGACCAGATAGATCCTGAAAACATAATTTTAACCTATACACATACGCATTGTGCTCCTGAATCTGGCGCTGTTTCACCTTTATACATGACGGAAGCGTTCAAAACCTGGTTAAACAGCGTGCAGGTTAAATTAAAGGAAGCCATTCACGAGGCATGCTCAGTCCTCAAACCTTGTACTATAGAACTTACCTGCCAGGTCCTGGAAGGTTATTCGCTGCAACGTCGGATAAAGAAAAATAATGTTGTTGTGATGTCCGATTCACTCCAGCCTATTCCACCAGATTTAATGGATCAACAGCCCATCGACAAGAGAGTGTATGCTATTTCGTTTCTTAATGACAGGAATGCTATTGCCACAATGGTGCATGCATCCTGTCATCCTGTGCATGAAATGTGCCTGCGTCATGTCTCTTCGGATTTTCCTGGAGAAATGTGCCAACGGCTTGAGGAGAACGGGTCATTTGGTATGCCGATGTTTTTAAATGGTGCTGCTGGTGATGTTAACCCGCCTACAGTTTCGTTAGGACCAGAATATTCGAAACAACATGGTTATGCAATTGCACAACTGGTTGAAAATCCCCGCAGAAAAATATATACCGGCGATTCACCTTTTGCATTTGCGACCTGTCAGCAGCAATTTGCTATTCGTAATCATTCCGGGGTGAGCAACAGGGCGGATGGCATTGCCAGAATTAGCGTGATCCGAATCGGAAGAATAGCGCTTGTTTTTCTGCCAGGAGAGCCATTCACAGCTACTGCCCTGCAAATTGAAAACGCATCACCCTTTGAGCATACTATTATTACAGGATTTAGTGAGAACAATATAGGATACATCCCAACTGCAGAAGCTTTTAGGGATGGGGGTTATGAAGTGGGGCCTGGCAAGTGGTCTTTTATACAGGAGGATGCAGATCAGATTGTACAATCAATTTCTGTCGGCTTGCTCAAAGAATTATATCAACGAGCGTGAATGCGTTAGTTACCGATTAAAAAAATATTGTACCAGCATTAACAATAAAAAAAATAAAATGAAGTACCTAAAAAAAGGCCTGGATGCGTCTGAAATTAAAAAATCGGATGAACAGGTGCGTGTGGCCGTTAGTGAAATTATCAACAGCATCGAAAAAAAAGGGGATGAGGCAGTAAGGCAATATTCAAAAAAGTTCGACAACTGGGAGCCAGAAAATTTTCGTCTGAGTGCGCAAGAGGTTGAGAGCATTATTGCATCGTTGCCGCAAAGCGTTGTTGATGATATTTTATTTGCACAAAAGCAGGTCCGGAATTTTGCCAAACACCAGCTGGCATCTATTAGTGAAATAGAAGTGGAAACCCTGCCAGGCGTTTTTCTTGGTCATAAGAACATTCCGGTAAATAGTACGGGTTGTTATATTCCCGGCGGACGGTATCCCATGGTGGCGTCAGCCCATATGAGTATCGTTACCGCTAAAGTTGCAGGGGTTAAAAGAATAGTGGCCTGTACTCCACCTATTGAAGGTAAGATCCCTAAGGCTACTGTATGTGCAATGCACTTTGCCGGAGCAGATGAAATCTACATTCTGGGAGGAGTGCAGGCATTGGCAGCTATGGCCATTGGCACTGATTCCATGAGGCCAGTGGACATGATTGTGGGACCAGGCAACAGCTATGTTGCTGAAGCAAAACGGCAATTGTTTGGGAGGGTAGGGATTGATCTCATTGCCGGGCCCACCGAAATTTTAGTAATTGCTGATGAGTCAGCAGATGGAGAAATAATTGCCTGCGATTTATTAGGTCAGGCAGAGCATGGGCCCAATTCTCCGGCTGCATTGATTACAACTTCCGAATTACTTGCCCAGCAAACATTACAGGAAATTAAACGCCAGGTAAAAGTTTTGCCAACAGGTGATATTGCAGGCGCTGCCTGGGAAACTCATGGATCCATAATTCTTGTTGATAACGAAGAAGAGGCGGTGAAAGTTGCCGATCTGCTCGCCTATGAACATGTGGAAGTTTTGACCAAAGACCCTGATTATTTCCTGCAAAATATGACGAACTACGGTGCGCTTTTCCTGGGACCTGAGACCAATGTGGCTTATGGAGATAAGGTTATCGGTACCAACCATACTTTGCCAACAAATCGGGCGGCGCGCTATACTGGAGGGTTATGGGTAGGAAAGTTTCTTAAAAACTGCACGTATCAGAGATGTTCTGCCGATGCCAGCGCCTTTATTGGTGAATATGCCATGCGGCTCTGCGAGCTGGAAGGATTTATGGCTCATAAAGAGCAGGCTGCATTAAGAGTCAGAAGGTATAAGAAATCAGAAATGACTGTTCCCAATTCATAAAAGAATTTATTTACTACGCGCATTTTTAGTACGAATAACGATCTGAATGAAAACATTTAAAATATTTCTCCTCTGCTTCCTTTTTGGGCTTTTGTTTGATTCAACGGCAAATGCGCAGGATGGGCGCAGCGTATGGAGCAAGACCAAAGCAAAAAAATGGTACCGGGAACAACCTTGGCTGGTTGGCTGCAATTTCATCTCCAGTAGTGCAATTAACCAATTGGAGATGTGGCAGCAGGCGAGTTTCGATACGGCCACGATTAATCGTGAACTTACATGGGCCTCCAACATTGGAATGAACACAGTTAGGGTTTTTCTACACGATTTGTTATGGCAAGACGATTCAATTGGGTTTCTCAAAAGGGTAAATGTTTTCCTTGACATTGCATCCCGGCACCATATTAAGCCTATGCTGGTTTTATTTGATGCCTGCTGGGATCCATTTCCCAAACTCGGTGTTCAGCGATCGCCTAAACCCTTTGTTCATAATTCTGGCTGGGTCCAGAGTCCCGGTTATGTTGCCCTTATTGATTCTGCTCAGTATCCAAGACTTAAAAATTATGTTGTTGGCGTTGTGAAACGGTTTGGCAAAGACAAGAGGATACTCGCCTGGGATATTTGGAATGAACCTGATAATACAAATAATTCTTCTTATGGAACGGTAGAGTTGCCAGATAAGGAGCGTTATGTTCTTCCTTTATTGGCAAAAGCATTTACCTGGGCGAGGTCTGTGAAGCCTGTCCAGCCACTTACTTCAGGTATATGGCGCGGGGATTGGTCCAGGGAACAAAATCTAAGTTCCCTGCAAAAACTCCAGTTGTCTGAATCCGATATAATTTCTTTTCACAATTATGATAATGCAAAAGAATTCCAAAAACGCCTGAACTGGCTTATACGATATGATCGACCACTGTTATGCACAGAGTATATGGCAAGAGGTAATGG
>JAJKIP010000071.1 GCA_021154405.1 Segetibacter sp. | reverse complement strand
TTGCCAGTGATAACCTTAAGTTCAGAAACTGAAAGCGTTTTGCCCGTCAATACTTCAAAATATAATTGGTTTTTCAGGTATAAACTACATCATATTCCTTTTTGGTTTGCCTATCATTTAATGTGGTGGACGGTGACGATCGGCAGTATTTCCGCTGTGGCAAATAGCATTTTGTATTCCGCCTATTCGATCAAATTTTTATTTTATGTGGTTTTCCAGGCCATAGCCGTTTATTTCAACCTTTACTATTTAATGCCCCGGTTCCTGGAAAGGGGCAAATATGTTCAATATATTTCTGCAGTTGTTTTGACTATAATTTTAACTGCAGCGTTTATTGCATCAGGGTATTATGTAAGTGCCGGATTGTCGGAAAAAACCTTTGAAGAGTTATATCATTCAAACCCTCACAATTACCTGTATTTTTTTCAGATCAATACCCTTCCATCTTCTGTAGCCAGCATGACGCTGGGCATGAGTGTAAAACTCGCCAGGAACTGGATACAGACAAAGCGAAGGGAGCAGATTCTGGAAAAGGAGAACCTGGAAACAGAACTGAAGTTTCTTCGGTCGCAATTCAATCCTCACTTCCTATTCAACAGTATTAATTCCATATTTGTACTGATCCATAAGAATCCGGACATGGCTTCTGATTCACTAGCCAAGTTTTCGGACCTGTTACGATATCAATTGTATGAATGTAACGAGCAGGAAATTCCGCTAGATAAAGAACTGACCTATCTGGAGAATTTTATTGAACTCGAGAAATTGAGGCAGGAACATTTTATTGAAACAAATATAAATATTGACAAACAGCCCTCTGGCAATCTTATTATCGCACCTTTCCTATTAATGCCATTTATTGAGAATGCATTCAAACATGTATCACGACAAAACAATAAACCTAACTGGATTAAGGTAAATCTCCATTTCAATCAGCAGGAGTTGCAGCTTGATGTTTCAAACAGCATTGCAGCCATGGAAGATCAATCTTCTGAACTTATTAATTTCGGTGGCATAGGTTTGAAGAATGTACAAAGGAGACTCGATTTAATGTACCCCGGGGAACATAAATTAGTGGTAGAAAAGAATGATGAAGAATTCCGGGTAAGATTGCTGCTAAATTTGCGCGGGACTAAATTGTCCGAATTCAAGGCAGTTCCTGGACATGAACCAGTTCTGATTTTAAACCAGGCATAAGACAATGCTTTTGAAAAAGAAATTAGCATGACATTAAAATGTGTAGCCATAGATGATGAGCCGCTGGCAAGGGAATGCATTACCAATTATGTACAGGAAGTAGAATTCCTGCAACTTACGGGTACTGGAAATAACCCCGTAGATCTGATTCGTTTAATGGATGAACAAAAAGTAGATCTCATTTTTCTGGATATTCAAATGCCTGTTATAAATGGTATTGAATTTCTAAAGACGGCTCAGAATCCCCCGATGGTAATTATCACTACAGCTTATCCTAATTATGCCCTCGAGGGTTTTCAACTAGACGTATTGGATTACCTGGTAAAACCCATAACTTTTAACCGGTTTTTCAAGGCCGTAAGCAAAGCCAGGGATTATCATAATCTGCTTTCAAATTCAACTAATAGCGGGTTGGTAAAAGAAGATCCTTCGGCCGACTATTTTTTTATCAAATGTGATTATAAATACGAACGAATTTATTTCAATGACATCCTTTACATTGAAGCCAGGCATAATTATGTTACTATTTATACAACTAAAGGAAAATATATGACATTGCTGTACCTCAAAACCGTAGAGGAAAACCTGGAAAAACACTCATTTATCCGCGTACATAAGTCCTATATTGTTGCCATTCCTAAAATTGAATCCATCGAGAACAATGAAATCCTTATTCAGTCTTTTCGAATTCCTATCAGCAGAAATTACCGGGAAGAGGTAATTGAAAGGGTTGTGAATAAGAGACTTTGGAAAAAATGATGGGAGTAAAGGGTTTATCTTTTAACAATGGAGCTTATTTCAATACAAGCCTGGATAAACGGTCCAATTGCTTTTAAGTCATCATCCCGCTTAGGCTCAGAAACATAATACGTATAAGAACCGTCTCTGTACGGCGTTCCTCCAAGTCCGGCTCCTGAAACAGCCTTGGTATAATGAAGCCCTCCTGCTTTATCCTTTTCTACGAACTCTTTAATCATTCCGTTGTATGCTTTCATCACAACCGGTGTAAAGCTTTTAGATATATATCCCTTACGAATACTTTTTGCCATTCCGTATACAAACATTGCAGTGCCGGAAGATTCCAGGTAATTGTCCTTTTGATTGGCCTTATTTGTTATTTGCCACCAGACTCCAGATGGTTTATCCTGGTATTTAACAATAGCTGTAACCAGACGGTTTACTATCAGCACCAATTCATTACGACGGGGGTAGTTAGCCGGGATATAATCCAGTACATCCACCAATCCCATCAGGTACCAACCCATTGCCCGGTTCCAGAATTCTGGAGATCTTCCTGTTTTGGGATCAGCCCATTTTTGTAAACGACTTTCATCCCAGCCATGATACAATAAACCCGTTGCGGAATCACGACTGTATTTTTCCATCCATACAAACTGGTTAATGATATCCGTGAAATCGGATGGAGAATGTTCCAGGCCAGCATACTCAGCATAAAATGGTTCGGCCATATACAAGCCATCTAACCACATTTGGCTGGGGTATTTTAATTTATGCCAGAATCCCCCGGTTTTGTTTCGCGGTTGCCAGGCAAGTTGTTGACGGAGTAATGCAGCAGCCTTTTTATATTTCTCCTCTTTATACAGTTTATACAGGAACAATAACTGGCGGCCTGCGGGAATATTATCAAAATTATACTCCTCCGTTACATAGGACCGGATGCTTCCATCCTCATTGATAAAAGGGTCAATTATTTTTTTTATGTAGTTAAGGTATTTCTCATTGTGTGTTGTTTCCCATAATCTTTCAAAACCCATTAGTACAACTCCCATTTCATAATTCCATACTGCAGGTCTGTTCAGTTGCGCTTGCTCAAGTGTTTCCCCAGCCCGGATCTGGTTATCCTGAATAAGGTGGTTTAGAAATTTCCTGACCACCATTGAATCGGAGTAAGTATTCATTACGGTTGCTGCCATTCCATTGGCATATTCAAGCTGGCCATTGGCGGTGCCGAAAAATGTCATTAAATAAAAAATGGCAACTATACTTTTCATTTAGGTGACCTTTTAAATTTCTCTTTAAATAGCAGTCAAACTGTTGAAGAAATCTTTTAAGCGGGTCATTAGACTAATCTACGCAAATCTGAGGTATTTGGGAACGATTTTTTGTGAGTTGGAAAACCACTAATGTCCGATTGATAACAGCCATCTGAAAAAAAAATCTTCCAAAATTCCGCAATTGGCCTTAAAGGATTATCTTCTTCTTAATTATCAATCTAACTGCTGTCATGATGCCTGAAAAATACAATAGGAAAAAATTCCTGGGCGCTTTCGGATCCGCTACTGCCGGAGCACTACTATTAAACACAATACTTCCCAGTTCCCCGGCACAGGCCCAAGTCAATTCTATTTTACCTGGGCACCCTGCAAGCGAATATCTGTTCGCCGACGGACTAACCTATTTAAATACCGGAACATTAGGTCCCTGCCGTACAGATACAATAGAAGAATCGTATATGGAAGCATACAAACATACAAATCATCCAAACGATAGAAAGAAATTGGGAAAAACGCTCCTCCTGTCTTTTTGTTTCGTCTTTTTAATATTGCGGGTTCCCGCCCAGACCTATATTAATGTAGACTCAGCAAGAAAACTGGTAAGCCGTTCTTCTCCGGAAGAGCGATTTAAAGGCCTGCGCACGATGGACAGGTATTATTATAGCACTGGAAAATTTGACAGCTCTGAACGTTGTGAAAAGGAAATGTTTTCCATTGCCAGGGAACTAAAAAGGGATTCCATGATGGTCATCGTTTACCGGGCCATCGGCAACAAATATGTGATTAAAACAGACTATAATTTTGGCATCCTGAATTATTCCAAAGGCCTTCAATATACTTCTCCGAACGAACAAAGAAGAGGAGGCCTGTACCTGAACCTCGCCTATGTATATATTAAAACAGGCAATACCCAGGTGGCACAGGATTATATCAATAAAGCAAATGAAATAGGACAGGTTGGCGAAGGCCTGTATTTCGAGACGATGTTGTCCGGACTCATTTACAATATCCTTAATAAGCCTGATTCAGCTTTATTCTATTTCAGACAGGCAGAAAACCTGCCGGTAAAGTCTAATGACGCCCTGCTGCAGTCGGTCTTTCAACTGCAGACCGGCAGGGCTTACGAACTGAGTGGAGATCCGGAACTTGCCGAAACCTATTATAAAAAAACGATGACTTTTTGCAAAGACAAATACCTGCCTTCATCCATTATCCAGACCGGTAATGTTTATTGCAACTTTTTAATGAAAAATGGAAAATATGAACAAGCCAGGCAGATTGCTCTGGAAGATATGATCGTTGCAAAAAATGCCAGTATTAATGACGGAATCAGTACCGTTGCAGAAGTGTTGCGTAAGATATATGTACAGAAAGGAGACAAGGACAGTATTATCTACTATGCCCAGCTGCAGATGGACTATAAGGATTCTGTCAGTAACCAGAAAAAAATATCTGAATTTCAGAACCTGACCTTTAGTCAACAATTGAGGGACATAGATGACCAAACCAGGGCTAGGCAAACCGAATCGAACAGAAAACAGAATCTCCAGTTTGCATTAATTGCAGTAGGCATTATCGGTTTTATCATTATCTATTTATTACTGAGCCGCAGTGTCATTACCAACACAAGGATCATCGGATTCTTAAGTGTTGTTGCATTACTGATGGTATTTGAATTTATCAATCTGGCACTGCATCCTTTTCTGGAAAGAATAACGCATCATTCCCCATTGCTAATGCTGCTGCTATTGGTTTGTATTGCGGCCTTACTGGTTCCCCTTCATCATCGCCTCGAGAAATGGGCAACGCATAAACTGGTTGAAAAGAACAAAAAGATAAGACTGGCAGCTGCCAGGAAAACAATTCAACAACTGGAAAATAACCAGGTCAGTTAACTACATAGTTTTATCTTTTACCAATGGCCCCATTAAAAACAATATTACCAAAAGCGCCAGTAATGCCAGTATGCCATAGCCGATAAAAACTGAATTGTAGGCCGTTGAATAACCGTATTTCCCTGAAAGTTTTTCAACCGTAATACCTGAAAGTGATTGAAACAGCGCTCCACCTAATCCCGAACCAACACTGGCAAGGCCCCATACAGAAGCGGTTGCCCTTTGCGGCACTACATCTGCAGGGAAAGCCATGGTATTGGCTGTGTAGGCTGCATAACCAAATCCGGCAATGGCTAAAATTACCAATGCTATAAAAGGATTATAAATAATGAAAGGCCCTAAAATAAGAGAACCTGCGGTCATTGCTCCAAATAAGCCAACAGCAATTTTTCTTGCCTTAGGTACCGGCACTCCTTTTTTTATAATTAACTGGGTGAACAAACCTCCAAGAATATTACCCGCATCCGCGGCAATGAACGGTATCATTGCATAAATACCGATTTTGGCCAGTTGCCAACCATACACATCCACCAGATAGCGTCCAATCCAAAAACTGATAAAATACCATACAGGATCCATAAATATTTTGGAAAGAACTAATGTCAATACAAACCGGCTCCTGAGCAATTTCTTTACAGGGATAGATGGTTCTTTAGTTGCAGATGAAGATTTTTGAGGTGTATAGTACGTAAACCAAAAAATAAATACCCATAAATATCCCAAACAGCCAATGATAATAAAAGCTGTTTCCCAATTATAATTCGTTCCGAGATAGGCAATCAGGGGAGGCGCTATCACCGCGCCTACTGCTGCTCCACTGTTAAATATGCCGGACGCCGTTGCTCGCTCCGATGAAGGAAACCATTCACCGGTTAATTTAATGGCAGCCGGCCAGTTGCCTGCTTCACCAATGCCAAGAAAAAATCGTGCGATACCAAAATGCAGCGGCAATCTTGCCAATGCATGTAATAAAGAAGCCGTCGTCCAGAAACACATATAGATCGTATATCCTAAACGGGTACCCAGCCGGTCAATCAAAAAACCTGAAAAGCCATTTGATAGCATGTATGCAATGAAAAAAGCCGTTGAGATATATCCGAATGAATCATCCGGAATTAAATGACGCAATGCGCCTTCAGCACTGAGATAATTAAAAGCGAGGCGGTCAACATAATTCAGGACCGTTGCCACAAATGCAAAACTGATCATGACCCACCGCATTTTCAGTGGCTTATTATCTATGGCTGCAATCTTGTTCATCCGGTTTACAGAACTATTGACGTATCAGAGTATTAAACAATGCGCATTGTCATGCCTCCATCGATGACGAGGTTTTCACCGGTAATGAAATCATTTTTAATCAGCATACAGATAGCATCCGCTACATCTTCGGGTTTACCTTCGTGATGCAGGGGAATTCGATTCTCTATATTATTTTTTACCTGTTCCTGAGTCAGGTAATCCTGGAAGCGCGTGCGTATCACACCGGGAGAAACGCAATTCACCTTTATATTATCATCACCCAGTTCAAAAGCCATCGCTCTTGCAAACTGTGGAAGAGCGCCTTTAACTACGGCATAAGCTAGCGCATTTCTCACACCCCGGATACCAGCAGCGGAAGAAATTAGAATAACCGACCCTCCTCCCTTTGTTTTCATGGAAGGCACTGCTGCCCTGCACAAATGAAAAGCGGCATGTACATGAATATCAAAAGCATTGTACCAGGTTTCACTGGCAACATTCAATAAACTGCCAGGTGCTGCTGAACCAGCTGAATGTACCAGTATATCAATGGGACCGATAAGTTCTATGGTTTTATTCACCACCCTTGTACATTCGTCCGGTTTTGAAAGGTCGGCAGCGATACTGATGCATTGACCACCTATCGCTTTGATCTCTTTCTCTATCTGTGTAACGTCAGCGTTTCTTGCCACTACGCATAATTTCACTCCTTCCGCTGCCAGTTTCAGGGCTGTTTGCGCACCTATTCCATGCGTTCCTCCTGTGATTAAGGCCACTTTATTTTTGATGTCCATATGGCTAAGTATTTTTTAGGTGTCACAATCTACATCTACAATATGACTGTTGAACGCATCCCCTGTAGCTGGTGAAGATTGTATCAAAATCGGACAGTTTTGTATCAGAATCGGACTGGCCCTGAAGACCTTTGTTTGCTACGCAGCTATAAATCATAACTGCTTTATTCCGGCATGTTATTAGATGTTTTTACTAACTCCTGTAAGGATTATTGATAAATTTCCTGCGGTGGTTGAAGCACGTATGTTAACCGCCCTGTATTTAATAAAACTTGTATGCTGAAAAATTATTTCAAAACTGCATGGCGAAACATTCGGAAAAATAAATTGTTCTCGACAATTAATATCCTTGGCTTATCCATTGGCATTGCTCTTTGTTTCGTTATTATGCTTTACGTGCAGGATGAGTTGAGTTACGACCGGTTTAACGCAAAGGCCGACAGGACTTACCGGATTGCTTTCAAAGCAAATATCAATGGCGGGAAAATATTGGAAGGAAATGTAATGCCCCCGGTGGCGTCTGCTGTGAAGAATGATTATCCTGAAGTAGAAGAGGCCACAAGGCTCCATATAAACGGCGACACAAAAATCACGTATAATAACAAAACTTTTAAGGAAAGCAGGCTGGTGCTCGTGGATTCGAATTTTTTCAGGGTATTCACGCTCCCATTTATCAAGGGTGATTCCAAAACAGCCTTGATGGCTCCTCATGCTATTGTGCTTACACAGGAAATGGCAAATAAATATTTTAATGGTGAGGAACCGATTGGGAAGACACTCACAATAGACAACGAGTTGTTTACAGTAACTGGCGTTATGGATAATATACCAGCGAATTCACATTTTCATTTTGATTTTTTTGTTTCGCTG
>JAJKIP010000070.1 GCA_021154405.1 Segetibacter sp. | reverse complement strand
TTTTTGACCTACATATTTGGTGTGTAGGAATTTTTCAAACATTACACCCTGGTTCAGCTTCTCCAGTATTCTTTTCTTTTTGTCCAGGGAAAGCTCATCAGAAAATTTATGCTCCATTTCTTTGGTGAGCCAGTTTACCTTTTCCTGGTCACTGATATATTTGAATTCAATACCTACGTGATGAGCATAAACTTTTTGAAGATGGCCGAGAATATTTTGAAGCGTGGAGGCGCCAATTCCTATGCGTTCACCTACCTGGAAGGTCTTGTTCAGGTCCTCTTCCGTAAGATTGAAAAAAGAAAGGTTGAGATTCGCATCGCGGTCTTTTCTTTCCCGGATAGGATTTGTTTTGGCGATAAGGTGGCCTTTATTGCGATAACCGAGTATCAGACGATAGGCTCCCAGTTCCTTTTTCCAGCCGACATCCGCCGGTTTTATTTCAGTTGATTTACCAGCAGGCGCTTCGGGAGCAGTTGTTACCGCAGCGCCATTAGCATATGATTTACCATTGCCAATAGCGAAGTCAAAACCTTCGAAGAATTTTTTTAACTCAGGATCTACACTATTAGGGTCTTTTTGGAATTCCCGGTACAGATTCTCAATAAACTCAGGGTGTGAACTGGTGATATACGAAAAGTCCTTCATGAAAGAGGAAATTTTGGATTGCAATTTCAGGGACACAAATATCGCCTAAAAAGTCTGAAAATCAGAGGCCATTCTGTCTGTCAAGGGCTGCTATTTGCCACAAATTGCCGAAATTTAGCCCTCTGGGCTGTCCGGATTGGAGAAGCTATTTACAGGCATCAAAATTTGGCAATTCCCCTTCCCGGCCTTACCTTTGCCGTCCCTTCGGAAATCCCGATAATTATCGGGAGGAATAGGGGCTAAAATCTGAAGAAGAATGGCTAATCACAGCGCTACCAAAAAAGATGTTCGCCAGGCTGCAAAACGCAGGGAAAGGAATAAATATTACGGCAAAACCACACGTAATGCGATCCGTGACCTGAAAGCATCAAAAACTAATAAAGAGGCTGCTGACCAGTTTCCAGCTACAGCCGCTATGATTGATAAACTGGCTAAAAGAGGCATCATTCACAAGAATAAAGCGGCCAATCTCAAAAGCAAACTGGCTCGCAAAGTGAACAGCATGTCAAAATAATTGTCTTAAAAAGCTTATTAACCTTTTTGATAAGAACGGCATCCATTTGGGTGCCGTTTTAATTTTGGCTATTTACAATAACAGGTGAAGGAGAGAAAATAACATGGCCATTCTCAAGCACTTTATTGGTGCCTTCATATTTAGTTCCCCAATCTTCCATCTCTGAAAAAAGTGGGATCAACTGCAGACCAATATCGGTAAGGAAGTATTCTACTTTAAGCGGCACAACCGGGTATACTTTTTTATAGATGATCCCGAATGTTTCCAGTTCCTTCAATTGCTGGCGCAATACTCTTGCACTGGCACTCACCTGGGCCAAGTGCTTTTGTAATTCACTGGGCCTTTTGATGCCTTTATGGAGACAGGAAATAATATCCCGTTTCCATTTACCCCCGATAACGTAGAAGGTAACATCAATTCCACTTCTTTTCTTTAATGGCATTTTTCGTTCGTACATGGCTGGATTAATTTAAAGTGGATAATATTATCCGATAAGGCATATATTATCACTTGAATTATGCAATCGGTTACAGAACTTAACTGACCTTAAAATTAAGGGATTTGCAGTGAAAGTTGCAACCGATTGCATAAATATTTTTATTCCCTCACCCTTCACGTTTAAACAGTGGTCACCTTTCCCGATCCTGTCTTCCACACGCCAATACCTTATTTTTAAGCGCTAAAACAGATAAATGAAAGCCTTTTGCCTCCTTACCGGACTTATCGCCGCTCTATCATGCTACAGCCAGCCCCCGACTCTATATGAGCGCTCCAACGGCACTCAAACTCCTGCCTATCCGGAGGTTATTAGCTGGTGGAAACAGCTTGATGCAGCCTCCACCAGGGTGAAAATGTTTACTATGGGTACCACAGATGCTGGTTTCCCACTAAACCTGGTCATCATTTCTCCAAAGGAAGCACCCACCACGCTAACTGGCATTCACAATCGGTCCCAGAGCCTTATCCTTATCAATAACGGTATCCATCCCGGCGAGCCTGATGGCATTGATGCCAGCATGCTGCTTGCCAGGGATATTGCCAATAACCATATTGCTCTTCCACCAGACATCTTATTGGCCATTATTCCGGTTTATAATATTGGTGGATGCCTTGATCGAAGCGCCTTCTACCGGGTTGACCAGAACGGCCCGGAAGAATTTGGATTTCGGGGCAATTCCCAAAACCTCGACCTGAACAGGGATTTCATCAAATGTGATTCAAAGGACGCCCGCGCCTTTACAGCAATCTTCCATATTCTCGATCCCGATGTATTCATTGATAATCACGTAAGCAATGGGGCCGATTACCAGCACATAATTTCCCTCCTTGCCTCTCAGCACAATAAGCTTGGCGGGGAAATGGGTGAGTTCATGAACAAAAAATTTGAGCCAGGTATTTATTCATTGATGCGGGAGAAGGGGTATGACCTCATCCCTTATGTCAACCATTTTGGTGAAACACCAGAAAATGGCTGGCAGGAATTCTGGGATAGTCCGCGCTATGGAAGTGGTTATGGCACGCTTTGGCAAACTTTTTCATTTCTTCCGGAGACCCATATGCTGAAGTCCTATAAGCAGCGGGTAGAAGCAACTTATGCCTTAATGCAATCCTTCATTGCATTCACTGCAGCCAATAGCCAGGCAATACGATTATATCGCTCCAATGCAAAAAAGGCTGGCAGTACTCAGCAGGAATTCACCATAAGCTGGACTAATGATCGTACCCGGTTCCAGGAATATGTTTTTAAAGGCTACCAGGCAGGCCACAAGGTCAGTGAAGTTTCAGGTCAACCGCGTTTGTATTACGACAGGAATAAACCGTATGAGAAAAAAGTGAAAATATATAATGAATATACTCCGGACCATACTGTCAAAAAACCATTGGCCTATATTATTCCTCAGGGATGGTGGAAAGTAATCGATCTTTTAAAATTAAATAAGGTATCAATGCAGCCAATGAAAAAAGATACTACTATAGAAGTTGAGGTATACCATATCACAGATTACAAATCATTGGCCAAACCTTATGAAGGTCATCATCTGAACAATGATGTAATGAAAGAAACAACTGTTGAAAAGCTCCGTTTTCGAAAAGGTGATTGGTATATCCCCATGAATCAGGCGGGCAACCGCTTTCTGATTGAAACACTGGAGCCAGATGCTGAGGATTCCTATTTCGCATGGAATTTTTTTGATGGAATACTCGGCCAGAAAGAAGGTTTTTCCGCATACATGTTTGAAGATTTCGCTGCTGATTATTTGAAGAAAAACGCCGATTTGAAAGATCTGTTGGAGAAACGCACCTTATCTGATACAGCCTTTGCAAAAAGTGCTAGTGCACAATTGAATTTTGTTTTCCAGCATTCCCCTTATTTTGAACCTGCCTACTTAAGGTATCCGGTATATAGGGTTATACAATAATAAGAAACAAAAGCTAATAGGTAGAAGTTAATGGTTAACGGCTGGCTGCTTCTTTTTTCTCTTCTTTTATCTTGAAATTATTTGCGTGGGCATATTTCCGCTGAGCCATCTGCATATTCTTCACCTCATCCTCACCCTGCCCCGCCAGGCTTACCAGTTGCTGCCTTGCCTTTTCTTTTCCTTCTTCTTCAGTTTGACTTGCAAAATTTTTATAGGACGTGTACATACTCTTCATATAATTGAAATACCGGATCGCAGCTTTTTTAAAATTATCCGCCTCTTCAACAGAAGGTGGTTGGGAATTTTTGATTACTTCCAGTTTGGTTTCTACCAGGTTTTCCATCCGTGTACTAATGCTAATAACACTATCATAGGTTTGCGTTTCCAGGTATTTGGCCATTTGCTGATCTGCCTTTTCAATATGTGGCCCAAGATCTCTTTCAAGCCTGACGATCTTTTCACTGTAATCAAAAGCTGTTTTGGATTTGCATCCAGAAACAGTTGCCAGCAGCACTATGGCAACAACAATAAATAATTTCATTTTTGTGGAGTTAATGGTTTGGGCGAGTGTGGTATTCCCAATAAATATAGAAAATTAAATGCTGGACTGCAAGCTATGGAAACGCATAATAGAAGGAAACCCCAGATTACTCCTGGCTTGCTATCACTCCCTCTGGCTCTTTCTTATCCATATGACGGAACAAATACCTTCCAAGCAAAAAACACCCAAGTAAAACAACGATGCTCAGATAACCCACCCATTCATACCGCTCAATTCTTCCGGTTTTAGTCTCAATAACAATATATCCGGAAATGATGGAGGCCAGGAATGTTCCTGCATGTTGCATGCTACTGTTGAGTACCATAAAACTTCCCTGCTGTTCCTTCTCCACTACATTAGTTACCATTGCCTGAGCAGTAACACCTCTTCCCGTTGCGAAGATGAACCAGATGGCGAAAAACACAAGTACCAGGGAAAAAGGAAGTACAGGCATATTGGTAA
This sequence comes from Segetibacter sp., assembly GCA_021154405.1. Taxonomy (GTDB): domain Bacteria; phylum Bacteroidota; class Bacteroidia; order Chitinophagales; family Chitinophagaceae; genus JAJKIP01. The sequence goes on along the minus strand of JAJKIP010000070.1, from coordinate 7,904 downwards.
TTCCGATGACCATTATAAGAGAGGACAATACGGAAACGGTGAATACTTTGAACTTTCCCAGGTTGTCAGATACCCTGCCCAGATAAATGGCGGAAAGCAGGGAGGCAATTCCTCCCACCAGGTAAACCATTGGAATTTGTCCCTTTGTATATCCCTTATTAAACTCCATATAAGGATTTATGAAGGGAATGATCAGGAAGTGACCCATCATCATCAGCATGGTAAATATTAACGCCATGCCCTGCGAAGGGTTTTGAATAACTTTTATCAATGCCTGGAATCGGTATTTCGCATCATCATTGTCGTTGATATGGTCTTTTAATGATGGCAGGATCATAATCATAACGGGTATAAGCAGAGTGGCTAGTCCACCCACCATTAAGAAAGGTACATGCCAGTTATAATGAAACAGATTGGTGAGATATAAAGCAACAGGCACTCCTACAATGGAAGCCATGGCAAACGCTGCCATTACGGAGCCAACTGCCATACCCCGCCTTTCATAAGAGAAAGTATCAGAAATAATGGAAAATACCTGGCCGCCAATAATTCCACCGAAGAAACCAGCGGTAAGCCTGGCAGCCATTAACAATTTATAGGAATTGGCAAAACCACATGCAAGTGTCCCCAGCAGAAAACCGACATAAACTATAAGCAATACCTTCTTACGATCATGCTTGTCTACCATTGAGGATAATAAAATTCCGGAAAATACAGCGCTAAGCGAATAAGCACCTACCAGCAAACTGAATTGATGAGGCGAGATAGAAAAATACGGCATCAGGTAATTACTCAGTGGCATCATGATCATGAAGTCCAGGATATGAGTAAAATTGAGGGCCGCCAGCAAAAAAATAAGGCTTCGTTCTTTTCGGCTCATGCTTAAGAGTTGTCCAAAGGTCGGGAAAAAGTCCGACTTCACTTCTTATTCTTATCTTTATTACCATCAATCAATTATGCTATGAATCGACGGAAATTTATCAGGAATTCCTCGCTTGCCACCGCTGGTGTAACCATACTCAATTTTCCGGTATTTGGGAAGCATGCTCCCAGTAATAAGGTAGTTGTAGCTGTAATGGGAGTTAATGGTCGCGGCGCCTACCTCGCAGAAAGCTTTTCAAGATTAGCCAACGTAGAAGTTGCCTACATCTGTGAGGTGGAAGAAAAAGCACTTGCCAATGGCATGAAACCTTTTGCTACAGCCGATAAAAAACCATTAGTAATGAAAGATATTCGAGAGTTGGTCAGGAAGAAAGACTTTGATGCGTTGATCGTTGCCGCCCCGGATCACTGGCATACACCTGCAGCATTACTTGGAATTACACATGGCAAACATGTATATGTTGAGAAACCCTGTGGTTATAACCCGAATGAAGGAGAAATGCTGGTACAGGCTATGAACAAATATCCCAATACCGTAATCCAGATGGGTAGCCAGCGAAGAAGCTTTCCTACTTTAATTGAAGCAGCTCAACAGGTTAAAGAAGGCGTTATTGGAAATGCTTATTTCGCAAGAAGCTGGTACAATAATAATCGCAAGAGCATTGGAATTGGAAAGAAAATAGCTCCTCCCCCAACGCTTGATTTTGATCTCTGGCAGGGACCTGCACCAAGGCGTGAATACCAGGACAACCTGGTTCATTATAACTGGCACTGGTTCTGGCATTGGGGAACATCAGAGACCTGTAATAATGCTACGCATGAACTGGATTGCTGTCGCTGGTTCCTCGGAGTAGATTATCCTACCAAGGTAACTTCTGCAGGTGGACGCTATGCCTTTAAAGATGATTGGCAAACTCCAGATACACAAACCGCGTCATTTGAATTCGGCAACAACAAAAGCATAACCTGGGAGGGCAGAAGTTGTAATAATTTTCCAACCGAAGGAAATGGCAGAGGATTTATCATTTATGGAGATAAAGGCACTTTGGTCAATTTAGGTAATGACGATTATAAGATCTTTGATTATAACAACAAATTGATCAAAGAAGTTAAATCCAGCACTGCCGCTAATGGAGCCAATTCTGTTAGCGCCAATGGAAATCTCGACAATTATCATTTTGAAAATTTTGCAGAAGCAATCAGGGGCAACCGTAAAGTAATTTCTCCGATCATAGAAGGACATAAATCAGTATTGCTTTGTCATTTAGCGAATATTGCACAACGTACTGGACGTACCTTGCATTGTGATCCAAATAATGGACACATCCTTAATGATGCAGAAGCCATGAAATTGTGGAAAAGAGAATATCAGAAAGGCTGGGAACCAAAAGTATAATCGTAAGAACTACTAATGGATATATAAACATGCAGGAGATCAAAGTATTTGTTACCCGTGTGATACCTGATACGGGGATCGACTTATTAAAAAGAGAAGGATTTTCGGTTACAATCTGGCCGCATGACCGACCAATACCATCAGCTGATCTAATAGCCGAAGGGAAAAAAGCAAATGCAGTGTTATGTATAAGTACAGATAGGATTGACTCAGCTTTTATTACTGAATGCAAGCACCTGGATATCATTTCCCAGTTCGCTGCCGGCTTTGATAATATAGATGTGGCAACGGCTACCAGGTTAGGCATTCCATTGGGCTATGCACCCGGAGCCATGAGTGATGCTACTGCTGATATTGCTTTCGGATTAATGCTATCAGTTTCCAGGAAGTTTTTTTATATGCACAAAAGAATTATCAGGGGCGAATGGAATCATTTCCGTCCCGTAGCTAATTTGGGAATGGAGCTTAAGGGAAAAACTTTAGGGATATTCGGAATGGGACGAATTGGTATTGAAATGGCAAAACGATGTAAGGGTGCTTATGACATGAAGATTCTATACCACAACCGTAAGCCTGATAAGGAAGCTGAGAAATTGTTGGATGCCAAATTGGTTAGTTTTGATGATCTGCTCAGTCAAAGTGATGTACTATCTGCTCATTGTGTACTTTCAAATGAAACAAGGGGCATTTTCAATAAGGAGGCATTTTCTAAAATGAAGCCTACTTCCATATTTGTAAATACTGCGCGAGGGCCAGTACACAATGAAGAGGATCTATTGGAAGCACTGAAAAATGGAGTAATCTGGGGAGCGGGACTGGATGTAACTAATCCAGAACCGATGAAGAAGGACAATCCCTTACTGGAAATGGAGAATGTGGCTATACTACCACATATTGGTTCAGCCACTATTGAGGCAAGGGGCGAAATGTCAAGAATGGCTGCAGTGAATATTGTGGAATTCTATCGCAATGGCAAGGTTCCGAACATCATTAATCCCGAAGTGCTGGCGAAGAAGTAAATAATGAGATTTGAAATGACTGCGAAGCTGGAGAAATCGTTTGATTATGTGCAGGTCCCCTAAATGACTTATTCGTATTAGCTGATGTGTGGAATAAGGTTTGAAGAATTTATGAATTCTGGCAAAACGATTATCTTATTTAGTCTTTGCAAAGCGATGTTCATCCCATACTTTTCCATTCTTTATTACCGATTTCTCAAAAACACCCTCACACTTATAACCATTTTTCTCCAGAACTCTCATGGAACCGATATTATACTCAAAAACTCCGGTATGAATACGGATAAAGTCCAGTTGCTGTAGTCCATATTCCGTCACGAGCTTTACAGCAATTGTTGCAATGCCCTTGTTCCAGAATGGTTCCCCCAGCCAATACCCGATCTCGGCAGTTTTACGATACACATCAGGCTGTCCAATTAACCCTATAACACCGCAGAACTGTCCCTGATAGGTAATGGCAAATGTCATTTGCGGATCTTCTTTTTTTACCAGCCTGATAAAAAAGATAGCGTCTGCAGTGGAATAAGGATAAGGAAAGAAATCGCGAAGATTATCTGATATATTTTTATTATTGGCCAGATGTGCCAATGCACCTGTATCATGGTCCTGTAATGGACGCAATAGAATATCGCCTGATGTAAGCATAAGACTAATTGGATTGCAAAGCAAATAATACCTCCAATTTATAACTTATAGATAGCTTGGCAACCATTTTGTTCGATTTAATAGTTTATACTTATCACCCTTAATACATAGTAGGTATAAAATAATATCGGTACCCAACAAGATAATGTAAACAACCGACAGGTTAATGGGGAAGTGAAATAGGTATGCAGTTAATCGGCAGGTAACTGTTACTAGAATTTAAATCAAACAGACTACTTTATTGACATCAGGAGTTCCGTTTCCAGCCTGGATTCATCCGGACCCCAATGGCCGTAAATTTCAACGTATGGCAGGATGGTCTCCAGCCCCTGTTGTCTGAGTTCATCAGTCATTTTGGTACCAGCCTGCTTAATCAGGTTGTAAGGACCAATGTGTTTGTAGTAGGCATATTTGGGAAGATTGATCAGTTTCTGTTCCAGGCCTGTGGAAGCATCTGGACCATTTTCGAGTTCAACACCTGCGAATACCATATTATCCGGTTCATACACCCAGATATTCATTCCTTTGTTCTTCAGGTTTTGTCCTTTTACAACTTTCCACATCCTATCCATAAGCTGGAATGCCTTTCCAGCATAATCTTTATCGCCGGCTGCGCCAGAAAAACCATAGACGATTATTGACAATGGGGTGTTTATGACCTGGATGTTCATATATTAAATTCAATATTTTTTATGACACAATCAAAACCATTTTCTTCTGAACTCATCGCCATTCATCTTCAAAGATTTCTGCACTTACCGCTATTCTGCTGGAAAAAGTTTGGCATTTTTTTTCAATGCTGACTACTGCAACCTGAACGAATACTGATGCGGTGTATAATACTACAATAAAGAGAAATTCGGGATGGGTTGTGCAAAACGAGTCAATTTATAAAGAAGAAATTAATAGCTGCAATTGTTCCTGATTATTTCGGTAAGTTTCAAGTTGGCCAATCCTCGACAGCGCATATTGCCTTAAGTAATCATTTGGAAAGTCCACACGATTTGTTCTTTTACTTTTGATATTTCGTCCGATCGCTATTGGTGTACGAATAATGCCCCAGGGTAAACCCCACCATCCCAGAAATATGGACGTTACCAGGGCATTGTTATTAGCTTTGTCCAGACAGTCTGGACAGCCAATTTTAATTTTTTTGGACCAGTGGGTAAATATTATAAAGCTCATAACCTGACTCGTCAAAGTTGCATTTAGCTTACGGGAAGTTTCACCGCATGAAGGACAGGAAAGATTGCGAATAAGATTGCAATAACTGTCAATCTCATCAAGTGTAAACGTTTTGTTTTGCGCCTCCACGGCCTTCATAATGTTTATATCCAGCTTGCGTCGGATAATTTCCTCTTTAATCACCTGCTGAGCTTCTGGCGTCAAACCTTCGGCGTCCCGGGTGGCTATCCGGATTAGTTCATTATCTGCCATACGCTCATATGTTTCACGGACATATTTAATATCGATGCCTTTGGTCATAATCTTGTATTACTTTACTTCCTTACGAATATATTTCCAGTATTTGTTGTTTATATCTTTAACACAAAATGAAGAATCATTCACACAATCAACTACATTTATGGTTTCCCTTAATTCCACACCGAACTCTTTATCGATTGTATTGTTCTTTATCTTGTAGAATGCAATATTAGGTCTGCCCGCAATATTTCCCTGGCAAACAAATGCTTTCATGGATTGAGAAAAGATTGGCATAGCAATAAGCTCTTCGAATACCCCAGTCCCATCATTTGCTAAAAAATACCTTCCAAAAGGAATCACTCTTAACAACATAAAATCTTCCAATCCTTTAAAATTTCCAAGAATTTTGAATTTCATATCATCAAGTGTTAATGTGTCGTTGTCTCCTGATAGCTTGATCAAGACAGGCTGTGCCACATGGCAGGTGCTAAAATTCTTTTCGTCAATTGGCTCCGATTTCCAAAGATTCCACTGGCCATTAACCTGGCTAACGAAAGAAATCAGGATAAGTGAAAAGAAATATCTCATATTATTGTAGCTAATTGATATAGTAAATTACCTTTTTTAGACTGCCATTCGCAGGGATTAAAGTTAATCATCAATTTAAGATTCTGAATATACCAATATTTGATTACAAAAACATTGTTATACCTGACCCTGGTATTTCTTCACCCGCAATCCATTGGACGGTTCCCGAAACATTCGTTGCTTCTTTTAGGCTTGAATGGAATCTTACCTGGTGGCTTAACAGGTCCTCCACTTTTTTCGTTTGAAGTCAATTACCGTAGGTCCATCCGAACAACCTCCTATTTCTTTGGCGTTTTTGTCCTTAATGGTATGTCCAATTATCCATTTACCAGATTTATGCAAAACAATTATCCCACTATCGAGTACGTCGCCCTTAGTGCCCATAAGGCCACGACTTCCATTATCCAAAACCTTTATTTTGTCGCCTTTGATAATAACGGTACAGGTTGTTCCTAAAGATTTTCCTCCCCATTCTTCAAAGGCTATTTGATAAGTATACGTGCCATTTTTTGGCCTTTGAGCAGACACCAAATTAATATAGCATCCAAAAATAATAGGTAGAATAATTCTATTAATCATTTGTTTTATCATAGTCAAACCTGTATTGATCGAAAGTTTCCGGAACAACCTGTTTACTAATTTTAAAAATTCCTAGGAATATATGGCCTTATACATTAGAATTCCAACAGAGATGCTACCTGCCGCAAAATAAGGATTATGACCTGGCTGAAAGAAAGTAGCTAATCCAAAACTTCCTATAAGCAAATTCCAGGTAGCGAATAAATTAAAAACAAAAAGGCATTTAACCTTCCTTGGTTTCAGGACATTAAGGATTAGCAGTAAGATTCCACCCAGACTCCCAATTCCAAGCATCAGAAAATAGGATATTAAAATGTATGAAATCTCCTGATCAGTTCTTACTAAATTGAGTATCCTGAATAAGATGACAATCCAGCTTATAATGACTAATGCAGACAGCAATGAATTTCTTATATTTCTCGCTCTCATGTTACTCCAGTTAATCATTCCGGATCTCTGGAACTATTTTTTATTTTTCATAGTTCCAAATATCTCTAGCACGGTTTTGAATCCAGCCTCTGTTTTAGCATTACCAAATGCATGTATTCCATCGGCTGAAACTACTATTGGCACCCTGGATAAATAAAAACCTGGGTCAAGGGAAGGGGCCTTTTTCTATTCTATCTTAATTATCTAGCGGCATTTACAGTATAATCGGAATCAACATACACTAAAAATTCTTTATTGGCCTCAATGACTACCTCTTTTCCCTTTAAAAATATTGCTACCGGAGCAAAAATCACCGCAGCTGCTACCACCCCACCAGTTTTATCTTTGCCTATCATTCTTTTTGGAGTTGTTCTTAGTCTTATATTTTGGCCATCAGCAGCTTTTACGTTATCGATTGTAAAGTCCAGTTTCCCTGGTCTTCCCAATGATCGCGCCTTTCCAGCTTCAATCACTTCTCCTATTACTTCAGCCGTGCTGTCAATCGCAGTAATACTGTCGATCTGTAAATTTTCAACCAGTCTGAAATAAACAATGTCTCCAACCTGTGCCTTCTTGGAGGATAGCTCTTTTAGTGTTTTAACTTTAATTGGAATCCCTTCTGGTAGTATTAATTGACTATAACCTTTGAAAGAGATAAAAATAATTGCCAGGAAAGTAAAAATGTGTTTCATAAGTTAGCTTGATTTAAATTACAAATCTCTAAATTCTCTCATCCAAAGAAACATCATTAAACAAATCACGGTTATTAATCCTGCCAGATTTAACAATCTTATATCTCTTTCCGTTCCAGACTTTTCAGCCAGGATTATAATAAATACTTAAGCCGTTTTTTTCAAGCTTTTTGATAATTGCAAGTATCCCTTCCTTAGTTCCTTTATAAAATTTTCCTTCCTTAAAGTTCGCGGTGAACGTTGTGTCAA
>JAJKIP010000069.1 GCA_021154405.1 Segetibacter sp. | reverse complement strand
TTCTCAATGGGTGTCAATATCAGGGCCAGCGGAGTCCGGAACTCATGACTGACATTGGTGAAGAAGCGAATCTTCATCAGGTCCAGTTTGTGCATGCGCTGGGCTTCTTTTCGTTCCTGCTCCATCTGGAAACGCATCCTGGTTCTTTGAACTATCAGTCTTCTGCCAAGCCATAACAGGCCAATTGCAATGAGACCATATATTATATATGCCAGAGGAGTTCTCCAGATCGGAGGAAGTACAGTTATTTTCAATGTAACTCCCTGCTCATTCCATAAACCATCTTCATTTGAAGCCTTTACCCTGAAAGTATAGTCACCGGGATCAAGGTTAGTATACGTAGCCTTCCGATTACTGGCATCTGTCAATAACCACTCCTTATTAAACCCTTCCAGTTTATATGCATATTTACTTTTCTCGGTATTCGAAAAATTAAGTGCCGCAAATTCAATGGCTATTACATTATCCTTGTAAGCCAGTGTGATCTCCTTCGTTTCAGGAATAGCTTTTTCCAGTATTACTCTCTTGCCACTTTTATCTCCCACCCTCATGCTCTTATTGAATATTTCAAAATCTGTCAACACAACCGTTGGCAATGTTTTATTAACAGGTGCATTGTCAGGATAAAATATATTAAACCCTTTTGCACCGCCAAATATCAATTCGCCTCGCGAACTCTTCCAGGCGGCATTTTCATTGAACTCTTTTCCCTGCAAACCATCCACCTCATCATAATTCTTGAATTGCAAGGCTAGCTCAGCTCTATTATTGCTGCCTATTGATGCCTTGGAAAGTCCGTTGGGAGTACTGATCCAGAGATTGGCTTTATCATCTTCCAGTATATTTAATATGGCATTATCTGGCAGACCATCTTCTGTGCGGAAGGTCCTGAAGGAATTTGTTTTTTTATCGTAGAGATTAAGGCCCTCCCTGGTACCGATCCAAATGAGGCCGCGACTATCCTGCACAATACAAAGGATATTATTATTGCTAAGTGAGGCATGATCCTTTTCATTATGTGCGTAATGAACCAGGTTATCCTGCTTTTTAAGCTTTACATCAATCCCATCCATGGTACCAATCCAGAAATTTCCGTCCCTGTCTTCCATAAATGCAAAAACAGAACTGGTATTGGTCAATCCTCCAAAACGGTAAAAAGAATTCTTTTTCCTGTCGAATAAATTAACACCGCCACCCAATGTTCCTACCCATAAATTATTCTGCGAATCTTCGTAGATCTCCCAAACACGATCATCAGAGATACTGGATGCATCCTGTGCGTTATGTTTAAAGTGGATGAATTTCTCTCCATCATAACAATCCAGGCCTCCATAATAGGTACCTATCCACAATTTCTGCTGATGGTCGATCCACAGGCTCACGATCACATCGTTTGCTAATGAATTAGGGTTATTAGGGTCATGAATATATTGCCTGAATTTCCCTGTCTCCCTGTCAAAATAGATCAGCCCTCCCCCATTGGTACCGATCCATAAATTTCCCCGCCTGTCTTCAACAAAGCGGTTCACATCATCATAACCCAGGCTATTGGGATCAGAAGGTTGATGCCGGTATAACGCAAACTGAATGCTATTCTCGTAATAATAATTGACACCCTGCTTGTATGTGCCGATCCAGACTATTCCGGAATTATCCGTCTGCATGGCAATGATGCTATTCTGACTCAAACTCTTGTTATCATCAGCGTTGTTCAGGAGATAGCGAATAGAGAAATCCTTTTTATCCAGCAGGTTTACTCCGCCATGGTCTGTTCCAATCCAGATCTTTCCCTTCTTGTCCTGCAAAACGCCATTTACAATGTTCCTGTTCAAATGAATGGCTCCGGTTTCAGTATTGATCGGGCGCAAAACACCCATAAAAGGATTAAAATAATAAATGCCCTTTGGTGCACCAGGAACATATATCCAGAGTTCATTTTGCTTATCGATAAAGAGGTTATATCCCAGCAACTCGCCTTTGGAAACATTCCTCAGTACCTGGGTGCGATAAATAACTGCATTCGTTTCCCTATCCAGTTTCTCGATCAATCCATCCTGGTAGATGACCCAGAAATAGCCCTGTGAGTCTTCTCCAAAACTTGCTACTATCCCGGGCAATACATTGCCGGCCTGATGTATTCTTTTTGTGGTGCGCGTTTCGGGCATGTATTTAAACAGGCCGTATTGGGGATGGATCAGCCAGAAATCTCCCTTTCTGTCCTTATGGATCTCTGTAATGCCTCCATCAGGAATAGACAATTCCTTTAAATATGCTTCCGGACTACGATCAAACTTTTCAGTTAAAGGATCATAAATATTCAACCCATTACGGGTTTGGATCCACAGCTTCCTGTCAGGACCCTCCATGATCTGTGAGATATAATCATCGATGAGCGTGGTTGAGTCCCTGAGATCGTGTTTGAAAATGTGAAAATTATAGCCGTCGTACCGGTTGAGGCCGGACATGGTGCCGAACCACATAAAACCACGGCTATCCTGCAGGATGCAATTGACGCGATTATGGGATAACCCGTTATCTGTTCCAAGTCTCAAAAACCTGTATTGGTCAGTTTGAGCAGGTAACACGCATGGGCATAGCAAGAAACTCAGTATAGCAATACAGCAAGCTCGCATTTCCTCGTCCAGATTAGTTTTCCCATTATTAATCAGGGTACGCCCTTTTTGCTTTCGAGGTTTAGGCGAATGGTAAAATAGCACCAAAGCCTCGAAACCAAATATGTAGTGAAAAGGCCTGTTGGGCCTTTAGCAACTCTGATTAATACCGTTGGGCAGTCAAATTAAGTAATCTTCTCAAAAGTTACTAAAAATAGTGATCGTACCCCAATTCTACTGTCCTGCGGTATCCTGTAATTTGCCAAATCTGCAAAATGCGATAAAACGCAGGGAAATTCAGCGTACTAATTTTAGATAAAAAAAGGGAGCCCTGCTCTGAGCTCCCTTTGAACCTATTAGTTCTTGTACATTTAGTCACCGATGACCAATTTAACCGTCCTTATACTTTTTTCATAGCTGTCAGTTACCTGCAGCCAATAAGTTCCCGGAAGCATGGAAGCTTCACGATTTATTGTTTCCACCTGCGTGGACTGGGTAATATTAATTTTTTTAACTGTTACCAGCTGACCTCCGGAAGTAAACAAGCGGGCCGAATAAGTGCCTGTTGCCATACCAGATAGTTTAATTCTGATAATCTCCTTTACTGGATTAGGAGCAATAGTGATCAATCCTGCCGTGATCTTTCCAAACTGGAATGAAATAACTTTAGAATATTCAAATCTGGTATCATTGTTTACCATCTTGAGACGATAGTAATTCACTCCATCCAGGGGTTCCTTATCAACATAATTATAAAGATTATTGCTACCGTTCTGTGAAAACACAATCGCAATCGCTTCAAAATTCTTTCCATCAGCACTGCGTTGAAGCTCATAAAGGCTGAGGTTAATCTCATCAGAAGTTGACCAGTTTAATTTTATGGTTCGATCAAACTGTTCTCCACTAAAATCGCGGATACTCACCGGCAGAGTGATCAAACTTCCTGAACAAAGATTGGTTTCAAAGCTATATGCCTTTCCGATACCATTATTATCAAATGTGAAGTCCATCAATGTACCGATCGTATTGCCGAGATTCAACAACCCGGAACCAAAGTCAAGTGAATTGGTAGGTCCGCCCGCAATAGCACGGTAATGACCTGAAGGACCATAAGAATGAATACCACCAGCAACACTAAATCCAAATAAAGCCGTTGCATTTACCCCTAACAAAGGAGAAACTTCAGGGTAGGCACTCCAGGCTGGAGAGGTTGCATAAGAACCGTTAGCCTGGCCATAATAGGCATACACAGCACCTCCTGTAACATTCGCTCCAATGATCGGAACGTTGGTTGATAACGGTTCACCGATAATAATATCAGAATAGCCATCACAATTAATATCGCGCATATTATCCATGGAAGCCCCATACAACAGGGATACATTCAGGTTTTGAGCCGACAATAATGCCAATAGAGAAGTTGATCTTGGAGAAGATAAAGCCTGGTCAGAATTAACAGGACTGGTGAAAGCACCTGTTTTCTTTTTAAATACGTGTACCTGCCCGGCTTTTAGACGTAAGCCATTTACAACATTACTGATCACGCCACCATTAACAGCACTCACAAGGATATTACCATTGCGAGCACCAGCCGCATTCTTTACCGCTTTTATTTTATAGCCAAAGAGATTGGCTGCATTGCTTAGCAAACCAGAAGGGGAAGCCTGTAATGTTGCACCGATGGAGCTATTTACACCTGATCCATTACCATAATATACATAGGCGCTTCCACCCAATATCTGGCCGCTGAAAATGCCACCAAGTGAATTAAGATTAATACCTGCTGGAGCGCCCACTACTACATCCGGGCGCCCATCATTATTATAATCACCAGTTCCTTCAACACTAAATCCGAACAATAACCCATTCAGGTTTGCAACCGGAAGGGTCAACAATCCCAGAATTGAAGGTGTGGGCACCGCCAACTGAACCGGAGAAGTAGTGCCCAGGTTGTTTGAATAATATACAAAAGCGGCACCACTCTGAACTGAAAGCAGGTTTTTACCGAGATAAGCCGGGCAACCAATAATTATATCCTGCCTGCCATCACCATTAAGGTCATCAGTTACGCCTATTGAATAACCAAATAGCGCATTCACATCCGTATTGTCCAATAAACCTAAAATACCGGTACCAAAGAAATTATCTCCCTGCAACCTGATCTGTAAAAAAGGAGAAGGATTTGAAGCCGAAAGCAGATCCTCACTTCTGTAATAATAAACTTTACCTGCTTTCACATTCACATTTACATTACCCAGCAATCCACTAACCGTTGTCTGGTAGGTATCCATAGGCGCCCCTATCAAAATATCATTCTTTCCATCAGCACTGATATTTCCAGCCTCAATGCTGAGACCAAACAATGCCCCTGCTCCTGCCGTAGCTGGTTGCAAAACTTTATTGGGGGTAACAGAAAAACCGGTTGGTGATCCTTTATAGATAAATACAGCACCCACATTCAGTAAAGCACCGGAACCACTAATCACATCGGCCATGCCTGGCGCACCAATAGCCACATCATCATAAGTATCTCCATCGATATCGCCCAGGTTGGTTGCCGTGTAGCCATATAATGTGGTAACCTGTAATGATAAATTGTTCAACAGTCCCGGCAGAATTCCATTTGCAGATGTAGTCCACTCTGGCGAAGTATTCAATGGATC
>JAJKIP010000068.1 GCA_021154405.1 Segetibacter sp. | reverse complement strand
GTATTGCTTCCAAGGTGGAGTGGAGTGGCAGTTCCTATAACCCACCCCTGTCTTGCACTTCTAACGTGATTGGCATTGATATCTAATCCTACAGCAACAAATTTAGAATGATCAACCACCATGGCAGAAGCAACACTTCCAATCGTTTCTGCAAGTACACAGGAGGCGCCGCCATGCAATAATCCATATGGTTGGAGGGTGCGGTGATCTACAGGCATTTTAGCGCTGATGAAATTTTCGCCAAGCTCAGTCCACTCTATTCCGATATGTTCAGCCATTGTCCCTTTGCCAAGGGATTTCATGGCATCCAGGGTCAGCTCCTTATTAAACCAGATTGGGGGCATTTCTATTTTTTTGAAAGTGATTGAAAAACGATTGGAGGAAGAAACGGTTCCGCATTTCCACCATTACGGATAATATCCCTGACAATTGTTGAGGCAACGGATGTATATTTTGGTTCACCGGTAAGGAAAACTGTTTCAATGGAATTATCCATTGTACGGTTCGCATCGGCAATTGTTTTCTCATATTCAAAATCACTTACGTACCGGATGCCACGCAGAATGAATTTCGCTTTGATCTTCTTGCAGAATTCCACAGTCAATCCTTCATATACTGCTCCTTCTACCCTGGGTTCATTTTTATAGATCTCGTTGATCCATTGCATCCGTTGTTCCGGTGAGAACATGGGCACCTTGGAGGAATTCAAACCCACACCAACAATGATTTTGTCGAACAAGGGCATGGCCCTGTCAATGATATCCACATGGCCCAGGGTGATTGGATCAAAGGTTCCGGGAAAGAGGCAAATTCGTTCCATGAGATTTGAAGTCGGTTAATCTAATTATTCCTGTTTGCAAGCAGATACAACACTGCCATCCTTACTGCCACTCCGTTTTCCACCTGTTGTAAAATTATGGATTGTTTGCTGTCCGCTACATCACTGTCCAGTTCCACTCCCCTGTTAATTGGTCCGGGATGCATGATCACGATTTCTTTGTGCAGACTGTCCAGCATCTGGCGATTGATACCATATGCCAGGCTGTATTCTCTTAATGAAGAGAACAAAACCTGGTTTTGTCTTTCCAGCTGAATACGCAACACATTGGCAACATCACACCATTCAAGCGTTTCCCTGAGATGGTAGCTGACATTCACTCCTAATGCCTGGCTGATATATTTCGGTATCAGTGTGGGCGGACCGCACACTGTTACTTCGGCACCCATTTTTTTGAGGAGATAAATATTGCTTTGAGCAACGCGACTGTGCATGATGTCTCCGATGATAGCCACTTTTCTTCCTTCCAGGGATCCGGTTTTTTCCTTGATGGAAAGCGCATCCAGCAGTCCCTGTGTAGGATGTTCATTGATTCCATCTCCTGCATTGATAATGGCTGCAGGGATATGATTGGCCAGGAAATGCGGTGCGCCACTTGCACTGTGCCGCATCACTACCATATCCACCTTCATGGAGAGGATATTGTTGACTGTATCCAGGAGGGTTTCCCCTTTTGATACCGATGAGGAGGAAGCCGTAAAATTCACGGTATCGGCAGAAAGGCGCTTCTCTGCCAGCTCAAAGGAAATGCGGGTGCGGGTGGAGTTCTCAAAAAAGAGGTTGACCACCACTATATCACGCAGTGAAGGGACTTTTTTGACTGGCCGCTGTAAAACTTCTTTGAACTGTTCCGCTGTCTGGAGAATGAGGGAAATATCTTCTTTTTTAAGGTCTCTGATACCGAGAAGATGTTTGGTAGAAAGGCTCATTAAAGGTCGAAGGTAAGGGAAAAATACATATTACTCCAATAGGGCAACTTCATCTTTACCATCCTTCTCTTTCCAGAATACTTTCACTTTCTGGGAAATGATGGAATCTATGGCCTTACCGGTATAATCCGGCTGTATGGGGAACTGGCGGCTAAAACGGCGGT
The DNA here is from genome assembly GCA_021154405.1 of Segetibacter sp. Lineage (GTDB taxonomy): Bacteria > Bacteroidota > Bacteroidia > Chitinophagales > Chitinophagaceae > JAJKIP01. The sequence goes on along the minus strand of JAJKIP010000068.1, from coordinate 5,105 downwards.
CAATCAAAACGCATAGCTCAACATTCTCCGGCCGGCCAAAAGCCAGGATAGCGTCCAGTGCAGCCCTGATGGTGCGTCCTGTATACAACACATCATCTACCAGAACGATCTTCTTTCCTTCAAGGGAAAAGGGAATATCTGTCTGGTTTGCAATATGCAGCTCCTTGCGGATATCATCACGGTAAAAAGTAATGTCCAGCTTGCCGTACTGAACTGCAACACCGGGCAGTTGTTTCTTTATTTCGTTAACCAGTCTATCGGAAACATAAATTCCGCGAGGCTGTAAGCCAATTATTACCGTATTGGAAAAACTATCATTGTTCTCCAGCACCTGCGAAGCCAGTCGCCGGATAGTGATAGATAATTGCTGTTCTGACAGGATTAATTTCAATACTTTCTATTTGCCCCTAAAAATAATCAACTAAAATCAAGTAAACCACCTGATAAAAACAAAAAAGACTGTCTTTCGACAGTCCTTTAAGGTTTTCTTTATCGGGTATAATTATTTTTTACCACCACCGATGGTAGCACCGATCTTGAATCCGATGTAACCATTCTTGGATTCGATAGTAGTGTTGTCTTCAGTTACCAATTTAGTTTTTGGAACCAGGTTGTACTCAACAGCGAAACGGAAGTGTCCGGCTTCAATACCAGATCTTACCAGTCCACCGAATTTAGAACCACTGCCAGCAGCAACAGTTTCAGATCCTGTAGATACTGAAGCAGCAGCAATTGAGAAGATACCAGTACCAACACCGCTGAAAGCACGGAATTTATGGTTTCCAGTATAGAAATAATCTGCAGTAGCAAGGTAAGAGCCAGATGCTTTAACGTCTACACTCATATCTTCTTCAACGTTAGTACCAGCATAACCACGGGCAACTACAGCGGCTTCCATACGAAGACCTACAACCAGTTTGTCCATTACAGCATACTTTGGTTCGATAGCGAACAAAACACCGCCCTTGGCACCTTTACCGCCAGGTACAGCATAACCCAGCGCGAGGTCAACCTTGAAAGGTTTATACTCCTGGGCGTTTGAGGATAAGGCAACGATCAAAATTGCGATCGCGAAAAATAGCTTTTTCATAAGTGGAAGTTTTTTTTAAATATTTAAAAAGACAGTTAATGGGACAAACATAATATCCCACTTTTCATTCTGCAATAAACAGTGCCTGTAGCCAGCTGAAAATCAGTATTTTCGAGTATTTTCCCAAGTGCCGTATCGGAGAGATACACTAAAAATCGAGGACTTTCCGCAAATGATGCCTTTTAGGCCATTCAGGTCGCGCAAAGCAATGATTACCTGGGATATGCGTGCAGCTTTTAAGTTACTATCTTCACTATTTACTCTGCATAAAAGGATAGCGATAATCCGTAGGAGGACTGAATGTTTCTTTTATGGTTCTTGCGCTAAGCCAGCGATAAAGGTTCAGGATTGAACCTGCTTTATCATTTGTTCCACTGGCACGGGCACCACCAAACGGCTGTTGCCCCACTACCGCGCCTGTTGGTTTATCATTGATATAAAAATTACCTGCGGCATTGCGGAGTTTGTTTGTTGCAAGATCAACGACCTGCCTGTCCTGGGCAATGATTGAGCCGGTAAGCGCATAAGGAGAAGTTGAATCTACCAGTTCCAGTGTTTTTTCAAAACTATTGGCAGGATATATATACACAGTAAGTACAGGCCCGAATATCTCTTCACACATGGTCACGTATTTGGGATTCTTTGCCTCGATAACAGTAGGCTCAATGAAATAGCCTTCTTTCTTATCACATTTTCCTCCTACCCAGATGTCAGCTTTGGGATCTTTCCGGGCATTATCAATATAAGATTTGATCTTGTCAAAACTCTTTTCATCAATGACTGCATTGATGAAATTGGTAAAATCTTCCACCGTTCCCATCTTAAAGCTTTTCACTCCCGCAATCAGTTTCTTCTTTACTTCCTCAGCAATATTTGACGGAATGTATGCGCGTGATGCTGCAGAACATTTTTGACCCTGAAATTCGAATGCACCTCTTAACAGTGCTGTTGCTACAACGTCTGGATCTGCAGTCTTGTGGGCAATCACAAAATCCTTACCTCCTGTTTCTCCAACAATACGCGGATAGGATTTATACATAGCCATATTCTTCCCGATTGTTTCCCACATATTGTTGAATACCCCAGTAGAGCCTGTGAAATGCACACCACCAAAATCTCTGTGGTTGAAACATATCTTGCCGAGGGTTGGACCATCCACATAAATGAGATTGATTACACCGTCCGGTAAACCAGCCTCTTTCAATACCCGCATTATCATCTGGGCAGAGTAAACCTGTGTGTTTGCAGGCTTCCATACTACTACATTCCCACACATGGCCGCACTGGTAGGCAGATTACCACCAATAGCTGTAAAGTTGAATGGAGTTACTGCCAATACAAATCCTTCCAGCGGACGATATTCCATTCGGTTATGAATACCCGGACTGCTAATCGGTTGCTGCCTGTATATTTCACTTAAGAAATGAACATTGAAACGAAGGAAGTCGATAAGCTCACACGCCGAATCTATCTCTGCCTGAAATGCATTCTTGCTCTGGCCCAGCATGGTAGTCCCATTCATATAGGGGCGATACTTTGTGGCAATCAGGTCTGCTGCACGCAGGAATATATTTGCCCTGTTCTCCCAGCTCGTATTGGCCCAGCCTTCCTTTGCTGCCAGGGCGGCGTCAATGGCCTGCTGTATATGTTTCTCCTCCCCTGCATGAAAATGGCCAAGCACATGATTGCGCTGATGTGGTGGATGGATAGCTACTTTTTTATTGGTACGGATTTCTTTTCCTCCGATATACATAGGTATATCTTCCTGCTTCTTCTTTAACTCAGACAATACTTCTTTCAGTCTTTTCTTTTCAGGACTATTGGGTGAATAGGCCAGCACAGGTTCATTGGCTGGCAAAGGATAGGAAAACGTTCCAATACTCATGTTGTGTGTTTATGTAGTGTGTGCCTTGAAATTTTATGAACTTGTTCCAGGTTCTTTCTCACTCATTAAATAAGCCTTGATAAATCCGTCCAGTTCTCCGTCCATTACTGGCTGTATATTGCCTGTTTCAAAATCAGTGCGATGGTCCTTGATCATCTTGTATGGATGAAAAACGTATGATCTTATCTGGCTGCCCCATTCTATTTTTTTCTTTGTACTGTTCACTGCGTCTTTCAATTCATTTCGTTTCCGCAGTTCCAGTTCATACAGGCGGCTTTTCAGCATTTCCATTGCACGTTCCCGGTTTCCTAACTGGGATCTGTCCTGCTGACAAACCACCACAATACCTGTGGGAATATGTGTCAACTGGACCTTGGTCTCCACTTTATTTACATTCTGTCCGCCTGCCCCACCACTTCTGGATGTTTCCATCTTTACATCAGCAGGCTTAATTTCAATATTGATAGAATCATCTACCAGAGGGTAAACAAATACGGACACGAAAGAAGTATGCCTTCTTGCATTACTGTCGAATGGAGAAATTCTTACCAGGCGGTGTACTCCGCTTTCAGCTTTAAGGAAACCATAAGCAAAGGGACCATCAAACTGCAGAGTGGCAGTTTTAATTCCGGCGCCATCTCCCCAGACCCAATCCAGTTCGGTAACTTTCCAACCCTGCTTCTCGCCATACATTCGATACATACGGGCAAGCATTTCAGCCCAGTCCTGGCTTTCTGTACCACCAGCGCCTGAATTGATCTGCAATACTGCAGGCAATTCATCTTCGGGTTCATTGAGGGTGCTTTTGAACTCAGCTTCATCCAGCAGGTTCATGGCCTTTTCGTAAGCCCCTTTGGTTTCTTCTTCGGTAGCATCACCTCCCTTCCAGAACTCAAAGAGCACAGCAAAATCCTCTACTGCCATGTTCACCTGTTCATACAGGTTCACCCAGTATTCGTTAAGCTTGATATTCTTTAAGATTTCCGTAGCTCTTTTATTATCATCCCAAAAGCCCGGGCTTAGTGAAAGCTGTTTTTCTTCGGCTATCTTCTGCTGTCTGTTAGCGACGTCAAAGAAACCTCCTTATCCCGGCAATGCGGGACCGCATATCCTGTAATTTTTCCTGTGTCATAGTGGGCGCAAAGTTACGGTATTGTTGTTAATGACTAAGGCTAAAAGCTTTTAGCCTTTAGTTAAATCCGTTTTTATACATCCACCGTATCGTAAACGATAACTTTCTGCCAGAGATGTGAACAGTCTTCCACAAATTTCAGGTGGATGGGATCAGTCTGATAACTTGCCTGGTCCTCATCATTTGCAAATTCGGTAAACCAGGATATATCATAGCTGGTGTCAATTACACCGCGACTCGTATTCGCTGGTTTGCCTATATGGAAATTTTTAATGGTTGCTACTTTTGAGAGTTTGGTCAATCCCTCAACCAGCTTGTCGCGGTCCAGCTTATTGCCCGGATTCTTTAGCCAGAAATACACATGATGGAGAAATACTTTTTTCATTCGATTAGTCGATTTTTTGAGTAGTGCAAAAATATGGGTTCTGGCTCTTAATCAGTCCATTACACTGCTTCAGTAAAAATACTGTTCAAAAAATAGCAGTATTTTTTCGGTAAAAAGCTAGGAAAAATACAAAATGGACAGTATTTTTATCCTCGTTATCGAAATCTGAATCTTAACCGTAACCCGATGAACCAATTCTACGCAACCTTCTATTTGCCGTCATACCAGGTATATCTGGTCCTTCGCGGTACTTCACAAGAATTTACCTTTTGCCAAATAAACGCTTTTAACCATAAGAGGAGCCACTATTCTCTTAATTAACTCCGATACATATCGGAGCCCAAGTATATAGTACCCGCCCTACTTTCACTCCCACTCTTATTCCGTCCGAAAAAAAAGACCTTTCCCAAGGTCTTTTTTCATTTCATTGACTTTTGCACAACCTCCGGCCTTCTATTTGCGATCATTCAAATCGTAATTTAGCTGCCCTTGCCAGTTTTAATACCAGCAGGGGCCTCCTCAAATATTTAAATTCATTATCATGAACCTTCGTAAACTCTTTAATGCCGGAATTATTATTGCACTCCTTTTTATTGCAGCCTGTAACAATAGT
>JAJKIP010000067.1 GCA_021154405.1 Segetibacter sp. | reverse complement strand
TGCCCCTTGTATACAATTGTTTTGTAGGAAAGTGATGCGATATAGAATCCGATATCATCTTTCTTTACTGTATTGAAAATGGTATTGCTTGCGAAATTGCGCAACACAAAAAGCTTTCTTTCAAATTCATCCGGATTGGAAATATGGTCGGGGCAGGCAATGAACACCTGTTCTATTTCTGGTTCAACACTGAGTGCAGTAGGGCCGATATCAAAACGGTTAACTGGAACCTTACGGTAAGCGAGGATCTCAAGGCCAAGTTTCTCCGCTGTGCGATTGAATATATCACGACACTCTTCCCGCAGACGAACTTCCTTGGGAAAGAAGATCACACCCACACCATATTTGCCATAAGAGGGAAGATGCACGCCCAGGCGGATACACTCATCAAAGAAAAACTCATGAGGCATCTGGATCATAATTCCGGCTCCATCTCCGGTATTATTTTCACAGCCGCACGCACCCCTGTGTTCCATGTTTTCAAGCACGGTCAGCGCATCCGAAATGATCTGGTGGGATTTACCTCCCTTGATGTTGGCAACGAACCCGATACCGCAGGCATCGTGTTCAAAGGAAGGGTCATATAAACCAGTATTGCTTACCATATTTCGCATCATTGTTTTTTATAATGTAATCAATGGGACCTGCCCTTTTCAGGGAGGCAAGCAATACGCTTGAAAGTACGATTTTTTTGGCGTTTTCCGGGTCCTGAGACCCAGATTTTTCCCCATTGTACTCCCAGTAAGGACACCCTTAAACCAGGTATCCAAACAGCGTATCGTTTTTATTTAATTCGGTATAATTTATCTGGCAATCCCGCATTTTGTTGATCAGCAGTTCATAGTCCATTTTCGATTGCAATTCTACTCCTACCAGTGCGGGTCCTTTCTCTTTATTCGTTTTTTGAAAAAATTCAAACCGGGTGATATCATCAGTTGGGCCAAGGACATTATTGACGAATTCCTTCAGCGCTCCGGGTCTTTGTGCAAAGCTGATCAGGAAATAATGCTTCAAACCTTCGTATTGAAGACTTCTTTCTTTGATCTCCTGCATCCTGTCGATATCATTGTTGCTTCCGCTAACTATACAAACTACTTTTTTGCCTTTTAGTTCACTGGAAATCTCATCGAGTGCGGCAATTGATAGGGCACCGGCTGGTTCAACCACTATTGCGTCCTCATTATATAAGCGGAGAATGGTAGTACAGATCTTTCCTTCCGGAACCAGCCGCATATCATCCAATACTTCTTTGCAGATGGAAAAAGTGAGATCACCCACTCTCTTTACGGCAGCGCCATCTACGAAACGCTCGATAGTTGAAAGCGTAACCGGATGTCCGGCTTTCAAGGCCTCCAGCATGGAAGGAGCACCTTCCGGTTCAAGACCAATAATTTTTGTCTTGGGAGAATGCTGTTTGAAATAAGCGCCAACACCGGCACTTAAGCCACCGCCGCCAATGGGTACTAGTACATAATCGATATCCTGCTGGTCTTCCAGGATCTCAAGTCCCACAGTTCCCTGGCCTTCAATGATGCGGTAATCATCGAATGGAGGAATGAAGGTCATTCCATTTTCTTCAGTGTATTTATGTGCTGCAATGGCACAATCATCGAAAGTATCGCCGGTAAGAATAACTTCTATATAGGCCTCTCCAAACATTTTTGTCTGGTTAACCTTTTGGCGGGGAGTGATCACCGGCATGAATACAACTCCTTTTACTCCCAGTTTTTTACAACTGAAAGCAAATCCCTGTGCATGATTACCTGAGCTAGCTGCCACTACGCCTTTCTTCAGCTGTTCCTCCGGCAAACTGCTCATCATGTTATAAGCGCCGCGTAATTTATAGGAACGAACTACCTGCAGGTCTTCACGCTTCAGGTAAACTTTACATTGATACTTGCGGGATAAATTATAATTCAGCTGCAGCGGTGTCCTGTATGCAACACCTTGCAGCCTGCGGGCAGCTTCTTTACAATCCAATAAATTGAAAACATCCTCCAGCCTCTCCGCCGCGGCGGAGAGGTCAGGAGTGAAGCTTTTGGGGTTAACCGTATGTAAAGTCGTTTGACTCATTATCATTTAACCAAGGGGATTAACCAATGGATTCGGTTTTCAGCGCCTGCTGTCTGAATGTATCTTTTGTTGAAGATGAATTTGCAGGAGCAGTAGCCACTTTCTGATTTTCCGGACGCAGGCTCCTAACTGTTTTCCCGGCCTGCCACATTTCGCTTTCACGGAGCTCTTTTAATTCCAGTTCCAGTTTCTCACGGTAATCAGGCTGTGAATTGCTATCGATAGAGCGCTGGCTTTCTTTACCTGCTGCTACGCTTTCATACAATTCTTTGAATACAGGTGCAGTAGCATCACGGAATTTCTTCCACCAGTCCAGGGCGCCACGTTGTGCAGTAGTAGAACAGTTGGCATACATCCAGTCCATTCCATTTTCTGCAACCAATGGCATAAGCGATTGAGTAAGCTCTTCTACTGTTTCATTGAATGCTTCAGAAGGTGTGTGACCCTTATCGCGCAATACCTGGTATTGTGCAGCGAAAATTCCCTGGATAGCTCCCATCAGTGTTCCTCTTTCTCCAGTCAGATCCGAGTATACTTCTTTTTTGAAATTTGTTTCAAACAGGTAACCACTACCTACTGCAATACCCAATGCAATTACCCTGTCAAATGCTTTACCTGTAGCATCCTGATAGATAGAATAAGAGCTATTTAAACCACGTCCCTGGAGGAACATTCTTCTCAGGGAAGTTCCGGATCCTTTTGGAGCTACCAGGAATACATCTACATCTTTGGGAGGAATGATACCTGTTTGCTCATTAAAAGTTATACCGAAACCATGGGAGAAATACAAAGCCTTTCCTTTGGTCAGGTGCTTCTGAACTGTGGGCCACAATTTTATCTGTGCAGCATCACTGAGCAGGTAACAGATAATGGTACCACGTTTCAGTGCCTCTTCTATTTCAAACAATGTTTCACCGGGCACAAAGCCATCGCGGACTGCTTTATCCCATGTTTTAGAATCCTTACGCTGTCCAACGATCACATTGATACCATTATCTTTCTGGTTCAATGCCTGGCCGGGACCCTGTACTCCATAACCGATAACGGCAACGGTTTCATTTTTTAGGATTTCTTGTGCTTTACTAAGTGGAAACTCTTCTCTGGTTACCACATTTTCCTCGGTTCCGCCAAAATTTAGCTTTGCCATGATATTTGTTTTTGGTTGGTTGTTATTGAAGTTTGATGTTGTTTAATATATAACTGGTGAATTGTAAATAAGGGATATTTTACCATTCATTATTTACAATTCACTTCACATGGAAAACACTTTCTCATTCTCACTGAGAAACTCATTCTCACTAGTATCTTCACCAGGTTGATGGTATTCAAATTCCTTTAGTTTTTTATGAAAGCCATCACTGTCTTTTATGATTGCTACCCTGGCGCTGCGTACAAATTCGATCAGGCCATAAGGCTCCAATACCTTTATCAGATTATCTGTTTCCTCACGTTTTCCTGCTACTTCAAAAACAGTATAATCTTTACGGATCACCACTGCTTTAGCACCATGCTCACGCAGTAAACGTTCTACTTTCACTTCTTCTGCAATAACATCAGTAGGTACTTTATACAGCGCCAGTTCCTGCCAAATGATCTCTTCTTCAGTATTGTAGTATGCCTTTAATACTTCTACCTGCTTTTCAATCTGGCGGCACAGTTTACGTACCACATCTTCTGTTTCATTAATCACAATAGTAAAACGGTGAACACTATCCACTTCAGAAGGAGAGGTGTTCAAACTTTCAATATTGATCTTTCTTCGCGAGAAGATAATGGCAATACGGTTCAGTAAACCAATCTGGTTCTCTGTATACACCGTAATCGTATATTCTTGTTTTTGCATAAAATCTATTTCAATTAAAAAATTCTTTTATAATGTTCAACTACCGGAAAGGGGTCATAAAAGCGATGCAACAATTTCATTACACTTCTTCACGGCACAGTACGATTTCAGCGACTCCTCTTCCCTGCGGCACCATTGGGAACACATTATTCTCTTTTCCTACCATTATTTCCAGTAAGAAACTGCCATCATTATCAAGCATCTCTTTCAATGCATTTTTCAGGTCAGGTCTTTTGGAAATACTTTTTCCAGGGATACCAAAGCCTTTTGCTACCTGTACAAAATCCGGACTGGTAATGTCTACAAACGAATATCTTTTTTCATGGAACAATTGCTGCCATTGGCGCACCATGCCCAGAAAATTATTGTTAAGGATAATGATCTTTACATTCGGTTTGAATTGCATGATAGTACCGAGTTCCTGCAATGTCATTTGAAAACCGCCATCACCAATAATTGCAACTGTGTGACGTGAAGGATCACCATATGCAGCACCGATTGCTGCCGGTAATGCATATCCCATTGTACCCAATCCGCCACTTGTGATATTACTTTTCGTTTGATTCATTTTTGCATAACGGCAGGCTACCATCTGGTGCTGACCCACATCCGTTACAATGATCGCATCACCTTTCGTTAATTCATTCAGTTCTTTGATTACCTCACCCATTGTCAATACCTCAGTAGTTGGATTTAGTTCTTCATAAATGACTTTATCTTCTTCTTTTTGACGGTACTCCTGGAACTTCTGTAGCCATTGAGGATATACTTTTTGTTTGATCATTTCTGTCAATAAGGGCAATGTTTCTTTGCAATCACCCCAAACAGGTACTGTTGCTTTTACATTCTTATCAATTTCAGCAGGATCAATATCAAGATGAATAACTTTTGCCTGTTTGGCATATTTATCTAAACGCCCTGTAACACGGTCGTCAAAACGCATTCCTATTGCAATCAATACATCACATTCATTGGTAAGAACATTCGGCCCATAGTTACCATGCATACCCAACATCCCAACTCCCAAAGGATGATCAGTAGGGATGGCGCTCATTCCCATAATGGTCCATGCAGCTGGTATACCAGACTTTTCTACAAATTGTTGAAATTCTTTTTCAGCGTTTCCTAATATTACGCCTTGTCCGAAAATGATAAAAGGCTTTTCAGCAGCATTAATCAATTCGGCAGCTTGTTCCACATATTCTTTGCGTACAATTGGTTTAGGACGATAACTTCTTATGTGTTCACATTTTTCGTAACCGGCATAATTGAATTTTTGCAATTGCGCATTCTTGGTAATATCAATTACAACAGGACCGGGTCTGCCACTTTTAGCTATATAAAATGCTTTTGCTAGTACAGCTGGAATTTCTGTTGCATCAGTTACCTGGTAATTCCATTTGGTAATTGGGGTCGTGATATTGATCACATCTGTTTCCTGGAAAGCATCTGTCCCTAACAAATGAGCGAATACCTGTCCCGTAATACAAACTACAGGAGTGGAATCGATCATTGCATCAGCCAGACCTGTAACCAGGTTGGTGGCGCCGGGACCACTGGTTGCAAACACTACTCCCACCTGGCCTGAAGCACGTGCAAATCCCTGCGCGGCATGAATAGCACCCTGCTCATGACGAACAAGAATATGATTCAACTGCTCTTTATAATCATATAATGCATCATAGATTGGCATGATTGCGCCGCCGGGGTAACCAAAGATCGTTTCCACATTCTCTGCCACCAATGCATCAAGGACTGCTACTGAACCAGAGACTTCCTGTGCATGTTTAATGGCTGGAGAACTTTTCTTTTCTTTTGGCGTTGCTTTTAATTTTAATGTTTGCATAACGTTTAATTAATCAGGTTCATTGATCGCTGAAGCTTTACCTCCTTACTTAACTTTCGGCGGTTGAAAGCGCAGGCAACCTTTTAAATTTTCATATATAATCCATCAGGCTTCATCTGTAACACATCCCTGGTCGGCTGGTTTCACCACCTGGGCGTATTTAAATAAAACACCTTTAGTTACTTTCAGTACAGGTTTCTTCCATTTCTTCCTTCTTTCTTCAATTATCTTTTGATCTACCTTCAATATGATCGTATTCTTTTTCGCGTCTATTTCAATGATATCATCATCTTCCACTAATCCAATAAGCCCACCTTCATAAGATTCGGGAGTAATATGGCCTACAACAAATCCATGAGTACCTCCACTGAATCTTCCATCAGTGATCAGGGCAACTGATTTTCCCAGGCCAGCGCCTATCAAAGCGGAAGTGGGTTTCAGCATTTCAGGCATTCCAGGAGCACCTTTTGGTCCTTCATTCCTGATCACCACCACATCGCCCTTCTTCACTTTTCCATTTTGGATACCAGCTACCAGCATTTTTTCTCCATCAAATACACGGGCTGGTCCTTCAAATCGTTCGCCTTCTTTGCCAGAGATCTTTGCTACACTTCCTTTTTCAGCCAGGTTGCCATACAGGATTTGCAAGTGTCCCGTTTTCTTAATCGGTTGTTCTAACGGGTATATGATCTGCTGGGCCTTAAAATCCAGGTCAGGGACACTCGCCAAATTCTCTGCTACCGTTTTACCGGTTACTGTCAAACAATCGCCATGCAGCAATCCCTTTTGCAATAAATATTTCATTACAGAGGGGAGTCCACCATGCTTTTGCAGATCCTGCATTAAATATTTTCCAGAGGGTTTGAAATCTGCCAGCACAGGAACACGATCACTGATCTTTTGAAAATCATCCTGTGTCAGAGCAAGGTTTACACTTTTTGCCATTGCTATCAGGTGAAGAACGGCATTGGTGCTGCCACCCAGGATCATGATCACCGTAATCGCATTTTCAAATGCTTTTTGTGTCATGATATCTGAAGGCTTAATATCTTTTTCAAGCAGCAGGCGTATCGCCTTGCCTGCTTCCATGCATTCTTTTTGTTTAGCGTCTCCAATAGCAGGATTGGAAGAAGAGTAGGGAAGGCTCATGCCTAACGCTTCAATGGCACTTGCCATAGTGTTAGCTGTATACATTCCACCGCAGGCGCCTGCACCCGGACAGCTATTCATCACGATACCTTTGAAATCAGCTTCCTCCAGCTGACCGGCAATTTTTTTACCCAATGCTTCAAAGGCTGAAATGATATTGAGTTCTTCTCCTTTATAATGACCTGCTGCAATGGTTCCACCATATACCATAATGGATGGACGGTTCAGCCGGCCCATTGCCATAATGCTGCCTGGCATATTCTTGTCGCAACCTGGCAAAGCAATCAATCCATCATAATAAAATCCACCGCATACGGATTCAATGCTATCTGCAATCAGATCACGGCTCACCAGCGAATAGCGCATACCATCAGTACCATTGCTGATACCATCACTGATGCCAATGGTATTGAATATAAGTCCCACCATATCATTGTCCCATACACCCTGCTTAACCAGTTTCGCCAGATCATTCAGGTGCATATTACAGGTGTTGCCATCATATCCCATACTGGCAATGCCTACCTGCGGTTTCCTGAGATCATCATCGGTAAGTCCAATGCCATATAGCATGGCCTGTGCAGCCGGCTGCGTTGGGTCCTGTGTAAGCGTCTTTGAGTATTTGTTTAATTCTGCCATTTTCGATCATCGATTTATTCCTGTTCAATCTATTCTGATTGCACGATTAATTATTATTCATGGTTAAAAGCCGGGCATAAAAAAACCCGCCTTTTTGGAGGCGGGTTCTGTATTTTGATTTTACTTTTTACATACAATATCCACCTCCATAAGCAGGAATAATCACGACCACCACCACTAAAATAATAGAGGCTAAAAGGGGAATGATTGTATTTGTTCTGCTATTCATGAAGGATGTTATCTGTTGTAAATATACACCCGCCCAATTAAAAAAAGAACTATCGCAAATAATTTATTTGCTTCGCAGTTAGTCAGGATGGTTGGATATTAAAAAACCAGAAGGCTCCCCGGACAAAGCCCGGGGTCTTCTGGCGGCCTATATAATGGTTGACTTTCTCAGCTCTATATTTTCCTGCTTTATGGAGCCAGGAATTTTTCCGCTTACATAATCACAGATCAGTTCTCCGATAGTGGAAGTGAAATAGAAATTCACCGGATCAATATCTTTTGTAACAAATCCGTTCTGTAAGGACCAGTTAACAGCTTCCCTTACCAGCATTGCTTCAGTGTTCAGATTGAGGTGTTCAAGCAGGAGCGCAGTAGAAAGGATAGAGCCCAGCGGATTGGCAATATCTTTTCCTGCAGCCTGGGGATAGGAACCATGGATAGGCTCAAATAATGCACTTCCTTTTCCAATGGAAGCAGAAGGCAATAATCCCAATGAACCAGTGATCACACTGGCCTCATCACTGATAATATCTCCAAACATGTTCTCCGTCAGTATCACATCAAACTGTTTAGGATTGAGAATGATCTGCATGGCTGCATTATCAACAAACAGGTAGTCTACCTGAACGTCACTATATTGAGAAGCCATTGCCTGTACAAATTTTCTCCAGAGCCTGGATGTTTCCAGTACATTGGCTTTGTCTACAAGGGTTAATTTCTTTTTTCTTCTTTGTGCTGTCTGGAACGCCAGGTGGGCAATTCTTTCAATCTCTTCCTGGCTATAGGTACATTCATCAATAGCCCAGTTTCCTTCCGGACTGGTTTCTTTCTTTCCGAAATAGATTCCACCAGTCAGTTCCCTGAATATCACAAAATCAACTCCGTCTATTGCTTTTGGCTTTAGCGGAGATAAATAATGTAGCGCGGGATAAGTTGTTACGGGACGAAGATTGGCGAACAGCTGCAATGATTTGCGCAATTTCAATAACCCCTGCTCAGGTCTTACTTTGGCAGTGGGGTCATTGTCATATTTGGGATGACCAATAGCGCCGAATAAAATTGCATCACTATTGAGGCAAACTTCAATTGTTTCATCAGGTAAAGGGTTACCGGTTTTATCAATGGCATCAGCACCCATCAGGCAATAGGTGAATTCGAATTCATGACCATAGGTTTCAGCAAGGGTATTCAAAACCCTGATGGATTGCCTTGTCACTTCCGGACCTATGCCGTCGCCTTCAATTACTGCTATATTTTTTTTCATTGTTATTGTGGATTCTTCTCCAGTTCAAATTGTTCAATATCCTTTCGGATACTCAATAAATAATCAATATCATCATATCCATTGAGCAGGCAGGTTTTTTTATAAGCACTGATCTCAAATGATTCCTGGTCAGATGTGCCGGCAAGCTTAATGGTTTGTTCAGCCAGG
>JAJKIP010000066.1 GCA_021154405.1 Segetibacter sp. | reverse complement strand
GCAGACAAGAACATCAGAATAGTTTTGGCAACAGATCATGGCAGTGTGCGGGTGAAAACACCATATAAGGTGGTTGGTGATAAACAGACTACCACCAATCTTCGCTATAAACACGGTCGTAATCTGAATTATGAGCCAAAAGAAGTATTGTCTTTCCGGGATCCAAGCCAGGCAGGATTGCCGGTACCAACCATCAATTCATCATTCATCTTTGCAAAGGAAGACGGATTCCTCTGTTATCCGAATAACTACAATCATTATGTAAATTATTATCGCAATACTTTTCAGCATGGCGGAGTAAGCCTTGAGGAAATGATTGTGCCGGTAATCAAGATGCAGTCCCGATAGCTATCGGGATAGGGTTGCTCATAATACGATTAATCCCGATGACTATCGGGATGTGGATAAGTAACTGTTATATAATATAAGACTGGAATTAATTTTACCTCATGAAGTATACACAGACCACATTGGATAAATTGGAATCCATTCCGGAGCAGGCAGGTTATGTATTGCGATATGAGCGGGGTACTTTCCAAAGCGGTTATTGTATCCTGGAATCGAGGAGGGTGGTAGTGCTGAATAAATTCCTTCAGACGGAAGGTCGGATCAATACACTCATTGATCTTATTCCCCAATTGGATATTGACCCTGAAACGCTCACTGAAGACCTGAAGCGGATGTATATGGATATAGTGTCCAAACAGGAAGCACAGAGCGAAACCGAATAATTTCCAGGCCTACTCCTTAGTAGCCATGGTTTACGCGCCTTCATTCAGGCGCCTCACGAACCATCTACCGCAAAAGCACAGTTCATGGTTCGTGAGACACGAACCATGGCAGAGAAATCTGCTCTCGTTCTGTTTCTCGCACTTCTTCCTTTTACATTCCTTATTTTTACCCGTGTATCCTTCTCTCAAAATAACATTTCTCGGAACCGGTACCAGCAGTGGTGTGCCCATGATCGGTTGCGATTGTGAGGTCTGCACTTCCACCGACAAGAAAGATAAACGTCTTCGCTCCAGCATACTGGTCCAGTCTGCCAATACCACGCTGGTGGTTGATACAGGTCCTGATTTCCGGTACCAGATGTTGCGGGAAAATGTAAAACGACTGGATGCCGTTGTATTCACTCATCCGCACAAGGACCATATGGCCGGACTGGATGATATCCGCGCCTATAATTACCTTATCAAAAAACCTATGGAGATATATGCTGATTCCCTGACGGAAGAAGCAGTGCGGCGGGATTTCTATTATGCCTTTTCCGACACGAAGTACCCAGGTATCCCTGAGCTCAATTTGAATACGATCACGCTTGATCCTTTTGTAGTGGGCGATATTCCCATTCAACCCATTCTGGTCTGGCACCTGAAAATGCCGGTAATGGGATACCGGTTTGGAAAGTTTACCTATATCACGGATGCCAATAGAATTGATGACACGGAGAAAGAAAAAATAAAAGGCAGCGAAATTATAGTATTGAATGCCTTACGTAAACAGAAGCATATATCCCACTTCAATCTCTCCGAGGCGATCGCGATTGTGCAGGAATTAAAGGTACCTCAAGCCTATTTTACCCATATCTCTCACCAGTTAGGCCGCCACGCAGATGTGGAAGCTGAACTTCCTAAGGGAATCCACCTTGCTTATGACCGGCTCGTATTGGATATTTAAGGAAAGTTGCCAAAGCAACTAACAAATGTTAGCATATGTCAGGTATTCGTATTAAATTGCAGTGCATTTTCGGCAACCTTGAAGAGGGGGTCGCGATTGCTTGCCCTCATTTTATACGTGTGCCACTTCGGCTAATGGAGTGGCACATTTTTTAACCCATTAATGATCATCTATTTCTATGAATTTCACGGTTTCAGAAATAACACAACAGGTTGCCCAGACAGCTCGCGATTTTGCCAACCAATATATACGTCCGCATGTAATGGAGTGGGATGAAACCCAGGAGTTCCCGGTGCAGGTATTTAAAGAGATGGGTAAGCTGGGTTTAATGGGCGTACTCGTGCCCGAAGAATATGGCGGGGCAGGTCTTTCCTATTATGAATACAAGACAGTAATTGAAGAGATAGCGAAAGTTTGTGGTTCCATTGGACTTAGCGTGGCTGCGCATAACTCACTTTGTACAGGGCATATCATGACTTTTGCCAATACCGAGCAAAAGAAAAGATACCTGCCTAAACTGGCCACGGCTGAATGGATCGGTGCCTGGGGTTTAACAGAACCCGGTACTGGAAGTGATGCCGGTAATATGAAGACCACAGCAGTAAAGGATGGCAATGACTGGATAATTAATGGCACCAAAAGCTGGATCACGCATGGTAAAAGTGGTGATGTGGCCGTAGTGATATGCAGAACTGGTGAACCTCGTGCAAAGAATAACGCAACTGCATTTGTAGTGGAAAGAGGAACCAAAGGATTCAGCGCTGGCAAAAAAGAAAACAAGCTGGGTATGCGTGCGAGTGAAACTGCTGAAATGATATTTGATAATTGTCGCATTTCAGATGCACAGCGGCTCGGCGAAGTTGGAGATGGATTCAAGCAATCATTGAAAGTACTGGATGGTGGAAGGATATCAATTGCTTCCCTATCACTCGGCATTGCAAAAGGTGCATATGAAGCCTCTATAAAATATTCGCAGGAACGCCATCAGTTTGATAAACCTATTTCCAGTTTCCAGGGAATATCTTTCAAGCTGGCCGATATGGCAACTGAAATAATGGCTGCTGAATTATTGACCCTGCAGGCATGTGACCTGAAGAACAGGGGTGAAGCTGTTACCAAAGAAGGCGCCATGGCAAAATATTATGCCAGTGAAGTGGCAGTGAAAGTAGCTACGGATGCCGTGCAGATATTTGGCGGATATGGCTATACAAAAGATTTCCCTGTAGAAAAATATTATCGCGATTCCAAATTGTGTACGATAGGTGAAGGAACGAGTGAGATCCAGAAAGTGGTGATCAGTCGCGAAGTGTTGAAAGGATAAGCCGATTAAACTATTTAATAAAGAAAGGGCCGATGAATAATCGGCCCTTTCTTTATTTATGGATATTGCAGGCCGTTTGTACAGCCATTTTTATATTGAGTATACTTTGCATTGTTGACTCCATTGCTTAATGTTGCTTCGCATTCGGTGGCCCAGACCGGTGTTTGTGCCCTGATCCTCCATCTTCCCGCTTTTAGCCCAATGGCAAGATCATTGAAAATGCACCAGGTCTCCCTGCCTAGTGTAGTTTCATTTACTTCATAGAATTTGTCAATGGTAAATGCGGTGGTTCTTCCGGAAGCGCCTGTTAAGCTAATGGGTGTAAAAGTCCAGATAACTCTGCCAGTGCATCTTCCAGAAGTTGATGGAATGGCATACGGCCCTGTACGAACTGAAAGATTTACCTGTGCCTGGGTAGATGGATTAGTGGGTGGGGGAACAGTTGTAGCCCATTTAAGGTTAGGTCCCCAGGTGCGTGAACCATAAATCAGGTAGCCATTATTACTCGTATTGATCAATGCAAATGTGGACCTGCTTGAAATTGTTGCATGATTGGGAGTTCCACCATTTAAATAGGAAGCGTCACGCAATTCCCATTGAAAAACCGGTGTTGTCGAGTAGCTGAGATTAATACCCCAGGTTTGATAGTGATAGTACAGGTACCCACCTCTTTCCACATATATGGCCACGCGTTCTCCATACTTAATGGGTATTGGTGAGAAGAGTTGCCTTACGAATTTAATATTAGCTGTTGCAAGTGCATGGTTAAAGGCAAGGTTTATTCCCCTGCTGCGGGAATAGTAATCCAGGTAGCTGTGGTTATATTGGTTGAACAGTCTGTAAAGCCTGTTCTCCATTATCGGTTCACTGCTTTGAGGTACAACATTCCATACCAGTACATTATCGGCTGCATTGAGTTGTATGCAGGCAAGAAAAAGGATTGAAATAAATAAAGGTTTCATGATTAGGTAATTTTTAATTACGCCTACTGTTTTGCAGGTTTCGGCAAATCCTGGTGCGATCATGCATGAGTGTGGAGCACGGGGTAAAATTGGCAGGATTGAAAGGTGGAATCAATGTTTGATTAACTAATTAATCTGTTGGCATGAGCGGAAACCCTTACCCGTTAAAAAACGGAGAAGATATCGTTAAAGAACGGATAAGGGAGGTATGGGTTTAAGCCTACATTTGACCGGCCATCTTATTCATCACCAAAAAACATTTTATGAAAAAGATTCTTCTTTTCCTGAATATTCTTCTTGTTGGAATCATTTTTTTCATGGCACGTAATGCTGGTTACACTGCTGGCGCTACGTACAGTCAGCTGGACTCCTGCAAACTAAAATTTTGCGAGGTAGATGATGTACTAGATGGAATGATTGATGGGAAACTTCTAAAAAGAATGTCAGAGAGTTATGCCAACGATCCGGGTAAGGGCAAAATCACAAGGAAAGAAGGCCGCCCAGATGATAACCGAAATACATATGGTAAGGAAACCGATGGATTGTCAATGGTATTTGACCGCAGAAAACTGAAGACATTGATCTGGCAAATGCATCAAAATGCCTGTGAAAACCATTGCGATCCTTCAATTGAGTTGGGAGTAAGATTTTACTATATAAAATATCCTTCCAATACTGGTGGTTTCGGATATCCTCCAAGCCTTAAAGGCCTTGGCGACGAAGTAAGAGATAAGCATGCGCTGGTAATGGTTCCCTGTTACCGTAATAATAAACTAAATAGCAGGAATCGTCAATGGCATGATTATGATCTATGGGGTGGCAGACCTGGATGCTTTAACAGGATCGATACTACGCGTTTTGGTGATCACAGGTTTAAGGACGTAGTTGGAATTGGTGGAGATTTCGGCGATAATCATGGTGGCGTTGGTCCTCCCCCTGATCCTGGCACTTTTCCTACAAACTGAATTCTAACTTAACCTATGTCCTGGTTTACTATCATACTGAACTTTTTTGAACTGGCAGCCTGTATTACAGGCTTCCTTTTCTGGAATAAGATCCGCGGTACTTACTGGAAATGGTTCCCTGTTTACCTGGCAATAATTGTATTGGTTGAACTGACAGGAGAATATTTTTTATATGTAAGGCACAATCTTGCGGCCAATAATGCGGTCTATCGTTTTATTGGTCTTCCAATTGAATACCTTTTCTTATTCTGGCTTTTTTACCAGTATGTCAGGCCAGTACGCAAATGGCCATTGATATTGGGCGCCATTTACGTGCTGGCCTGGATACTGGACCAGGTCTATCTAAGTAAATTGAAATTGTACTTTGATTCCTTTTCCGTTACCATTGGCAATACCCTGTTGCTGGTGAGTCTCTTAATCTTCTTTATCAGGTTCAGTAACAGCAATGCTATCCTGCATTACCGGAGTAGTATGATGTTCTGGGTATGCCTGGGCCTTCTTATTTTTTATGTGGGGGCCTTGCCTTTTTATGGTATGCGGACTACCTTGTATCGGGAATACAGGAGTCTCTTTTATGTTTACTGGTATATTCAATACTTCCTGAATTATTGCATGTATTCATTGTTTATGATTGCATTTATATGGGGCAGGCCGAAATAAAAATATTCATTGTACTGAGTGCGATAAT
>JAJKIP010000065.1 GCA_021154405.1 Segetibacter sp. | reverse complement strand
TCGAAAAACATTCAAAGGCGAATAACGTAAATATTATTATTACGATCAACAGCCAACTGATAATATCCATTGCCGATGACGGCATCGGGTTTGAACAAAACAATATCCGCCCTTTCAGCAATGGTCTTTCCAACATTAGAAAGAGAATGGAAACTATGGGTGGCCAATGCAGTATAATCAGCAGTAAAGGAACGGTAGTAAGACTGGAAGTACCCATTGAAAAATAACGCCTGCCCTAACTAAAGTCAGGTACCTTCATTTCGTAATCTTTCTATATTTAACCATGCGGAAACCAGGATTATTGTTCGCGTTGATCCTTCTATGGGCCACCGGTTGTGCGCAGCAATACCCTTTTGTTTATTATACACCTAAGGATGGATTGGTGAATAGTCGCGTTTCGAAAATTTACCAGGACAGCAAAGGCCGTTTATATTTCATGACCTTTGGAGGGTTAAGCGTCTATGACGGGGCACGGTTTAGAAATTTCACCAGTCAGAACGGACTGGCAGCAGATATGGTGAATGATGTTGTGGAAGCAGGGGAAGATTCCTTCCTGGTTGCTACCAATATCAATAAACTGAATATGCTGGTGCATGGCGTGATCAAAACCTTTCCTTCACCCAATCAGTCCTCCCCCATCATCAATCATTTCCTGAAAAGCAAAGATGGAAACATCTATGCCACCGCGGATGAAGGTCTATTCATCATTAAGGAAAATCTTTTTACTGCGCTGCCCCTTAACATAGCACCCGCCTCTCAGCCGGCCTTTTTTGGGAATATCCTTGAGTTCAATAATTATCTCTTACTCAATACCAATGATCTCCGGCATTTCAGGGGGCTTTATTTATACGATAAATTAAAAAAGAAAATAATCGATTCCCTGCCACAGATTATTGTGGCAGGTTTCGAGAAAGATAGAAAGGGCCAGATATGGATTACAATTCAAGATAGCGTAAAAACAGTTGATACTGCCTTCCTCAGCAGAGGTAAACTTCGCATCCTTCCATTACCTCCTTCCTACCAGGCAGCCGCAAAATATCCAACCGGTTCATTTGCTTTTGAAGAAAATCACGCATGGACCATATATGACGGCAGGGAGTTGGTCAGAACCGGCACAGACGGTTCACAGGTGAAATTGATTCCAAATAAAGATGGCAGGTCTGGAATTGAACGGGTATTCATTGACAGGGAAAATATTGTCTGGATATGCAGCAATGATTACGGCGTGTTTAAGCTGGTGAACACCACATTGCAATTCAATAATCTGCTCCAGGTAAATGATCAGAAAGGAATAATCTTTTTTACTTCTTATGGCAATGACACTGCCTGGTTTAGAGATAATAATAAGCTGATCAGGCAAACCGGTGGAAAGACCGAATCCTTCCTTACCGATATTCCCTCCCAGTTTTATTGGGCAATGCAATCGGGTCCTCACCTGTATGTTGCCTGTCTGCAGAAAATATACTTTGCAAATGTTCCGGGGACTACTGGCGCCAGGCTGCATTTTCAACTATTGCATACCCTTTCCGGCTATAATGCCTGGCGTGGCCTGGGGATACAGGATCCTTACGGCCGTGTGATTGTTGCGGAGAAGGATAGCATCATGGTATTCAATAATAAAAATGTGGTTGGTCAATTCGAGACCTACCCGGATGATTTTATAGAAAATCTTAGCATTGACCGCTCTAACAGGCTTTGGGTTACTACGCGCGGAGGAGGAATAACGATCTTTACCATTAACCCTGATGATCCGGTCAATTACCTGAAGCCGGTATATCATTTTCAAAAAGAAATGAAGGGAGCATCCGCCCGCTGTATGACTTTCGATAAAAATGGAAACGCCTGGGTAGGTACAAGATCAAATGGTCTCATGGCTTTTAGCTTTGAAAATAATCAATTGAAGCTATTGCTTCATCTCCAGCGAAGACAGGGACTTACGGATGATTTTATTGTATCCCTCGCCTGTGATTCAACCAATGCCATACTGGCGGGATCCCAGACGGGGTTGGATCGCATCACCCTGAATAATAAAAATGAATTCAGGATTGAAAATATAACCAAGCGCAATAACACCTTTGGATATATTGCCAGCATCTGGGTGGATAAAAAGGGAGAAGCTTCAGCTATGTTACAGAATGGCGCATTATTTAAAATAGCGCCAATAAAAAACACTGACACTGCTTTCAAACCAAAACTTTTTATTGAAGAAGTAAAAGTGAATGGCACAACTGTTCAGCCTGGTACTGGTATGGAATTACCCTACACCCAACGAAATCTCACAATTAATATGGCTGCTCCATCCTATGTGGATGAACAGCAGGTACAATATAGTTACCAGCTTCAGGGAAGTGGAAATAATGAATGGAGTGATCCCTCTCCCAACCCTGATTTTAATTTTTTGAACCTTTCTCCCGGAAAGTATACCCTTAATGTGAAAGCAAGTTTTCCATCCACTGATTATGCACCCAGCTTTCTCGCTTATTCTTTTTCAATCATACCACCGTACTGGCAAACAAACTGGTTCAGGGTAATGGCTGGAATATTTTTAATAGGTGTTGCTTTTATAATTAGCCGGTTTTACTATAACCGAAAACTGGAAAAGCAGATGATGCTTCTTGAAAAACAGCAGGCCGTTGAAAAGGAAAGAACAAGAATTGCTACGGACATGCATGATGATCTGGGCGCCGGCCTGTCAAAGATCAAATTCCTTAGTGAAACCATCGGCATCAAAAAACAGCAGCAGCAACCAATTGAAGAGGATATCAGCAAGATCAGGGAATATTCTCATGATATGATCGACAAAATGGGTGAGATTGTATGGGCACTGAACCAGAAGAATGATTCACTCAGTGATCTGCTTTCCTACACCCGAGCTTATGCCTCAGAATATTTATCGCAGAACGGAATTCATTGCAGCTTTCATGAACCCGAACAATATCCTCCAGAATCAGTCAGCGGTGAATTCAGACGCAATATTTATCTGACTGTAAAGGAAGCGTTGCACAATGTGGTGAAGCATGCACAGGCCTCTGAAGTTTGCATCACCATCATTACGGATCATGATCTGCAGATCAATATTCACGACAATGGTACTGGCTTTAATGAAAATAATATCCGGCCATTCAGCAATGGGCTCGGAAATATGAAAAAACGAATGGAAGGATTGGGAGGAAGCTGCACCATCCTGCATGACAATGGGACAATCGTATTGATAGCTGTACCTTTATGATCAGCCAATTTAAGGGTTTCCCAATAGTCCCGATAGCTATCGGGATGGGGATCGGGATCGGGACTAACTTAAGTTATATTGGCCGCCGCAGAGCTTAAAACTATATTCGTCATACACACATGAGTATCAGTTTAGTTATAGTTGAAGACCTCGATGAGGTAAGGCAGGGATTAAGCCAGTTCCTTTCATTGAACCCGGAATTTAAAGTCCTTGACACGTTTAAAACTGCTGAGGAAGCGATTGTAGATCTCCCAAAGATCAATCCGGATATCGTGATCATGGACATTAATCTTCCCGGCATCAATGGTATTGAATGCATCCGTCAGGTTAAGAAAAAGGTTTTGCGTACACAGTTCATGATGTTTACGGTATATGAAAATGATGAGAAGGTGTTTGAAGCCCTGAAGGCCGGTGCATCAGGTTATTTATTAAAGAATACAGGATTACTGCAGATAACTGAATCGCTGAAAGAATTATATAAAGGTGGCTCTCCCATGAGCTCAAATATTGCACGCAAACTGGTTACCATATTCCGCGAGCAACAGGCAGATACTGAACCTGTGGAAGCATTGAGCAAACGGGAAAATGAAATATTGCAATTACTCGCCAAAGGACTTCTTTATAAAGAAATAGCCGATCAACTCACTATTTCTACCGGAACTGTGCGCCAGCACATTCATAAGATCTACGAGAAATTACACGTACAAAACAGGACTGAAGCCATCAATAAGGCTTTTGGAAAGTCTAGCTGATCCCGATAGCCATCGGGATGGGGTTCCCTCATGAAGCCCTCGGAGACTGTTATCCCTATCCCGATAGCCATCGGGATAACTTTTGTTCTATTGCCTTCCATCCTCTCGGTAAATACTTTTAGCAGAAAACCAGCTATGATGAAAAATTTACCAATCTGTTTACTGTTATTGCTATCTGTGTGTGCCAATTCGCAACCACAATTGGTGGGAACACTTGCCAATTCAGGTCCTTTGGCAGGAGGCTCAGTCTTCAGAAACAATCTCCCAGTCACAACTCCAGGCACCATACGAACTTTTGATCACATGGCCCCACATCAGGCATTAGGGGGCGTGATTACTGGTGATGCAGACTGGCTGTATGGCATGCTCGCCTATAACGGTACCAACCAGGAAGGCGCATTCTATAAGATTAAAAGAGATGGGACTGGTTTCACCAAGATCTATGACATCACTGCTCCTTTTTATGTTTCAGCCATCCCCTTTTATCATACGGATGGCCTGGTATACTTTTCCACAGGAACAGAAGTAAAAAAATATAATCCTGCAACTTCAGCGATCACAACAATTCCATTGGCGATTGGGGCACCAGTACAGCGCACCATGACTATTGATGAAAATGACTGGATGTATTTCCTAAGTTCAGTCCAGACAGCTGTACTCAGTAAAGTAAAAACAGATGGGAGTCAGACTGTCAATCTACACACATTTAATGGGACAACAGATGGATGGAATGGTATTGCGGGGATTACTTCAATACCTGGCGATAGTATTGTTGGCCTGACATTACAGGGTGGCGTCAATGATATGGGAACCATTTATTCCATCAAAAAAGACGGAACAGACTTTACCATACTTCACCAATTTGCAGAAGCAACAGGAAAATTCCCTGAATCCAAACTGGTTTACTTTAATGGTAAATTATATGGCACTACGCAGCAGGGTGGTGATTTTGTAAATGGTGTATTGTATTCCATCAACCCGGATGGCAGTAATTATACAGTTCTTCATCATTTTGAACAACATGGTCCTTCACAATTGTATGGCAATATAACCATTACCAGTAATGGGCGCATCTTCGGAGTATATGGCCAGTTTGCAATTTTTGGCGGCACATTCAGGGCATGGAAAATAGATACCAGTGGCTCCAATTTCGAAGAATTTATGAATGTTGACCAGCGGGAAAGCGGTCACTTCAACCAGGATCCTTTGATCCTCTCGGATGATAATACCATTTTCCTGGTAACCGCAGAATTAGGCAGACATGAGGGTGGAGCACTCAGTCAGTGTGACACCTCTGGCAATATATCCGGATTATATCAATTTGGCACTTCCCCTAATGGATTTCATCCTAACCCTTTGATGAAGGCAAGCAATGGAAAATTATATGGTACAACAACCATTGGAGGAGCCTCCGGCAACGGAACAATTTATTCCATGAATGCAGACGGAAGCGGTTATGTAAAGCTGCATGAATTTAATGATGCAGAAGGCTATGAGCCCAATGGCAAATTAATGGAAGCAAGTGATGGAAAATTGTATGGTGTTTGCCGATGGGGAGGCCCTTCCAATTCCGGCGCTATTTACCGCATAGATAAATCAGGTACTAATTTTCAGGTCATTTATTCTTTTCCCCTGGTAAATGAACCTTATAATCCGGAAGGTACTCTCGTAGAAGATAATGCGGGAGTTCTCTATGGGACAACCTCTCGTGCACTAACTCAAAATGGCAGTGTTTATAAGATCAATAAGGATGGAACTGGCTTTGCAGTTCTTAAATTATTTCTTACATCCGATATATACACTCCCTTTGATGGGCTCGCTCTCGACAATGGCTGGTTATACGGTACCTGTAATTTTGGCGGCGCTGAAGGTAAAGGAGGCTTATATCGTCTTCACACAGATGGATCAGGATACCAGACACTCCATGATTTCACTGGTGTAAATTCAGGTGCACAGCCAAGGGGAATACCACTAATAGCCAGCAATGGCAAATTATATGGAATTACCCTTGTAGGAGGCGCCACGGGAGAAGGCACCTTATACAGTATGGACCTTACAGGCACAAATTTTACAACGCTTAGGCAATTCGTCTCTACTTCAGACGGTGGATTTCCGTTTAGCAGTATGATCCAGGCAAGTGATGGCTTATTGTATGGCTCAAATCCCTTTGGAGGACCAGGTTTTGGCGGAACTATTTACAGAACAAACCTGGATGGCTCCAATTTTACACTGATCAATTCGTTTGACGTTTCTTCACAGGGCCAAACCCTGAATGGTATACTGGACCTTAATGGCAATTTTGTTCTTCCTGTTGAACTGATCGCCTTTGCTGCAGAAAAGAAAAATAGTGGCGTATTGCTTACCTGGAAAACTGCGCAGGAACAAAACAGCGATCATTTTGAAATAGAAAGATCAGCTGGTGGAAATAATTTCATTACCATCGGGAAGGTGAAAGCAGCCGGCAATACAACCGCAATCACCAGTTACTCATTCACCGATCAGAATCCTTTCAATGGAATTAATTTATACCGACTCAAACAGGTTGATATGGATGAAAAATTCGATTACTCCAAAACCATCCCGGTTGATTGCAGCACCGTTGGCAGCATTGTTATCTCTCCCAACCCGGTAATCGATAAACTGCAATTGCGATTACCTGTGAACAGTCGCTTCACTTCATTGCGAATACTGGACGTTTCAGGTAAACCTGTTTTCCAAAAAGCAATTCTTTCTTCCGTCCCTACTCAGCAATTTGATATTGCCTATTTACCCAAGGAATGGTATGTGCTCCAGCTACTGGGTGAAAAGGAAGAGAAACAGGTTTTTGTAAAACAATAGATCTGGCTATTTATGTGAGGAAATACATAGTAATTCCCTGTTTCAGGTGAGTTTGGCAGTTTCTGCCAAATTCACCGTTTCGGGTGAAACGCCGCTCTTGCCTCAATACTACTTTCGTCCCGAACCCCAGGATATCCTATAACTTTTGTTCTATTGGTGTGCATCCCCCATTCCAGTAAGTTTAACCGTTTTAAAATTTCAGCAATGAAAAAGAATGTCACCATCACTGCACTGCTTAGCCTCACTCTCTATTGTGTGCACCTCCCCGCACAAACCCAAACTAAAACTGTAAAAAAGGAGGTTAAATACGATACCATTATCGTTAAACATCAACCGCCTGTTGTCAAAAAACCGGTAGTCAAACCTCCTGTTGTAATCAAACCGGTTGAGATAGTCATTCCAACGCCAGAATACATTAACCAGCCCTATTATTATGATACCGACTGCAACAAGATCATAAAACTGGAAAACGCAAACGCCATCATGGCTACCAAAAAGAAAACGCTCGGATTGAAAGGAGCCAAACAGAGCCTTACCATGGATGCCAATTCTTCCCGTGCCCGGTTCATGGCAAAAAAGGATATTGTATTCATTATAAAGACTAGCGGTGATGTAATTGATCTCACTTCCTATATAAAACTCTA
>JAJKIP010000064.1 GCA_021154405.1 Segetibacter sp. | reverse complement strand
TGGAAAAGGAAGACATTCATTTAAATGACCTGCAAAGGATGGCATTACGTTGCGGGAAAAAAAGAGAGGGAGAAGAAGAGAAGTGTGGTAATTGCAGGAATGAAAAATGGGAGCCGGGCCTCGTTTGATAATAAGATCAGTCGATGGGTACCCAAACTGATACTGAACCTGCACATACCGTAAATAAACCAAACCCATCGTTATCAATACGAACAGGATCATTATTATTATTCAGATAATCGCGGAACAATTTTCCGGCAAAATGTTTACCTATATTCATGCGTTTGCCCAGTTTCATGCTTTGGTGATTTGAAAGAAGCACAGCACACCCGGAGCCTGCCTTTTCAGGAATGCCTCTTCTTGTCCAACCAATACAATTTTTATCATCCAGATAGCTTTCCTGCTCTCCATACGCAATGTTTTTTCGTAATTCCATCATTTTAGGCAGGCATTCCAGGACCGGGATATTAATCTGACAATCTTCGCCATTTTTGTTTTTACCCCCATAGCAGGAACCATAGAGATCCGCATAAAAAACACAGGGATACCCTGCTTCCCTCAGGAGGATCAGGGCATATGCATGGGGTTTGAACCATTGCTCCGTATATTCTTCCAGAGACTGAAGGGGTTGCGTATCATGATTGTCAACAAATGTCACTGCCAGGTCTGGATGTACTGCTACAAGTGAATCGCGGAATATGTAACGCAGATCATATTTATCTTTTTGAATAGAGGCTTCCGACAGATTGTGGTGTAATGGCGCGTCAAACAGCCGCATCCGCCGCCCAGTTGTTTCAATATAATTTAATAAAACAGGAAGGTCATCCGATAGCCAGAATTCCCCAATTACATCAATCTCCGGGTTGATCTCTGCATGGATATAATCAAGCCATTCAATGAAAAAGGAAGGGTTAATATGTTTGACGGCGTCCAGGCGCACTCCATCAAAAGGCACCGTTTCATAATACCATCGTATCCAGTTTTTCAGCTCCTGGCGCACGCCAGGATTTCTCGTTTCAATGTCATTCAACATAAGGTAATCGAAATTGCCTTTCTCATTATGCGTCAAAGGTTCCCAATCATCACCGTACTCGTTAATAATGCTGAATATGGCATTCTCACCTCTGTCTGCAGCATGATCAATTCCTGTAAAACAGTGATGATCCCAATTAAACGTTGAATATTTTCCATTTCTACCCGGGAAGGTAAACTTTGTGTATGCCTCAATTTCAAATTCTTCAGGTCCCAGCTTTGTTCTGTCTTCCGGGTCAGCCATCCTTACTTTTATCCTTTCCTTTTCTTCAGCTCCGCCCATGTGATTAAGCACAACGTCTATATATATTTTCAAACCGGCTGCTCGTGCTTCACCAATGGCATCAATATATTCTGTTTTTGATCCATACTTGGTCCGGGTGGTCTCCTTCTGGTAAAATTCACCAAGATCATAAATATCATATACATCATAGCCTTCAGAACTGGCGCCCCGGGTGCCTTTATAGGCAGGAGGCAGCCAGGCTGCAGTAAAGCCAAGTGAATTCAATTTTGGAGTTTCATCTTTAAATCTTTTCCAGTGTTTGCCATCGTCAGCGCAGTACCAGTCAAAAAATTGAACAAGTGTTTTGTTTTCCATAGCCCCATAACTTTTCAGGAGATATCAACACAAAGCGCAAGCCAATCACAACGGGAAATAGACAATAAATTCTTTGAAAAAGAACGAGAAGATCTATAATTTTTGAAGGGCTTTATAATTTTTCACTTGTATTTGGTTGTCTAAAACATCCGCGAATAAATCGCCTTTT
This sequence comes from Segetibacter sp., assembly GCA_021154405.1. Classification (GTDB taxonomy): domain Bacteria; phylum Bacteroidota; class Bacteroidia; order Chitinophagales; family Chitinophagaceae; genus JAJKIP01. The sequence continues at coordinate 5,666 of JAJKIP010000064.1, read as the reverse complement.
TTTGTGATTCTTGCCAGTATTGAATCAATGGTAAAGTCTTCAGGGCTCAGGCCAGACTTTATTTCCTTCCAGTCAAGAGGTGTTGAAACTGTTGGCAAATTGTGAGATCTTGCGCTATAGGCAGCAGCCAGTGTGTCTGCATAATCATTTTGTGATGGGTCTATGAACACCTTATCTCCCCGTTGGTTGATGGATACATTAGTTGTGCTGATATCAGGTACCAATGCCTGGACTTCTTTCCCTAACTGTTCCGAAATATTTCTGGCTTGCGGAAAATCAATATTGGTAACAGGGATATAAATATGTATCCCCGTTTTACCGCTGGTTTTAATAAAGGATGTTAAAGAATGTTTTTTCAGGATCTGTTTTGCTGCCAGTGCAGTTTCTATTACTTTTTTGAAATCGGCTGCTGAAGGATCAAGATCAATATTGATAAAATCAGGTTGCTCCGGATTTTGTACCCTTGACATCCAGGGATTAATATCAATACATCCTAAATTGACCATGTAAAGCAGGGTTGCTTCGTTATTGCAAACCAGGTAATCGATTTGACTCCGCTTGCCGGCTTTTGGATGTCTTCGCCTGTCACTATATATTTCGGCGCATTCAGGCTCTCTTCCTTCCATATCCTTTATATATAGTCCGGGCGCTGTGGCTCCATTGGGTTTTACATGCAGCGATTGTGGACGATCCTTCAGGTGTGGGAGCATTACCTTTGCAACGGAATGATAGTATTCTATCAAACGTGCCTTTGGAATTCCTTTCCACACGGAACGGTCTACATCTGTAAGCGCAACAGTACAATCATCAAGTTCTATTTTTTCCTGAGCGTCTGGCTTAACTTTTTCAAGTACTCTCCAATTGCTGCCCTTACTGGTAATTCTTTTTTTAGAATGTTTTTCGTTTTTTTCTTCTTCATGAATTTCTTCTTCAATTATCTCGGTGGCTTTGGGTACTTCGCGGACAACCTGGGTAGCTTTTTTATCCTTTCGAAATCCAAGAAAGGTTGCAGGTTTACGGATTCTGCCAGTCTTTGTCCAGGCAGCAAACTCAAAGTTTGCCACCAGTTCTGGTTTCGTCCAGTGAATCTTTGCACCTTTTGTGTCAAGTACTTTATTAAAAAAAGGGGAATCTTCTATTTCACGTTTTTCAAGTTCTTTAAGAATGCCGGCCATTTCCCTTTCTTTATAGCCTCCTCCGGATCTTCCTATCCATTCAAACCTGCCGTTGTTGTAAGCGCCAAAAAGAAGGGAACGAAAAGATCTGCCTCTATCAGATTCTGCCCATCCACCGATAACAAATTCCTGTCGTTTCCGGGTAGGTGTTTTAAGCCAGTCATTACCACGCATTCCCGGTTGGTATTCGCTGTCTTTCTTTTTTGCAACTATGCCCTCCATGTTGCGATTTAGCATTTCTTCATATAGTGCGGGGCCGTCATCAAATGATTCACTGTATCGTATTACATCATTTCCTTCAAGTAATTGTTTCAGGATTTCTTTTCGTTTAAGCAGGGGAAGATGAAGAAGGCTATAACCGTCCAGCCATAGTACATCAAAGGCATAATAGGTGATAGGTGTATTGTGACCGTTATAATTTTGAAGTTTATCAAAATCCGGTTTGCCTTCTTCATTAAATACTACCACTTCACCATCGAGTACTACTTTATGCTTCAATTCTTTTAAAGCCTTTGCAACGGGCGGGTATTTGCCGGTATAATCCAGGGCGCTTCTTGAATGCAGCTCAACTTTTTTACCATTCGCATAGGCAATGATCCTGTATCCATCCCATTTGATCTCATAGAGATAATCCGGGTCATTTAAAGGGTCCCTGGTAAGTGTGGCAAGCATCGGAGCAATACTTGTTGGCATAGGCGATTTGATTCCCTCTTTTATATCCACCTTATTGTTCTTCTTTTTCAGGGCACCGTTAGAACTCCGGTTACTCACCCATTTTCTTGCTCCTGTTGCTGTTGAAAGGGATTCAATGGTTTCATCAGATATTACTGACCGGTCTTTTGATGTAATGTCCTGTCTGGTTGCATATTTATCTTTTACTTTCGTAAGTAGCCAGCTATTTTCGCCTCTTGCCGGGATTTTAACCAGGCTGAATGCTCCTTTCAGTTTTTTGCCATGAAGGATAATCTTAATAGCGCCTCCATAAAACTGCTTCAGCATGAGTTTTTCCTGTGTTGCTTTATCGGGTGCCTTTTCTACAGTTTCATAAGTTCCCTGGTCCCAGATGATAACGGTTCCGGCCCCGTAATTACCTTTTGGGATTATACCTTCAAAGTCCTTGTAATCATACGGGTGGTCTTCCACAAGCATCGCGAGGCGATGGGTGGAGGGATCCATTGAAGGGCCTTTTGGGACAGCCCAACTTTTTAATATACCCCTGATTTCGAGGCGAAAATCATAGTGGAGATGGGAGGCAGCGTGTTTTTGAATCACAAACTGGAGTTTTTTTCCAGTGGGTTTTCCTCCGGCAGGTTCTGGAGTGTTTTGAAGGTGACGTTTTTCCTTGTACCCGTGTAAACTCATGAATTACCGGGTTAAAAAACCGTGCCGCTGTCGGGAGATCAGGTAAATTATGGTCTAAAATCACTACCGCGTGAACTTCCCAAATCAATATTTTCAGCATCCGGGGAAATGTCTTATCCAGGGCTATTATCTATACTAAATCTTCTCTGCTTTATCTTGAACCCCGCCGATCTGAAACTCGCAGACCTTCCCGTTTTCCAATGTAAAAATATGCTGGACCTGTTCATCCATCAATAATTTGCCCTCAGTATCATGTACAACCTGTCGTACATCAATCACAACTGTATTTCCTGCCTGACTTATTTTTAACGGGGTCACCCTGGAGCTGATCAATTTAAACTGACGTAACCAGTATTCTCTCACACCATCATGGCCATAAACAAAACCTCCCTCCATTCCATTTGCCCATTTTACATTCTCTGCCATTTGGGTGACAACCTTTTCAATTCTTCTTGCATTAAAATTATCGTATAACTCTATAAAAAGATCCTCGGTAGATTGCATGGCGATAGTGTTTATGGCTAATGCGGGTTAACCCCTTTGCCTGATAACATCAAAAGTTATTGGTTTGTTCTGCGAAATCCTGTTTTTTATTACATCTGCAAAATTTAGTTCTGGTTTAAAGGGAATTGCCAATAAGCTGTTTATTTTCGTTCCCTTTTATTTGAATAAGGCATAAGCCGTGGATCGTTTTTTGTTAATTCTTCAGGATTCTTATCATAAAACCCGTAACAATATGAAAAAGTATGTGCTTTCTTTTGATCAAATTGATAGAACAAATATTATGGAAGTGGGAGGGAAGGGCGCCAACCTGGGAGAGCTCTCCATGATAAAAGGAATACAGGTACCTGACGGGTTTTGTGTTACCACAGAAGCGTATAAAGCAATTACAGGAAATAATCAGGAGGTAAACAATTTGCTGAATGAATTATCTCAGCTCAAGGCAGAAGATCGAAAAAGCATTGGAGAGATGGGTGCAAAGATCCGGAGGGTTATCGAAAATGTACCTATTCCAAAGAATATTATTGAAGAGATTGAGAATAAGCTTGCCGCGTTTGATGAGAATGATGCATTTGCTGTTCGATCAAGTGCAACAGCAGAGGATCTTCCTTCTGCATCTTTCGCCGGACAGCAGGATACTTATTTGAATGTAATTGGAAAAGATTCAGTATTAAAACATATCAGCAAATGCTGGGCATCTCTTTTTACAGATAGAGCAATTACTTACCGGCTTCAAAATGGCTTTGATCATCGCAAGGTGCTTCTTTCCGTGGTTATACAGAAAATGATCTTTCCAGGAGTGTCAGGTATTTTATTTACTGCCGATCCCGTCACTTCAAATAGAAAAGTGGTATCCATTGACGCCAGTTTCGGCCTTGGCGAAGCATTGGTCTCCGGTCTTGTAAACGCAGATATTTATAAGGTCCGCAATGCTGAGATCATCGATAAAAAAATATCTGCGAAGAAACTGGCGATCTATGCCTTAAAGGAAGGGGGTACAAGAGAACAGGCGGTTGAAACTGAAAAAGAAAATAAACAGGCACTGACAGATGCACAGATATTACAACTGGAACAGGCGGGTAGGAAAATTGAAGAACATTTCGGAAGCCCACAGGATATTGAATGGTGTTTGACAGATGATACATCCGGCAGCTTTCAGATTTATATCGTTCAAAGTCGGCCAATAACTACTTTGTTTCCTATCCCGGGTGAGCCGTCAGTAAACCCTGGGCGACTAAAAGAAACAAATGATAAGGAAAATCATGTGTATGTATCAACCGGCCATCAGCAAATGATGACTGATGCAATTAAACCACTTGGACTATCTGTCTGGATATTAACAGGTGGCCGCCCCATGTTTAAAACTGCTGGCGGAAGATTGTTTGTAGATATTACAATGGGTTTATCTACCCCGGCAGGCAGACAAAATTTATTGGATGTTTTAGGGCATAACGATCCGCTCATTAAAGATGCGCTTATTACCATCACAGAACGGCCCGGTTTTATAAAATCGTCTCCAGATAATAATACGCCACCGCCTGCCATTAAAGGCCACCAGGGTATGTCGTCTGCTGAAATCCAGGCGGAAGCAGGAAGCGATCCGGCAATCGTTGCTCAATTGATTAATCTTAGCAGGGAATCAATATCAGCTTTAAAACATAATATCCAAATGAAATCAGGGCCAGAGGTATTTGATTTTATCCTGGAAGATATGCAGCAGCGGAGACAGCTTGCTTTAGATATGAAGAACCTGAATGTGATTATGGCCGGCATACATGCCTCCGCATGGATCAATGAAAAAATGAATGACTGGTTAGGTGAAAAAAACGTAGCAGACACTCTAACACTGTCTGTTCCTAACAATATAACTTCTGAAATGGGTTTGGATTTACTGAATCTTTCTGATGTGATTCGTCCATACCCGCAAATTATTGAGTATTTGCAACAGGTAAAGGATGATAATATTTTGGAGGAACTGGTTAATCCGGATACGTATCGGGATAAAGGTGGGCAGGTGGTTCATGATGCTATTATTACCTATCTCGAGAAATACGGAATGCGATGTGCGGGAGAAATAGATATTACAAGGACCCGGTGGAGTGAAAAACCGGTTATACCCGTACCTATGATCCTTGGTAATATTAAAAACCTTGAGGCTGGCGCAGCCAAACGAAAATTTGAGCAGGGACTACAGGAAGCGTTAAATAAGGAAAAGGACTTAATAGCCCAATTGAAGCAATTACCCGATGGTGAACAAAAAGCGCAGGAAACAAAACAGATGATCGACCTGCTGAGGAATTTTATAGGGTATCGTGAATATCCAAAATACGATATTGTTAGCCGGTACTTCATTTATAAACAGGCTTTGCTAAAAGAAGCAGAACATCTGGTGCAAGCTAATGTACTGAATGAAAAACATGATATTTACTATCTCAGTTTTGAAGAATTTAAGGAATCAGTACGCACAAACCGGGTGGATTACCAGATCATCAATAAACGTAAAGATGAGTACAGAATATATGAAAAGTCAACGCCACCGCGCGTCATTACTTCTGATGGTGAAATTATTACGGGGAAGTATAAAAGACAAGATCTTCCGGCCAATGCCCTTGCAGGACTGGCTGTTTC
>JAJKIP010000063.1 GCA_021154405.1 Segetibacter sp. | reverse complement strand
TGACCATTCATTGGTATGAAAAAGGACCAGTGTATTATACTGGATATTTTGTTAATGACACAACAAGGGCCAAAAAATGGAACTATTATCATAAGAATGGCCAAAAGCTTGCCTCAGAAGAATATGTGAATGGAAAGCGAATTACAGTTGCCTGCTTTTCGGAAACAGGTGAGCAACTGCCGGAGTGCGATGAAAAAGAGGCCTATTTCCCCGGCGAAGAGGCTGCATGGAGGAAGTTTCTGGAAATGAATTTGAGGGCAGATGTTCCGGTAAGGAATAAGGCTCCATTAGGTAAGTATACAACCTATGTTCAGTTTGTTGTAAATACAGAAGGAAAAGTGACGGATATTATTCCCCTGACAGCATTTGGGTATGGAATGGAAGAAGAAGTTGTAAGAATTATGAAGAAGTGCCCACGCTGGGTTCCGGCAGTCCAGTTCGGAAGAAAGGTAAATGCCTACAGGAAACAGCCCGTTACTTTTATAGTAACAGGTAAATAGGCGGATGTCATTAGGTTTTTTACAGTAAGATTTTACACGCTTACATTATAGAGCTTAAACAATTCCTTTGTAATCAGCTTGCAATTCTGGGCCAGCTGTTCCAGCGTGCAGGAGATCATTTTGAGATTCAGCGGTAATTCCTCTTTTGTTTCCCTAAACTCGATCGAAAGCATATTGGTTTCACTGACATCAGTGGTGCCCTTCAGTTTCCGGAAAATGGCCAGTGCTTTGTCCCGGTCATCTCCGAGGTGGAAACGAGCGATATTTTCAGCGCCTTTGGCGGTTTTCATCGTGATTATCAGGCAAAACAGGGTATCCATAAGCCAGATTTGCCCAACTTATTACATACTTAGTGCCGGAATCTGAAAAGCCTATAATAAATATCTTTTTCTGTCAATCTGTCAAGTTCTGCTTATTTGGAATGGCTCTTGTATTTTTGCAGCCCGTAAAAACCTTATAAATGAGCACTATGGTACAGGAAAAAGGGACTATCTCGGTGAATACCGAAAATATCTTCCCGATAATTAAGAAATTTCTTTATTCTGATAACGAGATCTTCCTCCGTGAGCTCGTCAGCAACGCAGTGGATGCCACCCAGAAAGTAAAGCGCCTTGCTTCCCTGGGCCACTATTCAAAGGAGCTGGGTAACTTAAACATAAAGGTTTCAGTGGACCCTGCCGCAAAAACTATCACCATTTCAGATAGTGGGATTGGGATGACGGCTGAGGAAATTAAAAAATACATAAACCAGGTAGCGTTTTCCGGAGCTACCGAGTTTATGGAAAAATTCAAGGAAGCAAAGGATGCCAATGAGATCATTGGCCGGTTTGGTCTTGGATTCTATTCTGCTTTCATGGTGGCAGATAAAGTGGAGATCCAGACGCTCTCCTACCAGGAAGGGGCAGAACCGGTTCGTTGGGTTTGTGATGGAAGCACCTCTTTTGAGATAACTGAAGGTGATCGCACAACCAGAGGCACAGATGTAATATTATATATCAATTCCGAATCCGAAGAGTTCTTGCAGGAATCACGTTTACAATCTATCCTTGATAAATATGCCAAATTCTTACCTGTGCCTATTCAGTTCGGTACAAGAAATGAATCTGAGCCTGATGGAGAAGATGAAGAAGGGAAGCCGAAATACAAAACAGTTGAAATTGATAATATTATCAATACCACAGTTCCCATCTGGACCAAACCTCCTTCCGAATTGAAAGATGAGGATTACCTCAACTTCTACAGGGAACTGTACCCATTTTCTGAAGAGCCATTGTTCTGGATACACCTGAATGTTGACTATCCTTTTACGTTAACAGGTGTGCTTTATTTCCCCAAGATCAAGAATGAATTAGAGTTGCACAAAAACAAGATCAGGCTCTACAGTCGCCAGGTATTTATTACTGACGAAGTAAAAGATATAGTTCCGGAATTCCTGTTGCTGCTGCATGGTGTAATTGATTCCCCGGATATTCCTTTGAACGTAAGCCGTTCTTATCTGCAGGCGGATAGCAATGTGAAGAAGATCACCAGTTATATTTCGCGCAAGGTAGCAGATAGACTGGGTGAACTGTTTATAAAAGACCGTAAAGGGTATGAAGAGAAATGGAGTGATATCGGGCTCTTTGTTAAGTATGGTGCATTGTCTGACGAAAAGTTCTATGAGCGCGCTAAAGAATTTCTCCTGCTCACGAATACCAATAAGGAACATTTTACTCTAACAGAATATGAAAGCAAGGTAAAGGAACAACAGACTGGAAAGGATGGAAGACTCGTTTATCTCTATACATCTGATCCGGAAAGGCATGATAGCTATGTACGCGCCGCAAATAAGAAAGGCTATGATGTGTTGCTGATGAATTCACCCATTGATTCCCATTTCATTCATCATCTTGAATCAAAGCTGGAAAAAACTTCACTGAAGCGCGTTGATGCGGATGTGCTGGACAAGCTGATTGAAAAGGAGGATGCGGCCAGGCATACGCTTACCGAAGACGAAGCCAATAAATTGAAATCAATCTTTGACAAAGCGATCAATAACCCAACAATGCATGTGCAGGTGGAAAGTCTGCCTGCTGAGACCATGCCGGTAACGATTACAATGGAAGAGTGGATGAGAAGGATGAAGGATATGTCTAAACTGGGAGGAGGCATGAATTTCTATGGATCAATGCCTGATACCTATAAAGTATCCATTAATGCCAATCATAAGCTTATTTCCAAAATACTGGGTGCAGATGAGGCACAACAGACTTCATTGGCAAAGCATCTGTTTGATCTGGGATTGCTGTCGCAGGGGCTTTTAAAGGGCGCTGACCTTACCGCCTTTGTTGAAAGAAGTGTGGAAGTGATTTGATGTGGTTTGTCCCCACAGTAACGTGGGGACAACACTCTAATGTCATGGATCACGCGCATTCATTCACTCCTTGCAGGGACCATAACAATTATAATTTTGTAGCGTGTTGCTGAGCCTTGATTATTTTATTCATCCGGTATACCATTATTATATTGAAAATAAGGATAACAGAGATAACATATCCCAGTGTGTTATAATGTTCTAGTGGACTGGTCTTGGTTTTTTGAACAACGATCAATCCTCCAACTGCAGCGGCGATACCTCCTGCAATTTGTTGTAATGATGAGTTGATACTCATAAAAGCGCCACGATCCTGCATTTTTGGTATCGCGGACACTAACGCCATAGCGGGAACAATCCGGCTCAATATTCCTATCATTAACAGGATATTCAGTGTAATAACCAGGTAAAAAGGGACTGGCGTGAGGTTCGTGTATATTATGATAGCTACCATGGTCCATATGGCCGCAATGAAGAATATTTTTACTTTATCGATCTTATCACTCAGTTTCCCTACCAATGGCATGACTACCAACGCTACCAAACCGCTTGCCATGAAGAGGATAGGAAGCTGCCCATAAGTAACCTTGAGATTATTGATCGCAAAGGCACTGCCCCATGGCATCATCATAAATCCTCCTAATGAAAGTAATGCGGTAGATAAAAAACCTATACGATAGTATCTCAGTTTCATAGTATGCCATAGATGGCTGAACGCATTCTTTTCTGTTTTTAATTCCAGGTGTTTGGTAATAGGTTGCATTTTAAAAAGTACAACCAGCCATGTCAGTGTTGCCAGACCAACTATCATTAGGAAGGGCGCCTGCCAACCCCAATGGTTCGCAATATATAAGCCAATTGGAATTCCAAGCACCTGGCTGGCTCCAAATCCCATTTGTGTAAATCCCATGGCTCTTCCCCGCTGCTGGATTGGAAAAAGATCCGCGATTATGGCCAGTGCAATTGAACCCATCACCCCACCGAAAAGGCCGGTGATGATCCTGGCTGCAATTAACATGGGATAGGTATTGGCTAACCCACAAAATAAAGTTCCTGCAATGAAGCCAACATAGAAGAATAGCAATAATTTCTTGCGGTCAAAGCGATCGGCAAATCCTGCAGTCAGCAGCCCCGAAGCGCCTGCACTGAACGCATATGCTGATACGGCAAGACCAAACTGGGAAGTGCTTAAAGACATAGACTTCATGAGCATATCGCCCAATGGCGACATTACCATAAAATCAAGCACAACGGTGAATTGAGTCAACGTAAGTAAAACAATTGCTATTACCTGGTAAGGGGTGAATTTTGCTTTTTCAGCATCATTGGTTTGCATGTTCAGTCGGAAAAGTTGATGAAAATATTCTCTAAAAATAGCAATCATTTCAGAAACGGGTAGCAGAAAGTTTTGTTCATTTTATAGAGTGGTTTATAAAAAAAACCACGGCCCAGGGCCGTGGCTGTTTTGGTTACTGTTAAAACTTGGAAACTATGATTACCTAATAACAATTTTTTGACTAAGCTGCGTTCCATTTACTGGCAATACCACTACGTAGCTGCCTTTGGCCAGTTTGCCTGAAACATCCAGATAAAAACTGTTGGCGCCCCTGGTAAGATTTACATCGGAATTATAAACCACTCTTCCTGCATAATCAACTACCTGAACTTTTGATTTCATGGCCGCATCACTGTTTACCTGAACGGAAGCACCGCTTTGAATAACATTCGGGTAAATATTCAGTTCTTTACTGGTGGTTGTATTATCATCTTTAAAATAGATCACCTGGCTGTAAGAAATCTTACCACTCATATTCGTTACTTTCAAACGATAAGCATAAGATCTACTTCCTGAAGCGATATCCATATAAGAATTAGATTCAGGGATATCCTGTCCTTCATAATTTTTAGAGGTAATAGTTGAATAATCTTTGCCATCCAATGATCTTTCAAGAGTGTAACCACTAATACCAGTAGTAGAAGTGAATTTCCAGTTTAGGGATACATTATTCTTATCCTTCTTTCCGTTGAAATTCAATACTGGTGATTGAGACAGTACAGAGGAATTCGTAAATGCAAACTTTTTGAAGTATACACTACGCAAACGATTAACTGTACTGTTTGTTCCATTTTCCGCACCTACACGGAAGGTTACTGTGCTAACTGCAGCGTATTGCATGGTAAACATTACATCATGCTGAACAGTATCTACTCCAGGATAGTCTTGTGAAGATGTGTTTTCTACTGACACCCAGTTGCTGTTAATCTGCACATTCAGGTTAGAACCTATAAAATCATATAGGATTAGATATATGGGGGAGACCTTGAATTCATCGTATTCGTTAACGTTATCGCCTCCGTTTTTTCCGCCATCTATATCAATAGCAGTCATTGGAACTTCCAACATTATACTGGGAACAATGGTGTTATGAAGTACGAAATCAAGGCGGAATTCTGCATATCCTTTTGATTTGCGTGGTACATCAATTACAGGTTGGAAAGCTTCATCAAAACCTGAAGGACCATCGATATTAGCGATTGAAAGCTTTTGGATATCAGTGATAGTGATGATACCATCAACTCCTGGCTTTACTAATGGGAAACGGTATTTGGCGCCGATCTGTCTATCGGTTCCTGAGATCAAAGTACCATTCTTAAATACGTAATCAGGTTGTGCGTAACCTGCAAGGGAAAGAAGTAAGGATAAGCCAACTACAAAGGCTTTCACACAATTAGGGGTTACGGTTGTTTTCATTTTAGGGGTTTTTAAGGGTCGAATCTTTTCTAGTGGGTTTTTACTTTGTTCTACCTGTATTTTACCTACCCG
>JAJKIP010000062.1 GCA_021154405.1 Segetibacter sp. | reverse complement strand
CCAAAAAACATATCCTCCAAAGGCATTGTAACAGTACCTCCGGAACTAAGCGCTGCAAACAATCGCTCTGTTTCTTTTCGCGAATCAGGTTCCAGGCAAATATGAACATTGTTTCCAAAATTCAGCGTAAAGCCCATCTCCTTTGGAGCGTCTGTGCCCATTAAAATATGATTTCCTAACAAAGGAAGCTCCACATGCAGCACCATTTTTTTTATATTTTCATTTACGGGAGGATTACCAGCTGTTTGCGGGATATCTCCAAAGTGTTTAATACCTTCTCCATTGAATTCAGTACCAAAAACTGATTTATAAAACAGGAATGCTTCTTCCGTATTGCCATCAAAATTGAGATAGGTGCTGGTTCTGGACAAGGTTGATGTTTTTGCCTTTTGACGTAATTGAAATTGAGCTTCAATATATTTTTGCAACTGGTCAAACATGCCTCCCATGCCTTTTTGTACTCCTGGTTGGAGGTCCACAAAAGTTTTATATTCTTCCTCTGTTGGATTTACAGGATAACCGATAATAGTAATAGTGGTTATGCCATTCGATTCGGTAAAGGAAAAACTATTGAATATCTCTTTTGGCCAGCTGGCCATCATGGGACTACTCACTACTTCCGCTTTTTCATTAGAGAAAGAAGACGTGAATTCAATCAGGTCTGGCTTCCTGATCTCGCCATAGACCAATAGTCCATAGCTGGTATGCCCTTTTATTTCGGACTTATAATGAAAACGCCCCCGAGGACTAAAATCAAAACTTATTACTGTTGTATTGGCTTCAGCAGGCCCCCACCATTCTGCCATCGCTTCTGCACTGGCAAATGCTGAAAATACAATATCCTTTGGAGCATTGAAATGCCGGGTGAATACGAGTTCTTTTTTTGGCTTACCCATGAGTTTATTTTTTTAGTTTGTTTTTTTGAATTTTAGCAAGGTATTTATCCAGTGATTTGAATCGTTCACTCCAGAGTTCTCTGTATTGATCAACCCAGTCATAAACTTCACTTAGCTTATCCAGTTTTGCCTCACAAAGGCGTTCCCTGCCCTGCTGTTTAATGACAATAAGTCCGCATTCCGTCAGGATCTTTACATGCAGTGAAACCGCCTGCCTGGTCACATTAAATTTTTCTGCAATAGCATTCAGGTTTAGGGATTGGCTTGCCAGCAGGCCGATGATCTCCCGCCGGGTAGGGTCCGCAATGGCCTGAAATACGTCTCTTCGGGTCTCCATAATATGCAAGTATTTGCTTGCAAATATATAGGCAAGCATTCACTTGCGCAAATATTATTTGAATTCACGGGAATTCTCCGGCTGAGAAATCGGCCGTCCTGTAGAGCAGGAACTAAAAAAGCCGGAAGAGACATTCTCTTTCGGCTTCAGCCTATAATGGGCGGATCATGATCATTGATCTTTTATTTTTATCCGCCGAAAAAAATTGAGCTCTATTTTCCGTCATAGTTTGCTCACACTGGTTTCCAGTACTGTCCTGCTTTCCAGGTTAATGGTAAAAGTTTCAGTTTGCTGAGTATTTACATTTCTAACTTCAACCTGCAAAGGTTCACCGGTAATGTCAATGACATCCAATTGAAATAAAAAAGCCTTATTTTTTGCTTTTATTTTTTGGGTATAAAGAGTTCCGTCCTTCCGATTCGAAACAGTAATTGTGAATAATGCTTCTTCCCTATTGTTCAATGTCAGTCGGAAAGCTGGTTTATTGTCTACAATTCCGGCATAATATAGCTCACTGGTACTTTTTGATAGCTCACTGGTACTTTTTGGCGACCCAGTGGCATTTGATACAAAGGATCCAAGACTGATAACGGTTCCCAGCACGATAGTTTTGAAATTCTGGATATGTTTCATAAAATTTTAATTTATCGAACCATCAGGCGGTTCTGATAATATGACTACGGATAAGAAACTCAGGTTACAGCTATTCATCACAGTACAATCTTCAGGGAATGTTGCCTTGTAAACCGCTCATCATGGAATAATTGGTCTCCTTTAAGTAAAAATGGCAGCTTTTTTGTTTTCGTTAATAGGAGATCATTTACCTATCTGGTTTAAATACACAATTATGGCAAACAATAAGAATAAGAGTACTGGTAACAAACAATATGGAGGAGTTACAGATAAAAAGGACAAAAATGCCGGCAGTGGGGCTTTCAATGAGGGAACTGAACAGGACCCCAATTACAACGAGGCTACAAAAGTTTCAGATAGAGAAAAAGAAACAGGGCATTTGCCATTTCCCAGAAAAGGAATAAAACCTGCGGACAATCGGGAGGAAGGTTCAAATCTCGACAAATAATTAGCTGGTTTATACTTTACCAGGTCCAGTACATTTTAGAACGCTCATTCGAAATTAATTTTTCAACTGGTCTAGCACTGGCTTTTCCACTGTCTTTAGCACTGTTTCATCAGTACGCTGCAATTCAAATACAACTACCTGATTTACTCCCTTGATTAACCATTCTGCCGGAACATAAATCGTTTGCTGAGGACCTATTTCCCAATATCTTCCCAGGCTTTTTCCATTTATCCAGACAGCGCCCTTCCCCCAGCTGCGCATATCCAGATAAGTATCTCCAGTCTCAGTCAAGGAGAACGAAGCCTTCCGAAGCACAGGAATATCTTTGGATGGCTTTTTTGTAAAACTCAACTTATCCAGGGAGGTCATTGGTAATGAAAACATTTGCCAATTGGTCAATTCTTTTCCATTGAGTGTTACTTTTTCTGTTATGCCTTTTTCGTTCTTCAAAAGATTGGGACCGTAATTGACCCTTCCCATATTCTCTACCAGTATGTCAATTATGTGAACTCCATTTCCCAATTCCACATAAAGACTATCCTGTTTTATCATCCTGTTCAGTGTCCCCTGCTTTTTCCCATTGATAAATACAATTCCATAGTCTCTTAGCTCCTTTATGGAAAGCATGCCAGATTTGCCATTGGTGACCTTCGTGCGATACAATACATATCCATAAGCCTGTTTCAATTTTTCAAAACTCAATGGCTTTGCAGAAACCACAGGCCTGGGCAATATTGAAAAGATATCCGTAGAGGATGAAAATGTGATTGGAGGAATAACGATCGATTTTTTGGGGGAAGGAACATCCGGCAGGGTATGTCCTGCATATTTCTGGATCACTGAACGGAACTGCATGAACTTATCAGTAGCATTCCCCGCTTCATCCAGTGGTGCATCATAATCATAACTGCTGATCTGTGGCTGATAGTAGGAAGAATCATAACAATTGGCGCCGTTCATAAATCCACGGGTTGTGCCACCATGGAACATATACATGTTAATGGAAACTCCTGCACCAAGCATATTATCCAGTTCTCTCACATACCTGGCAGGCGGAACTGTATGGTGCTTCTCTCCCCACCAATCGAACCAGGCCGGGTACCACTCTGCCACAAAGAAGGGCCCTTTGCCATTATTATATTTCCGGGTCAATGTTTTCAGTGTCGCAGCATTATTAACGCCATTCACAGCCGCAAACATTCCGGGCAACTGGCCTTTAGCCACATCCCTGGCAGGGTCACAGGTATACAATATACCATTCAATCCGGCATCCACGAACATCTTTCGATTGATCTCCAGATATTCTTTATCATTTCCATAAGATCCATACTCATTCTCTACCTGGACCATAATAATATTTCCACCATTATTGATCAAATAAGGAGATAATTCCTTTCCCAAACGCTGAATATATTTTTTGTATTCATTCAGGTATTGAGATTCTTTGCTGCGGACCACCAGTCCCTTTTGATTTTGAAGCCAGTAAGGATAACCACCAAACTCCCATTCAGCACATACATAAGGTGATGGACGAAGAATAACCCAAAGGCCTTCCTCCCGTGCAGTTCTTACAAATGCAGCGATATCATTATTCTCCGTAAAATCGAATTTATCTTTTTCTGGTTCCTGCAGGTTCCAGAAAACATAGGTGCCAATGGTATTTATGCCCATGGCTTTTGCCATCTGCATCCGCTGACGCCATGCCTGGCGAGGAACTCTTGGATAATGGATCTCAGCTGAAATAATCTGAAAAGGCTTTCCATCCAGCAGAAAACAGGTATCGCCTAAATCAAAACTGTGCAATCGGGCTTTCTGGGCAATGGTTGGTCCTGCAAAACAAAAAATCAATAAGCAACACAAAAAACGCTTCATCTTACTTGTATTTAATAACCTGAACACTGTCATTATTTTTTGAAATAATTATCAAATTATCCTTTTGGGCGGTTTGAACCTGTACCGCATCCCTGGTATCTCCACAAATGAATATACCCGGGTTCAGCCCCGATTGAATTACATTCCCTCCTTTCTTATCCCACTGAAGCAATAAACCCATGCCTGAATCTTCCCTGCCCAACTGAACACGGAATGGAAAGAAATTGCCTATCACCAGCATTTCTTTTTTGCCATTATGTTCCATATCCACAATTACAGCATTCTGAATGGGTGAAAATTGGGCAGGAACGGGTAATTCATGCATAACGAGTTTACCATTCCTATTCTCCAGCCAGCAATTTTTTAATTGTTTTGCTTTGAGTTCCTGCACACCTTCCAGTTGCTCAGGGGTAAATAGACTACTGAGATGGGCTGTAGCGTAATCGCGGTAGTAGAGAAATTTCTTTTTCAGCCATGGGAACTCATCTACGATCTCATTGCGCGAAGGATAAGGCCAGCTTTCGCCCTGAATATAATAAAAAAGCAAAGCTTGTGTGCGACCAGTTTTTGTAAAATCATTTACATATAGGGACATGGGTCGTTCTGCTGAAGCTGTAAACTGGGTATTTGGAGCCAGATTCCCCAATAGATAATCCATATCCCCATCATCATCCACGTCAACAGCTGTCAAACTTGTCCATAATCCTTCCGTATTCTCCATTCCCATGGATGCTGAAGCATCCTCAAACTGGTTTTGGTGATTAATAATAACCTTTACTGGCATCCATTCTCCAACCAGCAACAGATCAGGTCGTTCATCCTTATTCAAATCAGTCCAGACAGCAGAAGTTACCATTCCCGGACTTAGCAAAACCGGGGCTATTGTAGCTGTAACATCAGTGAACTTAACCTTTCCATTTACTGTTTCATTCTGTAATAAAAAAGATCGCGGGGCCAATCCATATTTTCCCGGAATTACTCTTCCCCCTACAAACAGATCCGGTTTTCCATCTTTATTGAAATCTGCTACTGCCACACAGCTTTTGGAAGCATGCATGACTGGAAGAGCTTCTCCTGCTTCACTGAAAATACCTTTTCCATTATTCAGAAACAGTCGATCCTGATATTGAGAAAGATCTTGGTTTTCGTTTCCTCCACTTACCAGGTAAAGGTCTTTGTCTCCATCCCCATCGGCATCAAAAAGTACTGATTGAATAATATCAGCACCTGCATTTTTATTCCAGGGTTGTGAAGCTGCTTTCATAAATCTGCCATCCTTTCCCTGCAAATACAAACATGCCTGACCGCCTTGTGGAGCACCAATAAAAACATCCTCCAGTTCATCCCCATTAACATCTCCCTTAGCCATCTTTGGCCCCTGCCTGGATAATTGCCATGGAAGCAATCTTTCGATATAATAGTCAACAAATTTATTTTCCGGCTGATAAAATGCAATTCCTGAAGAGCTGGTACAATCTTCAAAAACCATCCTGGGTCTGGATTTTCGTGGATTTAGAACTGCCTCTGTATTCTGTTCAATTGTCAATAAACGATTGACGCCAATAGTATCAACAATTGTTTCTGTTCCGTTGGGCCAATAAACGGTCAATTCTTTTATTAATGAATCAGTGCCTAAACCGAAATGGAGCATTGATGTCATGCAGGAAAGATATCCTCTCACTGGCTCCAGTTCGGCCATTTGTAGCTTGCCATCTGCAGTTTCAATACTGACCTTTGCTCCAATGGCATCAAGGTTACCTTCGAACCCTTTTAATTTAATATTCAGATAATTTCCTTTTGAAAGATTGTTATTTCGGTAGATGGTTGCCTTCTCTCCCATATTGTTCAATATCAGGTCAAGGTCACCATCATTATCCAGGTCTGCATAAGCAGTTCCGTTAGTAACATTTTTATGCGCAAGTCCCCAGCTGCTGGTTACATTGTCAAAGCAGAGATCTCCTTTATTATGAAACATATAATGGGAAAGGCTCGTACGCGGTATGCTATCTAATAAATGAAATAAGGAAGCCTCGGGTCCGTTTGCCTCCATAAATGCACCTGCCTGATACGTCTGGAAATCCATATTGGAGAAATCACGCCAGAATCCGTTAGTAACATACAGGTCCTTATTACCATCATTATCAAAATCAGCAAATAAGGAAGACCAGCTCCAGTCCGTATTGGAAACACCCGCCAGCTGTCCGATCTCTGAAAATACCGGGATGCCCTGCCTGTCATTGCCTCTGTTCAATTGCAGTGTATTCCGCATATTCTGCTGCATGTACCCGCTATCCACCAGTATATTGTACTTATCGTATTCATCAGGGCCTCTTAAAACCTTCTGCCGGTAATTATCTTCCGGCCACATATCGGGAACCATTATATCTGGCAATCCATCATTATTGTAATCTGCCACATCACATCCCATTCCATAGCGGGAAATATGTTTAAGTGATTGTTTTGTTACTTCACTGAATGTGCCATCATGATTATTCAGCAACAGGAAATCCTGCTCCTCGTAGTCATTGGTCATATACAGATCTGGCCAGCCATCAGAATTTATATCGGATGCCACCACTCCCAATCCGAAATTATTTCCACCCCCCGCTATACCTGCTTCAGCAGAAACATCAACAAAATGGCCATTATCATTTCTAAATAAATAATTGCTATACCAGGGATGCCGTTTATGCCGCAATTTATAAGTATTAACAAGCGGAGAATAGAAAATTACTGCATGATTCAGGAGGAACATGTCCAGGTCACCATCCCTGTCGTAATCAAAGAACAAAGACTGTGAACTATTGGTCCCCGGTGCATTCAATCCATAACTGGCCGCTTCATCCATAAATACGGGAACCCCATTTTTTATCCCTTTATTAATGAAAAGCTGGTTATCCCTGCTTTGTGCATCTCCATGTCCAGAATAACAGACATAAATATCCATTCTCCCATCTGCATTCACATCAGCCATTGACACACCGGTTTTCCATCCTGGCCTGCCAGCAACACCCGCAAATTCTGTTACATTTTGAAAACTGAGATTTCCTTTATTTAAGTAGAGTTGATCAGGCAACTGGTTGGCAGTAAAAAAAATATCAGGAAGGCCATCACCATTTACATCTCCAACAGCCACCCCGGCTCCATTGTACATGTACTCATAGGTAAATATATTATCCTGTTCATTTTCCGTAATAATATTGGCAAAGCTGATACCGCAGCTTTCCGATATATCTGTAAAAAACTCAGGGGGGGATGATTTGCATGACCAGCTGATCTCACCGGCAAAAAAAAGAAAACAGATCCATTTCAACACTCTCATTAATGGTCATATTTTGGTTTGCGCAAGCATTAATTCTTTCCGATAACCAGCGTTACAATACTTCTGGCCGGTATGGCAATGTTTTGTACTGATACACTATTTTTGGCAAGATTACTGGTATTGTCAGTTGTAAATGTGACAATACTTTTATCTCCTATCAGGGCATTGGCAGAAAGATCCAGTGGTTTTGCATCTGCCGAAGAATTAATTACTACAAGCACCACCCCATCACTTTTTTCATTTTTATAGGCTGACACCAGAAGTGCCGGATCATTTACCTGACCAATATCTATGCGCCTGCTACCTGGGCGGATAAACCGACTGTAATTACCCAGCGCCCATAGCATTTTACTATCATAATAATTGCCATCACTATTATTTTTGTCTACATACACCAGTCCATCTTTATAATTATAGGGAGAAATAGCCAGCCACCATTGCCAGGCTGCCGCATTGGCGGCAACCATATCCTGGTATACTACTTTTGCTACATAAAGGGCTGCATCCATTCCAAGGTCACGATTATTGCCACTGATCTCGCCGCCATTATCTCCTAATATACAATATTCCGATTGCCAGAATTCAAGATGTTGAACCTGGTTCAGGCGCTCCCTTACCTTATTGCGCAATTCAATTCCCTTGTTCATTGGCGAGGTAGTAAAATAGCTGTGTGAAGCAATGGTCCTGCTTACAGCGGATAGATTGCCCAAATAATTGGAAGAGACCGGATCAAAGAAATCAGAGATCTGGTTATCCTTTTCAGGTTTATCATTCGCTTCCAGCAGGTAATTCAGTTGTCCTGCCTCTGTCAACAATATTTTGGAAGTTATTGAGTTCTTTTCAAATTCAGCATTTAAGGCCTTTACTATTCCCCTGATCTGATCATTGGTATAAGGACATCCCTCCTGCCCGCCATCACTCCAGTCCCATTGGGGCTCGTTTACCGGACTTATAAAATCCAGATTAATCCCGGTACTGGTCTTAACCCGGTTGATTGCGTTGATGGCATACTGGGCAAAAGGTGTAAGTTTATCGTCAGCAATATTACATTGCCCGTTATTTGCATAGCCCTTTCCATTCACAGTCAAATTAACTGGCGGACTATTAAAAAACCCAAGGAACTGACTTACTCCTCTTTTCCTGGCCGCCTGCAAAAACCAGTTCTGGCCTTCAATGAGCTTAACAGAATTTGCATCCGTATTATCAAAGGAAGCGGCCCGTCGCCATTCATCTTTTATTCCACTTCCATCACCCTGAGCTGCAGTTCCAGCCCCGATATTATATCGCCACATGCTAAGTCCAATTCCTTTGGGACTTCCATTAGACAGCGTGTCCATACTAAACAGCCAGTCGGCAATAGCATTTTTCTTTGCTTCCGGCCAATTGCCTACAAACTGGCAGGCCCAGGCATCGGATGCTGAGAAGTTACGGATGGTCTGGTTCTCTGCATTCATATCATACCTGATTGAAACTTTCGCAGACTGCTTTGGAGGCTGTGATTTTGCACAACCATGCAGAATAAGGATCATACAAAATGATATGATCGCAGAACCCAGACCTGGGTTGAATTTATTAAGCAGACCAGTCATTATAATTTTCTATTAAGTTATCACAAGGAAATGAGAAAAATAAGAACCGTTGCCGGTTCTTATTTGTACATGTTGCTTTGCTTAAAACTGCTGTATCGAAAAAAAACGATTCATTAATATCCTGTGTTTTGTTGGATCTTATTACCTGATGCCTGGATCTCGGCCCTTGGTATCGGTAACCAGTAATGCTTTGCTGCAAATGCCCTTCCATCAAGCGCCACTTTCGTAGCATAGGTCAGCGTTGATCCACTCCTGGTAATATTGATTCCCTGCGCTGGCCTGTTTTCTGTAACGTCTGCAATCTTCCACCTTCGTACATCATAGAAGCGGTGTTCCTCAAACGCCAGCTCAATCCTGCGTTCATTACGGATTGCATCACGCATGGCAGTCTGGGATAACCCTGCAGCCAGTGCGGGCATTCCAGCCCTTGCTCTTACGAGGTTTACAGCTGTGCGGGCAGAAAGCGTAGCACCGGCAGGAACTACATCAGCACCACTGGCCTCATTGGAAGCCTCTGCAAAGTTCAAAAGTATTTCTGCATAGCGGATATAATACCAGGGCTGGAATCCTGCATTACCCCATGGGTTTTGCAAAGGATAGGCATCATTCATATATTTCTTTAGATAGTATCCGGTCTTGGATGTATTCCAGTTTTCAGGACCATCTTTGCTGTCCTTTCCACCAGGAGTAAAAGTTTCAACGGTAGCTCCCCGATAGGTTGATCCATTATAAACAATGGTAGCATAGAAACGTGGGTCGCGATTAACATAGGGATTCTGTGCATTATAGCCAGAAGTTCCATCCGTAATACTTTTTCCATTATCCATCTGGTAATCATCCACAAGGTTTTGCAATGGAAGATTGCCACCCCAGCCACCATAGCCATTGGGACCATTGGCAATTTCCAGGTGTGTATGCCCTGCATTCTTGGTATATAACCGTGCGAAAATAGTTTCCGTGTTGGCAGCAGTTGCATCAGTGAATAAATTTGCATATCCACCAGTATATAAACTGTATTTATTTAAGCTGATCACTGCCTGGGCGGCTGTAACTGCTGCGACCCAGGTGCCAACATTATATAACGGGCTTGCAGCATAGAGCGTTAGCCTTGATTTCAATCCTAATGCTGCTCCTTTGGTTGCCCGACCATTTACCCAGTTTGAACCATTGTTCTGGGGAAGGCCTGCAGCTGCTGCATCCAGCTCAGCCAAAACATAGTTCATACTTTCCTGCAATGTGCTTCGGGTGAATAATTTGGCATCCTGCAGATTATCAGACAGATTATAAACATCATTCCCCATCAATACCACACCTCCGTAATTACGGATCAGATCATGATAACGATACGCTCTAATAAAGCGAAGCTCGGCGGTTACACGAGTCTTATGATCGGCACTCATTGTTACCTTATCGATATTCTGTAATGCCCAGTTACATTCCCTGATGCTACGATAGCTTCTTGCCCAGATAGTACCAGCTATGCCTGTATTCTCGGGAGCCAGCAATCCACGCTGAACCAGCCAGGTATTATCATCGTTATTATAGATAGACTCGTCTGTAAGGGAGCTCCACATGGCATATTCAAATGCACGGCCAAAACCAGGATTGGTGCCATCACCCTCTTTATCCTGCAATCTTACCCCGATATAGCGGTTAGTTACAAAATTCTCAAACAGGGAAGAATCTCCAAGCAACGCCTGCTCAGAGATCCTGTCAGTGGCCTGAATATCCAGAAAGTCTTTCTTGCAGGATATAAAGACCGGCAGGCAGGTTATTAATAATAAATAGGGAAATAGATTCTTTTTCATATTATAATAGTATTAAGCAATCAGAGTTTTACGTTTACGCCAATATTGATGATTTTTTGTTGCGGATAGAATTGCCCGCTTCCGCTATTTCCTTCCGGATCATAGTCCTTCACTTTGGTAATAGTGAAAAGATTGAATGCATTAAGATATACTCTTACGTCCTGGAGTTTTGCCTTGCGCAAAACAGAACTTCCGAGATTGTATCCCAATTCAATATTCTTGAGACGGAGGAATGACGCATCATTCAGCCAGAAAGTGTTATTGTATAATCCACCATTTACAGAAGCAGATGTTCTGGTATCCACTCTTGGGTAGGTCCCGTTGGTATTTGTGGGACTCCAGCGATTGTCTGCCCAGCTGCTATAGAAATTACCTACAGTTCCAGATTCAGGCAATACATATTGAGAGACCTGGGCCTGTCCGGCTAATACAACGGATAGATCAAAATTCCTGTATCCACCATTAAGAAGGATGCCGTAAGTGATCTGTGGGATATTTCCGTATTTGGACCTTACCTGGTCATCAGCAGTAATGTTTCCATCACCATTATAATCCTGGTAGATCAGGTCACCAGGTTTGGCTACGCTGAGGTGAGGATATTTTGCAATCTCATCAGTTGAATGAAATATTCCGATTGAATTGTAAAGGAGATATGTATTCAATGGCTGACCAGTCTGCTTTTGATAAGGAAGCACACCTGATGCTTCATCTATATTGATGATCTCACTCTTTGCATAAGTTATGTTTCCTGAGATCCCGTAAGAGAAATCAGCTTTCTTTTTATTATAACCCAGGGTCGCTTCAAATCCCTTGCTATTTACCCTTCCGATATTTTCAGACGGCACCAGTGCACCTGATCCAAAAGGGTTCACAATTCCTGAAACAAATGGAATAGAGGCATTCCTGATTGCCAGGATATTGGTACGTTTTTGTTTAAAATAGATCAATTCCAGATTGAAGTCATTCAGGAAATTTGCCTCGATACCTATATCTGTTTTTCTTGCATCTTCCCAATGGATATTAGGATTAGCCAGCTTGGTCAGCTCCATACCGGGAACTATGCTGGAACCTAATACCAGCTGATTATTGAATGCGTAGGTATTGAGGTACTGGAACAAACCCACATTATCATTACCCAATGCACCATAAGATGCTCTTACTTTAAGGTAATTGAGCCAGCTTACATTCATGAATGATTCTTTGGTAACAATCCAGCCTGCAGAGAAGGAAGGAAAGTATCCATACTGGTTACCTTTGGGAAAGGTTGAGGAACCATCGATACGTATCTGCACATCTGCCAGATATTTTTCGCTATAGTTATAGGAAAGTTTTCCGATCCAGCTTTTCCTGGTGAAATGATAACTGCTTCCACTATTGTCCCTGTCAGTAGCTGCAGTACCACCCTGTGATAATTCAGGTGTTTGTGTGGTGGGGAAATTCTGACGTGTTGCACCAAAGGTCTCCGATTTTATTTCACTTTGCTCGTAACCTGCAAAGGCATTGACATTATGGTTATTAAAGCTTAATTGATAGTTGAGTTTAATATTGGCTGTGATCTGAGTCTGGTTTTGCTGGCTTTCATTCAATGTCCCAAGGTTATTAGAGCCACCTACTACCCTTGGAGTGTATACATTCGTATTCTTGTTATAATCATACAGCAGGTAGGGTTTATTGAATGTTTTGTTGAAGTTCCAGGATTTGTCAATGGCTGCAAATCCATCAACAGACAATCCTTTCACAAAAGGAATATTATAACTTCCTTTCAGAATTCCGTTAAATACGGAATTTGGATTCTTTGCCAGGCCACCGATATCAGTTGACATAATTGCAGGATTTGATCCCTCAATCCCGGAAGATGGCAATCCATTGGTAGGGTAAAAGGCAGGAATGGTTGAATAGGCACGATAGATAGACCGGAAGATATTTCCAGCACTTGAAGTGGGGAACTGACGGTCTTCCTGCCTCCCAGACAGATAAAGGCTTACTTTAAGATCCTTTGTAACATTTGCATCTATATTGGAACGGAAGCTATATTGTTTGTAGTTGGTAGCGCCATTCTTATATAATCCATCCTGGTACAACATACCGGCAGAGAGATAATACCGGATATTGTCACTACCTCCTGCAATGGATACATTCGACTGGTTCTGCCCGGCAGATTTTTTAAGCGTTACATCAGCCCAATCTGTATTGGGATAATTCAAAGGATCAGAACCATCTGCAAATTTCTGTATCTCTGCTGCACTGTATTGCTGATTAAGTCCACCAGCCTGGTTGTTGTAATAGGCTACTTCATTGCTGATGGCAGCATAAGTAGCTGCATCAGCCATTTTAGGTAAACGTGTAGGTGAAGAAAACCCCTGATTGAAACTGGCAGAAATGGTTGGCTTACCCGTTTTACCGCGTCTGGTTGTTACTAATATAACTCCGTTTGCCGCGCGGCTGCCATAAATGGCGGCAGATGCATCTTTCAATACACTGATACTTTCGATATCATTTGGGTTCAATCTTTCCAGGCCACCGATCTGCCCTGGCACACCATCTACTACAATCAATACATCATTACTACCTGTTGTAGCAAGTCCCCTGATCAAAATTCCTGAACCATCATACCCGGGTTCACCAGCACGATTGGTAAGCATCATACCGGAAAAACGTCCCGCCAGAGAGTTGGATACGTTCGCCTGTGGACTCTTCACCAGGTCAGCTCCTTTCACAGTTGAAACAGAACCGGTAAGAGTGGCTTTTTTCTGGGCATTATAACCCACTACCACTACTTCACCAAGGCTTCCACTCAGTGGATCCAGGTCTATATTGACCTGTTGCTGGTTGCCAATATTCATTTCCCGCGAGGTAAAACTCACGTGTGTGAACACCAGTACGGAGTTGGGAGAAGCATCAATTGAAAAATGTCCCTGATCATTGGTTTTGGTAGCAGTTGTAGTGCCCTTAACTGTAACAGTTACATCACTAACAGGCTGCTCACCCGATTTAACAGTACCAGAGATCTGTGAAAAAATTGGGCAGCTGATTAAGCCGAGAAAGACAAAACAAAGCAGTTTGAGTGCAAAGCTGCGACTCATCGCAGGAATGCCACGGAGAGTAGATCTTCTCATAATAGCAAGGCAATTATTTATATTATTACTAGTAATAATCTGATGAATGCTTTCCTGCATTTAACAGATTAGTCGGTTGTCACAACTAAGGTAGAAGCGCAGAGGTGGTTGGAACCGGCGGTAAATTGGTAAAATGAGGGGGGTAAATTATCGATTAGTCAGTTTCAGGCCTTAATAAATTCATCTCGCCACTAAATGGCTGGCGATATTTTTTCCGGTAATCTGAAGGAGTCATGCCAAACAGCTTTGTAAACTGCTCTCGAAAATAGCGCGCATCCCCGATTCCTACCTGGAAGGCAGCCTGGTTTACATTCATGTTCTCCTTTATTATAAGGACCGCAGCGCGACGCAACCGGATGGAGCGTATAAAGGCATTCGGTGATTGGCCAGAGATATTCTTGATCTTTTGGTAAAGGGAAGACCGGCTCATGCCCATGGCCTTTGAGAATTTGAGAATGGTAAAATCCTCTGTGTCCAGGTTCTCTTCCACCACCCGGATGCAGTCTTTGAGGAAGTCGCGGTATTCAGCCGGTACCTTGATCGTAGATTCCTGTAAGGTAATATGATCAAAGAAGTATCGCTGCAGCCTGTTTCGGTTCTTGAGAATGGTATCAACCCTGGCATGGAGAAGCTTGCTGTCAAACGGCTTGGTGATATAATCATCTGCACCGCCTTCAATACCTTTCAATTTTACTTCCGATGAAGAAGCGGCCGTTAACAATATAACAGGGATATGGGCAAGGAGCTCTGACTTCTTAACTCTTGCACAGAGTTCGATACCGTCTATGCCTGTCATGGTGATATCAGAAATGATCAGGTCAGGGAAATGCCTAAGGGCCATTGTTAATGCGGTATCGCCGTTATCCGCCGTAAATAAAACATACTTTTCACCAAATAACTGTCGCATATATTCCCGGATCTCCGCGTTATCATCCACTATCAACAGCGTTTTCTTTTCAGTAACCGTTTCATCCGCAGATCTACCCTCTTCTGCCAATTCAGGAACTGGCAATTCAGGTTCCTCCACAAGCTCATCCAAAAGTGCATGACCTTGCCCGGAATCATCCGTGATATATTGTGCAGGCAAATGTTTGGTTCCTGTTGGGAGGGCAATGATAAAACTCGTTCCCCTGTTCAGCTGACTATCAACGGAAATTGTTCCTTTATGGCTTTCAACAAAATGTTTCACCAGGTAGAGTCCAATACCAAATCCTGCTTTCTGGCTCCGGACACTTGAAGCCTGCTGGAATTTCTCGAAAATGCGATTGCTTTCAGCCATCTCAAAACCACAACCTGTATCCTTGATAAGGATCTTCACCACCTCACCTTCCTGGTATACGTTAATATCAATTTTGCCACCATCGCTGGTATATTTAAAAGCATTGGATAACAAATTGAATAGGGCGATCTCAATTTTCTCGTAATCGCCATATAATTCTATCTTATCAATTTCCGTATTGAAATCATACTGCATTCCTCTGTTCTTTGCCTGCTGCACAAAACACTGGTATACTTCATTACAGAGATGAATAATATCAAACCTGGATACCTTTAATATATCGGCCCCGCTGTCCGCTTTTCGGAAAAGTAATAATTGATCTACCAGGCTTAATAACCTTCTTGCATTTCGATAGGCAATATTCAGATCGTCCCCATTCCTGATTTCGTTCTTCCTGGCCAAAAAATCCTTAAGCGGATTAATGATCAGTGAAAGCGGGCTCCTGAATTCATGGGAGATATTGGTAAAAAATGAGAGTTTTTTTTCATTGAGTTCTTTGTCCTTTTCATTTTCCAGGTGGGCCAATTTAATTTCATATTTCAAACGCTCCTGCCTGCGGTAATACAGCAGGTATAAATATATGGCCACTGCAAAGATCAATACATAAGATGTGTAAGCCCACCATGTCCGGTACCAGGGCCGCAATACAATGATTTGCAGAAGGGTTGCTTCAGGTCCCCAGTTCCCATCCTGGGATTTGGCTTTTACCTTAAATAAATAGTTTCCTTCCTGCAGACGGGAATAGTTGGCTGTTCTGATATTGCCCACATAATTCCAGCTCTTATCCCATCCTTCCAGGTAATAAGCATAGCTGATCCTGTCTGAACTGCTATAATCCAGGGCGAGGAAGTTTAAGGAAAGTACCGCACGATCAAAGGGCACTTTGATCTGCTGCATTCCATCTGCTGTAGTTGGCAAAATTTGCCTTGGATTATCATCTGCCGGTGCATTATCAATGAATAAACCGGTTAGGAATAATTTAGGTTGGGAAGAATGGATCTGAACGCTATCAGGGTAAAACAAATTGAATCCATTTATTCCGCCAAAGGCAAATTCCCCCTTATTGAGTGCTAAGCCTGCATTAAAGCTGAACTGATTACTTTGTAAACCATCCGACTGATAGTAATTCCGAAAGCTTTTTTTCTCCGGATCAAACCTGGAAAGGCCATTGAAGGTGCTTAACCATAAGAATCCTTTATCATCTTCCAGCAGCCGGAGAACGGTATTATTGGAAAGACCTTCGCTCATGGTAAATCGCTGGAATTTACCGGTTTCGCGATCAAAAAGCAATAATCCCCCTTCCTGTGTACCTATCCAGAGTCTTTTGCGACTGTCTTCATGAATAGTCCGAATAGTATATCCAATATTATAAACCTGATGTTTCTTATTAATTCTGTCAATCCTGATGAGGTCATTGTAATTGCCACCCCACAGATTTCCATTACGGTCTTCTGCCATACACTGCAGGTTCCTGACCTTATTGTCAAATAACTCAAACTGATCACGCTGCTTATTATATAAATACAGACTCCCATCGTTGGTAGCTCCAGCCCATAACCGTTGCGAGGCGTCCTGGTACAATACCCAGATATTGTTTTCCAATGCCCTGGTTACAGAATTATAGCAGAAGTATTTTACAAATTGCTTTTTAACTGCATCAAAGCGATTGATACCACCTAACCAGGTAGCAACCCAGGTAGTGTTATCAGCATCATTTACAATACTTGTAATAAAATTGCTACTGACAGAACCAGGGTTTTCTGAATGGAAATATTCTGAATATTGATTCGCTTCTCTGTCCCAATAACGTAACCCGGCACCATCGGTGCCTATCCACAAATTGTTTTTTCGGTCTTCAGCAAAGGAGAGAATGAAATTGGTTGCGGGGCTTTTATAAGTTGAATGTGCAAAATTGATCAGTTGAAATGCATCAGGAGCAGCTTCAATTGTATTGATGCCTCCTCTAAGAGTACCGATCCATTCCCGGCCTTCAATATCTTCATATATGGCGTAAATGGCATTGCTGTTGATAAGCTGACTGCCATCAGACGCTAAAAAGGCATGAGCTTTTACATCTGTCCTGTTCATGACCAGCAAACCATCTCCATCGGAAGCAATCCATAAAAGTCCATTCTTATCTTCTTTAAGGTGAACAATTTTGCTGTTGGTAGCAATGCGATTGGCCGAATACCGGTTTGCCTGAATATTGTATTCAAAGAGACCGCGTTCATTACCCAGCCAGAGATTTCCATCACTGGCACGGCGCAGGCAATTGCCTTCTTTAATATCACTGTTTAACAGTGAAAGCTTTTGGGTAGAAAGATTGAAAAGGAAGAGTCCACGTTGCTGTACAAAAATCCAGATAAGAGTGCCTGAAGGATCTGTTTCAATGGCAGTTGCATCATAAGCTGCTCCCATACCGGCCGGAAGAACAATCTGTTTACCAGTTCGAGTATTCCTATCAAATACGATTAACCCACGGTGATTGGTGCCGATCAAAACGACGTCATTACGGTTGACCACTATACTATGAATATCATCCCGTAACCATTCTTCCTTATTGGCATCGGCGCTGATGAACCTGAGAGAAGTAAAATTTTTGCGCAGGGAGTCCAAAACACATGCACCTTTTTGTCCCCCAATCCATAAATTATCCCGGGAATCCCCGGCAATTGTATACACTGCATTTCCGATGAGCGAACTGCTGTCTCCTACCCTGTTACGGAATACCTGAAAATTATAACCATCATAGCGGTTTAGACCATCATAGGTACCAAACCACATAAATCCTTTCTTATCCTGAAAAATAGAGGTAACAGCATTATTGGAAAGCCCGTGTTCAATTCCGAGGTATTTGACGGGATGGTCTGCAGCACGGAGATCGCAAAGGCAGCAAAATAACAGGCACAGGCAAATAATAATTTTCCGCAGCAAAGCATTCAGTTTAGCAGTACATGAAATTACGGAAATTTATCATGTGGTAAGGCGGAAGGAACCTGGTTACAGCTCCTCTTTTGCTTTGAGCCACCCTTTCTTAATGGCTTCTAAACGATCCAGTCTTCCGGGGTGAGTAGTTGAGGCATATGTGCTTGCGATATGGTACATAACTTCCTGGGATTGCTGAAGAGTAGCACCGAGTCTATAGAGAACAAATCCGGCGAATTCATCCGCTTCCAGTTCTACGGCTGGTTTACTTCCTCCTTTTTTTAAAGTGTGCCCATTTAAGTGATGCCCGATCTCATGGGCAAGCAAGGCAATTGTTCCCCATTTTTCCGAAGTAGCATTATTGACCTTTTCAATAAATTCAGGATTGTAAACAATATATCTTTTTCGATGGGAAATTATAGCCTCGATATTGCGGACATGTGAAGTCTTTAGTTCAAAATTGGCATGAAGCCCTGTGACCTTCATTATATCCAGTACTGCATCCTGGATAAATTGGCTCTGGCTCATGCTGGAATCAGCAGGCGGAACTTTCGAAAAATTGAAGTTGCGGTCAGAGGTTGCATGCAGCGTACACAATGTGAGAGCAAACACACAGGAAAGGGCAAATTTCATATCCCTAAATTATTCAATTACCTGAAAAAGTTTTGATAAATGTGGATAGTATTTCCCTTGATTGTTATCAACAGGTTTCCGTGTTGCGGAATGGCTACTCAAACCCTCCACATATAGGCTTTTTACCTTATGTCATAAGCATTATGTGCGAAAATAATAGGCTGTTTTTATTCCGGCTGGCATAATTATTACTTCGGTTATGCAGAGCCACCAGTAAATCGATTTTCTAAATTAAAATGAATTGATATGAAACTTAGAGATTTTCTGGTAATTGGTGCAATAGCTGGATTCGCTGCCTGCAGTGAACCTTACAAAGCAACAGATACATCAGTAGTGGTTGCACCGGATGGAACAGTAACTTCGTTCCACAATCAATATCCCAATGCTTCAAATGTTGTCTGGACGCGATATGATGCTGCTGTTGTTCCTATTGACTGGGAACTGGCAGGCTGGTCGGCAATGGACAATAACGACTACCTCGTAAGATTTGACATGGACAATGAGAATTATTATGCATGGTATGATGATTCAGGTAACTGGATAGGTACTGCCTATGTAGTGAAAGATGTGAAATCTCTTCCGGAAGCAGTATCAAAAGCTGTGTATGATAAATATTCAGGTTATACTATTTCAACTGTGAACCGCGAATTTCAGAAAGACAGAATGGTATATGAGATTGAAGCAAAAAATGCAAATAACTCAAGAGTAAAATTACTGGTAGATGGCAATGGGAATATTATAAAGGAAAAAGTAAAATCGTAAAGGCTATTCTTTTCAATCTGAATGATGATAAAGCCTCTCCGGTGGCACCGGGGAGGCTTTATCTTTTTTTGCTTACCTTAAGGATCAAATGTATTTCCCCTTCTTATCCGTGTGAACAGGTCTTTTATTATACTAATCTGCTTTCTATTTACCGGCTGGAATTTCTATTCCAATGCCCAGCAAATCAATATCTGGAAATATAATATTGAAGATGGACTGGTAAATAATGATATTTTGAATATCTACCAGGATAGTCGGGGCTTTATCTGGCTCTGCACCCGAGGTGGTTTAAGCCGATATGATGGATCCCGCTTTACCAATTTCACACCGGAGCATGGATTGGCAACGGACATGATCAATGATATCTATGAAGTAAAACCCCAGCAATTTATTGTTGCCCAGAATGCCGGTGGTCCGGCTTGGCTGATAAATGACAGGATAAGACCTATTCCAGCAAATAGCTCTGTTACCATAAACCGGTTTTATAAGATTCAAAACAGGTTGGTAGGGACTACGGATGGTCACGGAATAGTTGAATGGAACAAATCAATATTCTTGCAGGCTGACACTGCTTACAAAGAAAGCATCAGCAGCATGACCGCCATCAATGATTCCGCATGGATATTGATCCATCTCCCCTACTCACTGACCTGGTCATCTGCGTTCCTGAAAAATTGGGCCAGTCCCCTTTCCACAAACGTGACTGCAATATTCACTGATTCCCGCCATCGCACCTGGCTAGGGACAGAACATGGATTAAAACTGGTGAACACTAAAGATCTGCCTGGAAAGCTTGCCTTTCTATCTCTTCCACCCCCATATAATATATCATTGCTGAATGAAGCCTATATTGATTGCATAATGGGGGATAGTCAGGGTAATACATGGATTGGTACAGTTAATGGATTGGTGAGAGTGGATAAAAATGAAAGAACGACCATTTACAGGCAGGAGAACGGATTACCTGCTTCTCAAATCAATTGCATTAAGGAAGACAGGGAAAAAAATATCTGGATTGGAACTCCCCTCGGACTTTCGAAAATATCCCTTACCAATAATTTAAATACATTCCAATTGGATCTTGGGCCATCCCATGATGGTACATTGGGCATATTACCTGTATCCGAAAATAGCTGGCGGGTATTTGATGGAAAAAATACAAGAAGACTCGATGCTGCTACCTTCAAATTGTCTAATACACAGTCCGTTAATATTTTAAGCTATAAAATTTTTCAACTAAATAACGAGGAGTTCCTGATCGCAAATAAAGACAAGGCAATGGTATATCGGCTGGGAAGGGAAACTCCCCAGTTAGTTAACTGGCCATCAGGGCCCGCATGGAATGTCATAAGAAAAGATTCAATATGCTTTCTTGGTACAAACGCAGACAGCATTTTGGCAATAGAGAATGGACAGATCATTCACAAATTCAGGACTGGGTCAAAAAGCCAGTTAAACCGGCTGCTAATTGATAAAAACAATTATTTATGGGCTTCCACCTGGAATAACGGGCTTTACAAGATAAAAATTAGCCAAATCAATGGAAGTATCCAGTTTCAGATCATTGATACGATTAATGCCAGTTTACCAGATCCGAATATTAGAACAATTTACGCATACAGGAAAAATGAACTGTGGATCGGAACAAGATATAAGGGAATCGTTCGTCTTTTAGAGTTACCCAATGGGAAATACGAAATTCAAAATTATGGTACGCCGCAGGGCCTATCATCAGATTTCGTTTTGACTATTAATAGTGATCACAACGGGAATATCTGGGTTGGCTCTGTACAGGGCATAGACAAGCTTATTCCCGAGGGTAACTCATACAGAATATTCAATTTTGGAAGAGCGAACAAATATTTTTCAAAAGTTTTTGATATCAGGTTCTTAAACAATAATAACCTGATAGCTACTGGCTACCCCTCTTTGCTTTATTCACGCGATCTTCAACAGGATACTCTTTCACCTCCTGATGTTTATATTACCAAAGCTTCACCTGGTCCTTCGGATACCTCATTTACTACAAGCTCAGTATTACGGCTACCCACTAATAAGGCACAGATATATTTTGAATTCAGTGCTCCCCAATATATCAATGAAGATTTTGGCAAATACAGTTACCGGCTGCTTGGAAACGGTGACACAAGCTGGAAACTTTCCGGTAAATCACGCAATGTTTATTTTGCCAGCCTGAGGCCAGGAGCATACAGCTTTGAGATCAGGGCACTTGGATTCAATGATAAATGGGGAACTCCTGCTTCTTATACCTTTATTGTTAATACTCCCTTCTGGCAAAAGGCCTGGTTTATTGCATTAATGATTGTATTTACGGGGTTACTGGCTTATGCAATATATAGATATCGTGTGCGACAATTGATCCACGTGCAAAAAGTAAGGAACCGTATTGCCAGTGATCTGCATGATGAAATTGGGTCTAACCTCACCAATATAAATATACTTTCTACACTCAGTAAGCGAAACCTTGCCCAGCCACACAAAGCGGGTGATTTCCTTAACCGGATTTCAGATGAAGTATCTTCCTCCTCTCAGGCACTTGATGATATAATCTGGAGTGTAAATACCAGTCATGATACGCTGGAGGAAACCGTTGCCCGGATGCGGCGATATGCCGCCGAACTATTTGATGCAGCCAATATCTCCTATGAACTTTACCTTGATCCGGCATTTGAAGCGAGGAAAATTGGCATGGAACAACGCCGCGATCTTTACCTGTTATATAAGGAAGCCGTCAACAATATTTCCAAACATGCCTGTGCAAAGCAGGTAGCTATCCAGTTGGCAATTGAAAGAAATCATCTCCTATTAATCGTAAAAGACGACGGGAAAGGATTTGATCTGCAAAAAGGAACAGAAAGACATGGACTGGAAGGAATGAAAGAACGTGTAAAGAAATGGAAGGGAAGAATCAACCTGGAATCCAGGCCTGGTAAAGGCACTTTAATAAAAGTCTGGATACCCCTCGTAAAATGAGAGCAAAAGCATAGATGTGAGGCCATAGTTATGGCGATAGTCCAAAAGGACTATAGATGCTGAATCATAAAAAATCTAACTTCATTGCGTTGGCTATACGAATTATCATATTCGAAGACAATGACCGTCTCAGAGAATCACTGGCGTATCTGCTTCAATCGGTCCCCGATTATGAAGTAGTGGCAGATTATAGTCATTGCAAAGATGCCGTGAATATAACACGGGTATACAAACCTAATGTAGTGTTGATGGATATTGATATGCCGGGTGAATCTGGCATCAGGGGTGTAAGCCTGGTAAAAGAAGCGAACCCAGACACTGCCGTTATCATGTACACGGTATTCGAAGATGACGAGAAACTTTTCCAGTGTCTTTGCGCAGGTGCCAGTGGCTATCTGCTTAAAAAAACCGCTCCGGAGAAAATATTTGAAGCAATCAGAGAAGTAATGGAAGGTGGCGCTCCCATGAGCCCTACCATTGCCAAAAAAGTAATTGAAAGGTTTCAGCCCGTCAAAGCATCCAACCAGTATAATCTTACAGAAAGGGAAATGCAGGTGCTTCAGTTACTCTCTAAGGGACATAGTACAAAAACAATTGCCGATAAATTAGATATTGCCTTCAATACAGTACGCATCCACCTCAATAATATCTACGCAAAACTTCATGTAAACTGTGGCAAGGAAGCGATAGCAAAAGCACTGGTGGAGCGAATTACATCCTGAATCATTTTGCCAAAATTTATTGTCTGCTGGTACTAAAGGACTATTGTCCTGCATTGTGATGCCCCTGAATTTTACACTGCTGTTAAACCCTTATTACAGATCACTCCTATTTCCCTTTTTGAGAATATGAAATACACGCTATCTGCAGGTTTCCTGTTATTTATGATTTCCAGTTATTGCCAGTCGGTAAGCGGTCTGGTACAGGATAATGGCAAACCGCTTTCATTAGTTAATTTATCTCTCCTGAAGACAAATGATTCAGTACTTGCAAAGACTGCCATTACAGATGATAAAGGCTATTATAAAATTGAAAATCTGCAGCCCGGTTCTTATATACTTAAAGCTTCCAGGGTTGGATATAAACTGGAATTTCTAAAAACAATAGATATAAAGGCTGGCGCTAACAATACTGAATTACCAATTTTAATATTATTGCCCTCCAATGGGCAATTAGGCGATGTAACGGTTACAGGACGACGTCCATTCATTGAGCAGAAAATTGACAGAATGGTGGTCAATGTAGCGAATACTATTGTTGCCAGCGGAGGAAGTGTATTGGATATCCTGGAAAAATCGCCAGGCATTACCATTGATCAGCAAAATGACCAGATATTGTTCCGTGGAAAGGAAGGTGTAATCATTCAGATAGACGGTAAGCCTACCTATCTCGCGGTGGCCGATGCCATGGTTTTATTGCGAAGCATGCGGGCTGATAATGTTGACAGGATAGAACTGATCACCAATCCTTCTGCCAAATATGATGCAGCCGGTAATTCAGGGATCATTGATATCCGGCTAAAAAAGAATAATAGTATTGGCACCAACGGTTCATTTTCCGCTAACATTGGAACCGGGAAATATGGAAGACAGGGTGCATCACTCACTATAAATCATCGTACACAGAAGATCAACATGTATGGAAATTACAGTTATGGCAGGGACGGCAATTACTGGAACTTTGATCTTCGCAGGCGGCAACCGGATGGAACAGGCTATAACTATGTTAACCAGCTGTCTCCCATTCAAATGAAAAATCATGGCCACAATGCCAAAGCAGGACTGGACCTTTTTATCAATAAGAAATTAACTGCGGGCATAGTCTGGACAGGTATATGGAATGACAGCCATGAAGCCAGCCCTGCCGAGGCCTTTTTCCGAAAACAGGAGGATGGACCTGTTTATCTCCAAACATTGACTGATAAGACGATTTCCAATTTTCAATCCAATCATCTTTTTAATCTCAATTTTGTACAAGTTCTTCAGGGGAAATCACAATTATCAGCAGATTTTGACCTGGGAAGTTTTAGGAGGCGATTTAGCAATTACCTGATAACTGATACAATTATCCCTGGTTCAACAGGAGATCCCGTATCTAATCTGCTCACACAAATGCCTACTATTATTGATATCCTCAGCTTTAAAATGGATTACTCCACAATTATATCAGGCCAATGGAAACTGGAGGCAGGGATCAAGGGAAGCCGGGTTAATTCTGACAATGATATGCAATTGAGCACTGGCACAAACGGCAAGCTGGTTTTAGACAGTATGCTTTCCAATCACTTTAAATACGAAGAGGACATAAAAGCCGCCTATCTCAACTTTAATGGCAAACTGAATAAAAAAACGGAAGTTATTTTTGGCATGCGTACAGAATACACCAATTCCATCGCCAATTCCATTAACCAGAAAAACAAAATTACAAGGCAATACTGGAAATTTTTCCC
Source organism: Segetibacter sp. (assembly GCA_021154405.1). GTDB lineage: Bacteria > Bacteroidota > Bacteroidia > Chitinophagales > Chitinophagaceae > JAJKIP01. The sequence goes on along the minus strand of JAJKIP010000062.1, from coordinate 17,294 downwards.
CAGCTTTTTTATTACCAATACTTTAAACACTAAAAACACACTTAGCTTTTCATACAGTTACCGGATTGACCGGCCCAATTATCAATCTTTAAATCCAGCAAGGAGTTATATCGATCCTTTTGCTTTTTCAGAAGGTAATCCTTTCCTGAAACCACAGTTTACCCATTCGCTGGAAATCCGGCATGGATACAAGGGAAAGGTCTTCACTTCAATTGGCGCCAGCTTTATCAAAGACTTATCCTTCTACATAGTATCTCCCGTTGATAAAAATACTACCAGTCGCAAGGCACAAAGCATGGGAACAGCACAGGCCTATAACGTAACAATGAGCTTCCCGGTAACCATTATAAAGGGATGGACCATGCAGAATAACCTGATGGGCATCTATAACCGGATCAGTTACATCTACAAAGATCAGGTAGTGCACCCCGCACAGATTGGCGGACGTATTACCAATACCAATGCAATTTTATTAGGAAAGAACTGGACGGCAGAAATCTCTGGTCGGCTCAATTCACCAGCAATAACAGCAACCACACATTTACCCTGGCTGGGCTCTCTGGACCTCGGTCTTCAAAAAACATTTAAGAAGATATGGAAAACAAGGGTCAGCCTGCAGGATGTGTTTCATACCAATATATCGAAAGGAAAAATCAATCTGCCAGATTTTTACAGCACTGTATTGATCAGAAGAGATACACGAGTTTTAATGCTAACCGTCAGCCGCAGTTTTGGCAATCAGCAGGTCAAATCCAGTCGCCAAAGAAAGACAGCGTCAGAGGAAGAGATCCAGCGGGCAAACAACTAACCATTCTATAATATATTATACCCTCAGGAAAACAATTCTATAGTCAGGGTGCCATGCTGATGGCACCCTGATTGATCATTGTATCATCTAAAGCAGTACCCGAAAGTCTGATCTGGTAAGGCCATTGCTCATCATTTTCGTCTTTACCATCTGAAATATGTTCCCAATGTTCAGTTGGAGCGCCACTAACTACCAGCCATAGGAAGGCAGTCCTTTTAGGCACTTTGAATTTGATCTTACCTTCTTTATTGGAATATGCTTTTCCGTATTCACGGCTGCCATCTTCTTTTACTGCAAGGAATCCATAACGCCACCCTGCCTTTTCAACCTTAACCGAACGGAAGCCTTCTGCACCTGCGATCCCTTTGAAATCCAGTGTCACTTTAGTGCCTGCTTTTGGCACTTTTAGTTTAATACCATTATAGCCATAATTCTGCGGACAATTGTTTTTACTGATCCTGTACCAGCCCGCTCCTGCGGAATCCAGTTTTGAAAAATGCTGATTGGCATATTTGGCAGCCACTTTTTCAATACGTGGCATATCCCAGGTAATGAATCTGCGGGCAGCATCAAATATTTCATCGTTGAATTGCTCCTGATTAATAGAAGTGAGTCGCTTGTAAGTCATAACAGGATCTTCCCCTTTTGTAGCATTGCGCCAAAGCTTACCCATGAAATCAATACCATGTTTATTAGACCAGTATTCGAGTACATAAGGAGAATGATACTGGTTGATCTCATGAAGAAATGCATAGTGCGTCTGCTTCATGAAATCTTTCAGGTGATAGTTTTCAAATGTCATCCACTCAGGATATACCTGCCATAGCATATACTGGGATGTCATTTCAAAGATCGATTGACCCCTGCTTCCCTCCGGTGCAGATGTGAAGGCCCATGCGCCATCTGCTTTAACCAGGTATTGAAAGGAATGTCCCAGTTCATGGGCTAACGCGCCATAAGGAGCTTTATTCATTCTGGAAGCTGGCGTCCATAATACCCCAATTTTGTCTTCTGCTCCTCCACCAAAGGCAGTACCGCCTTTTCCACCTATTACATAAAGAAGGGCTTTATATTTATCAGTAAGGGATTTTCCTTTTTCTACAAACTTCAGATCATTGACATAGAAATTATAAAACCGTTCCAGTTCTTTTAATGCTTCGTCGATCCTGAATCTTTTCATCGAATCCGGATTTGCCATCGGATCCTGTCCAAATTCTTTTGACCAGAATAAGGCGATATTATCTGACTGCACCATTCGCTTGAAATTATACTCACTGGTATCATTTTTATAGTCATTGTTTTCCGGAACACGATATACTTTAGGCGGGATATAAAGTTCCTTCTCCAGGTAGCCTGTTATTGGCTCAGAAGAGTAAATAGAAATTGAATACAATTGATTAATGGCTAATGAACCAGCGATTATCAGAGCTATACTTTTGAAACAGGTGTTCACAGTTAGTGATTTTAGAACCTAAATCTAATAATTATACCGTACCGCTTTGGTGTAGATAATCAGGAAGTTAAAAACTGATAAGAAGCCGTTATTATAGGTAAAATACTACTTACATAACGCCCGTTGTTTCATCTATAACTGAGAGGCATGTATCACAACCCATTTCTGGGCCTGGAACCACCCCGGCAGACTCACCCTTTTACGGTATTTTTCGCAGATAAATGACCATAAAGGCCACCTCCGGTAACCTTTCAACGATATTTGCAGGCGGTTGCTGACGAAAAGACACGCAATCCATTCAAACCATTAAATCACTATAGGAATACCCGTCACTTTAACGTGTATCCAATAAAAAACTAAAATGAGAACGAAATTAATATTGGCAGCTGTAGCTGTTTTGTGTGTAATATATTCCTGTACAAAAGACCATTCAGGAAGTAATAAGCCGACCAGGAAAGTACATTATGAGCTTTTCACTACACAAAATTTTTCCGAGGACAATCATGATATTCAATTCAACCTCTTCATGCGGGATAATCGCAGAACCATTTTTGATTCTGCGTTGGCTATCATGAAAATAAAGGATATTCCAGACTCCCTTAACCGGTTAATCTTCGATAAACTGGTACCAGGAAATAACCAGGATTCTCTGGTGGTTGGTTTCACCTATCGCATTTTCGACGTAGGTTACTCATGGTACCTGGACAAATTTTCAAAGGGAGATACGCTGAAAGTGATAAAGTATTCTTTTAAATAAGGGATATATTTTCGACAACGGTATTTTAGTTCCATTCAGGCAATTAAGCTCATTAACCAGGCGCTCTATCTTTCGCTACTTAATGACTTTAATTGCCTGTTTCATGTCCCCTCCAGGAAATTTTTACAACAAACAATTAAAATATTTAAAGGATAAATATTCAAATACTATCGCTTAATCACCTTCCTGGTAAGTTGCTTATCGCCAAAAATTGCCTGAACAAAGTATATACCATTGGCTAAGTGGCTAATATTAAAGCTGAACCTGCCTGAACCGTTCCACTTAGCTGGTTGTTCTGCTATCTTTTGTCCTGCGGTATTATACAGAACAATTTTTTTTAAGGAGACCGGATAAGGATAAAATTGTACTGTTATCACGTTTGTGGCCGGATTCGGCGTAACCAAAAAGCCTTGTGATACCAGGTTCGGATTAATACTGGTTTTATAAATAGCAATATCATCAAGATAAATATTATTCTCATTGGCTGTTGTATTCATAAAAGCCAGGAGGATTGGACCAACGTTAATATAGCTGGAAAGATCAACGGAATCTTTCCGCCATTCAGATGGTCCTGGCACAAAGGAAGCTGGCGAAGGACTATTTGTTGTACTAAGGAACGTTCCCCATTTTTTATAAAGGCTGAAGTAAGTGGCCCCACAATCAGTGCTGATCAATACCTGTAAACTGTCCCAATATTGTCCAGGCCGGGAATTACTCCTAACAGCAGCAGCAACCTGGAATGTGAGAAAAGCTGAATCTGCATTAGAAATATTAATTACCGGCAACCGGAGAAAATCCTTCTGACCATATAACTGGTAATTAAAATTATGCATCATTACAGATGCATTTCCAGTTTTTGCCACGCCTGTTACCCGCCTCCAGGTAGTACTATCATCTGAATTAATAATATCCCAACCATCAGAAGGGAAAATATTGCTTTCAAATCCTTCAGTAAAGGCGCCTGGAACTGCCGGATAATATTGAAAAGTACTGGTAATGGTGTCATTGATAGTATTCTGGTCTATGCTGCCGTTGGGTGATGCGACTATAAATTTTAAAACATGGCTGCCTGCCGTAGTAACACTCATGGCATTGAGCGATACATTTATCTCCTCAAGTCTTGTTAATGAACCCGTCCAATGGGTACTAGTTACAGTACCGTTATCCAGGCTGGCGTAAACATCTGCTGATAATAATGGCTGGGTTCCACGGTTGCGCAATCGGATAACTGGTGAAAAATTGGAAGCGCAGGTCCGTTGTGCAGGGGCAATAATTTTCTTAATTGTAGCATCCAGACTAAATAATGCTACAGGTTCAGCGCCATTTGAAGTCAAATACCCTGGATGGAAACTGGTTAAAGCCGTTTCCATACGGGTATCCTGTCCTTTCGTAAACAGGCACATACAGGCATCATCTGTATAATCCATATAATTTTCATAAAGGATGCCTGGACTAAAAGGACTGCAACCATCTGTGATTATTGCTCCACCCGGGCAATTACCTGAAAAAGATCCCTGATTGGGAGTATCATCAACAAAATCAGTTCCTGTACAACCATTTTCATCACCCCAGATATGGTACAGGTAAAAAAAATGGCCAGTCTCATGCGTTAACGTACGACCCCTGTTGTATTTAGTCAGGCTATCAGCAGGCAGTGTTGTATAATGAATCACCACTCCTTCCTCGTCAGGTGGGCTGGTACCCGGAAAAGTTGAATAGCCTAAAATAAAACCACCGGCCAGATTAGTGACCCATACGTTAAAATAGCGGTTTGAATCCCAGGAATCATCTCCGCCCAGTTTACTGTATTTAAGCGATTTGTCTAATGTACCATAGAGCGGTGTTGTGGTAATAGTTCGTACAATGCCGTTAGTGGGTTCATTGTCTGGTGTACGTTTTGCCAGTTTGAATTGGATCTGACTTTTGCCGAATAAGGGTTTAAATACAGCAGGCAACATTACAGAATCACTGTTCATCCCTCCAAAATCTTTGTTTAATACATCTAACTGTGCCTGCACCTGAGCATCTGTTATTATATCCGGATTGTTAAGGACAATATGAAATACAATGGGTATAAATACAGTGCCCGCCGGAAGGTCAGAAAAAGGAAGTCCCGTCATTTGCCTTTCAACCGCCCTCTGAAATTGTATCGTCTGATGGGTAAATTCTGTTTTCAGTGAAGGGGTTAATTCAAAGGCCTGTTCCAACATTTGCATGGTACCGCATTCCTTCGGCGATTGTGGATGCTGGGCAAATGAGCGGGTGGAATTACAAAACAAAAGCAGACTGATACTTGCCAAACGGCTGAATGATGCAAAATATCGCAGGATTTTCATCAGGAGTTTATGAAGTTGGCAATAAAATTTTATTGAAAACTAATTTTACGGATACGATTGTTGTTAGCGTCAGCAACATAAATATTATCCTGCGCATCAATTCCCAGTCCCAGTGGACTTTTAAATTTCGCTGTACTGCCTTCTCCATCAGCATATCCTGCTGTGCTCCCCGCAATGGTTGAAACAACTCCCTGAGGCGTTATCTTTCGAATCCTGTTATCATCTATTACAAACAGATTTCCATGGCTGTCTGCAACAATATCGATCGGTGCATAAAATTGCGCATCCGTTGCATTTCCATCTGCAGTGCCTCTTGTTCCATTTCCTGCAAATCTGGAGACCACACCTGCCGGTGTCACTTTACGAATGCATAAATTTCCTCCATCTGCAACGTATATATTTCCCTGCCCGTCTATGGCAACCCCATCAGGAAACCTGAATTGCGCAGTTGCCAGGTCTCCATCCGTGGATCCTTCAGTACCATTTCCCGCATGCGTTGATACCTGACCTGCAGTGCTTATTTTGCGGATACGTTCATTAAATGTATCGCCCATATAAACGTTCCCTTGCGCATCAGCAGCTATTCCTTCAGCATTTACCTGAAATTGTGCCTGCAATGCTGCACCATTCTGAAATCCAGCCAGATCAGTTCCAGCATAGGTAGTCACATCAGCTGCTGAAGAAATTTTACGGATGCGGGGATCAACCTGGTCCAGCATATAAATATTGCCGCCTCCATCTGTTGCAACCCTGTACGGGTCTTTAAATTGCGCTGATTGACCATTACCATTTACAATTCCATAAGTACCGCTGCCTGCAAATGTGCTTACCTGACCGGCGGAAATTTTGCGTATACGGTGATTATTGTAATCTGCAACATAAATAGATCCATCACCTGAAATAGCCACATCCACTGGCGCATCGAACCTGGCCGATAGAGCCGCTCCATTGACAAAACCATCCACTCCATCTCCAGCAACAGTAGATACCATGAATTTTTTTTCTGCCAAAACCCCATTTCCATGCTTATCCTTTTTACAACTGATAAACGCAACTATTGTTATTGCTGTTGAAAGCAGGCAGGCAACCTTGAATCTTTTCATAATAATTGGTTTGATTGGACAGATTGACAGCTACTAAAATCGTTACGTTGCATTTAGACTGGCAATTCCAATGTTAATTTAAATATCATGAACACGCCATCGTAATGGCGATTCCATATATTAATGCCGTTTGGAAACAGAACCATACCGTTGGTTCCAAATAATCTGCCGTTGGATAACTGACAGACTGAAATACTTTGGGAATTATCCTTTAGTTTTACCGTTAGATTACAATGAGATATTTCTTCGCCCTGTTTATTCCCTGTTTTATAGTAATAACTATAAGTGCCCAGCAAACAACCCCTCGTCCGAAAATCGGACTGACGTTAAGTGGTGGCGGAGCAAAGGGACTGGCACATATTGGCATTCTCAAGGCCATAGATTCTGCCGGCTTAAAGATCGATTATATAACAGGCACCAGCATGGGTGCCATTATTGGGTCTTTGTACGCCGCCGGTTATTCAGGAGACCAGATTGAAAAGATTGCGCGTAAAATAGATTGGGATATTTTATTAAGTAATCAACTTTCCCTGCGTTCATTATCCATGGAAGAAAAGGAAGAATATGGGAAATATGCCATTGAATTACCCTATACCAATCATAAGCTCAGATTGCCAGGTGGATTTTTGGAGGGGCAGGAATTATCATTTAAGTTCTCTGAACTATTTTATCCTGTTCAAAAAATAAAAGATTTTAATAAGCTCTCTATCCCATTCAAGTGTATTGCTACAGATATTTCAACCGGGCAGGCAGTAGTGCTGGACAATGGCGATATTACCACTGCTATCAGGGCCAGCATGGCTATTCCTTCAGTATTTACGGCTGTAGAATACAAAGGCTATAAACTGGTAGACGGAGGTCTTGTAAGAAACTTCCCGGTAAAAGATGTAAAAGAAATGGGCGCTGATATGGTCATTGGAAGCAATGTTACCGCAGGATTATCGCCCAAAGAAAAGTTAAGTTCTGCTTTGGACATTTTACTCCAACTGGCTTTTTTCAAAGAAGCTGACGATCATAAAATTGAAATCCCGCTTTGTGATATATATGTTGCCCAGCCAGTTGAAGAATATTCAATGGGCAGCTTCAACAGTGCAAAAAAATTAATTGATATTGGACTGGAAGAAGGCAGAAAATTATATCCTGCCTTAAAACACCTTGCAGATTCCCTGAATGAAAAATACGGTACGGTACCCTTCCAGGCAGAAAGGCTGCCTGTCTCTGATTCAATATTCATCAGCGGTTATGAAATAACGGGCCTCGACAAAACAACGAAAGCATTCTTCCTGCATGCCATGGGTTTCCAATCAAACAGATCCTGGTCAGAGGCTGGTATTTCAAAATTGATCAGGCGTGTATATGGCACTCGTTACTACAGCAGCATTAATTATATTTTGGAACCTCAACCAGACAACTCCTCCAAAATAGTTTTTATGGTAAAGGAGAACCCTTCTGCATATGCCAAACTGGGACTGCATTATAATGAGTTCTCAGGGATAAGCGTCATTACCAACCTTACAACCCGAGATTTTCTTTTTCATTATTCAAGAAGCTCAGCCACATTCAGCATTGGTGAAAATACCCGCCTGAGAGGTGAGCACCTGCAGTATTTTGGTCTGCGGAAAAATATTGCTGTTATTCCAAAGTTTCAATTAGAGAATTTTAAGACAAATACTTACGAAGGCTTTATCAAAAGCGGGCAATACCGCCAATTGTATTATACCGGTGAAATAAAAGCTCAATATTCAGGTAGCCGCAATTTTACATCCGGGATGGGCACCCGCTATGAACGTATAGATTTTAAACCCATCATACTTACTGGACTGAAAGCAAAGGGGAAAAACGATTTTTTTACCTCTTTTGTTTATTTCGATGCGAATACGCTTGATAAAAGAACCTATCCGAGAAGAGGATTCAAACTAAATGCTGAGTTTGGGGTAGTTTATAATCAAAATCCCAGGGCGACATTCTCTTCTAACGGCATTCCAATAACAAATCTGGATTCACTCGGTATTAATTACGATAATTATCAACGGGGGACGGTCAATCTGGAAGCATATATGCCGCTTTCAAAACGATTTGTGTTTCAAATATTATTACAATCGGGAGTCAATTTTAATTACAAACAAAATCTGGTAAACAATTTCCAGATTGGAGGATTGACAAAAACAATAAGGAACCAGGTGCTTTTTGCCGGGCTGGATGAAACTACTATCAGTACTCCAAGCGTTGCAGCTTTAATGTTTGGTCTAAACTTTCAGTTATCAAAGAACACTTACCTAATGGCAAAATCAAATGCGCTGGTGAATAATTTTAAGAGCAGGGACCGTCACTTACAGTTGGATAACTGGTTAACCGGGCATGCCATTGTATTTGCCTATAATACTCCAATAGGACCATTGGAATTCAGCGCAGCCTGGTGTGAACAGTCAAAGAAGATCCTTACTTCTGCAAATTTTGGAATTCCTTTTTAAGGAAGAAACCTATTTCCAGAGGCCTATTTTTTACGTTGAAAATTGTAATCCACTACAATGTCATTCACAAGCATTTTGTTTGCTGTATAAGTCACTTTGGCTCCCCCTGGCACGCATACAATTACCGCAGAGTTTTTGGCGGGAAGTTCTATCTGCACAGAACCTGAGGCATTGCGGGCAATAATCTTCCCGGATATGATATCATACAGGTCCGTATTTTGACCAATCATGATGCTCATGGTTACCAATTTATTTTCATTATATGGATTATAATACAAATAAGTTGGCCACGCCCTGTCGTGATAGAAATCTGTAGCCAGTAAATTTAACTGTAAAATTCCAGGCACCTCAGTAGTATGAATAATACTTCCGAAGATCCCAACGTGAGCGCTTCCATATACGCTGAATTGGGTTTCCTCAGGGTTTTTACCTGGCACCCATAGAGGACCGTCGCCCTGAGCAACTGGTCCCGACAGGTTTTCATGTTGCTGCTGTGTTGATTTTCGCACCATTCCTTCATAAGCTATAACACCTTTAGTAACTATTGCAAGTTGCGGAATAGTTTCATGTTCATCAGGCATATAAGCAGGATAAAAAAAACGCGATGCATTGGCCGCATTCAGCATCCATTTACCAATTGCATTTGCAAGGGATTGATCATATCGGACCATTGGCAGCAACGGCCAGGCAGCATCATATGTGTTCATTAAAAATCCATACCCTCCATGATCAACCGTGCTTCCTACTATCCCGGATATATCAAAACCATTCCAATTGCCTGTCAAAACACCCCATCCTTCGCGACAAACGGGAGTGCCATCAAATGTCCACTCGAGCATTTTTTTGACATCATATTTTTTCCCCTGTTCCGCATTTACTCTTGCAGCTAAATAAGCTCCGAACGGCATCAAAAGCTCGTAAGTAGGGTTTAATGGTTGAGATTGCAAGGCAGCTAAGGCACTCAAAGCTCCACGGAGATACCTTGGGTCGCCAAATTTTTTATACGCGGCATATAAAACCCAGGCATGACCCGCAGCTGCATCAGGCTGGGCGCAGATCTGATTCTTCACAGGTTGCATCTTCCCATAATCAAAATAGGAGTAATCGTAATTGCCATTCAAAATGGAATCGGCTTCGAAAAATTTATCGGCAATCCGCCTGGCCATATCATCAAATCCCGGGTGATCCGGATACAGATCGCAGATGGCATAAAACAATAAGTTAGGATATACATCATACCACCAATCACGCCCATAACCCCCGCCCAGCAGCGCAACTTCGGGGCATGTGTTATTCATCATGATATCCCAGCCGGTTTCACTGTTAAAATAATTCTTCAACATGTTCACATAATCAAGACCCTTTTGATTGCTTTTGTCTATGCCAACCAAACTCGCACCCATTACGGCGCCCATCGTTGCAAGAGCTTCGTGAAACATCCCATTGTTATTGGCCGGGCCCTGGCGGACATCGCCGATAGCGGTATATAAACCCACTACCATTTGAGCATAATTCTTATTACTGCTATCTTTCCATATTATCGGCCAGAATCTTCCACTGGCGTTAAAGTCATACACTGTGCTGTCGAAACGAAGGGCCAGTTTTTTATAGTCTATTATTTGCAAAGGCTGTGGCAGATCCGGCATCTGGTCTACACGCGCCAGATTTTGCTGCTTAACCGGAATGGCGGCGGGTTCTTTACAACCTGCAAAAAGCAGGAAGGCGAACATTATCGTTAAACTATTTTTCATAAGCTCTCTATATTCGAAGATAATCCCGCCAATCTACTGTTTCAATTTATTATAAAGGCGCTTGTAACACCTCGGAGATTACTTTCATATTAACTGGCACTTCCTGGTGGAAAAACTCTTTTCCCTGCTGAATTATTTTCCGGGCGACAAATATGGAACAAAGTTGCAACCCTGCAATGATTATTACAGCATACCTCAGGGCAATTTCCGCTGAACCGTAACGGGCCATGATCAAAAAAGTTGCTGCACCTGAAAACCGGCCAACATACAATCCAGCCTCATGATTGAGGATATAGGCAAATTCACTTCTTTTCTCGATCTTACTTACAATATCAATTACCTGGAATTGTATAGGAAAATACGCCAGATCCAGCAAAGGTTTTGCTATTAACAATAATAAAATAAATATTACCACTCCTGGCTGACTAAATAAAACACCGTTCACTACAGCGCCAATGGCAAACAAAATAAGGCCAGCTGCAAATATTTTTATCCTGTCCGATGGTTTCGAGATCCGTCCAAGCACATACATGATCCCTGCCGCGATAACAGCTCCAATTGACACCGCAGAGCCCAGTGCGCCTTCATTTCCAAAAAAACGCAATATCAGCATAGCGGGTGCTGTCACCAAAAAACCCTGGGCCAAACCTTTCAGTGTAGCCAGCGCCAATAACTTATACCAGAGTGGATGAAATTTAAAAAAGATATATTTTTTCTGTTCCGGGTTTTTGAAAGTACCCCGGAAACAAACAATTGAAGCTAAAACCGTTATTAAAAATACTACGCCTGTAATAATTATATAGGCGGTATGTTTCTGGTTGTCACTGATCTGGGAATCGATAAATAAGCCTATAGTAATCGGAATAAGCACGGAAATAATGGTATAAAACAGCATTTCCATCCCGTAATAATAATTCCGGTTATTATCATTGGTTATGGACAGGGCCAAAAAATCCCTGTTTGCCCAATAAAAACCAAAACTTAGTCCCATGATCATGCCCGCCACACCAATTCCCACCACATCAAGCTCTTTTAAAGACATCATTACTATCATCGATACGCCACTAAGCATCATGCCTGCCGAATACAATTTCCGGATATCAAAATGTTTTAATAGCCAGCCATTCAATAAGAAAGTGAGCGGTATTCCGGTGTAAATGGTGAGCTGGTAAATGACGACCTTGGTAATATCTCCATGCGTGTTTCGCATAATATATGCTGCCACGAAAGTATCTATCACCGGCAATACAAAGGCATAGACCAGGTTTGTAAATATCAATATCCTGAAATTACGTGGCTGACTGTTAAAATGATCAATTTCTATTTTCAATTTATTGCGCATGATCATATTTTAATAGTGAGAATATTTCTTTCAGTGAAAAATTGGCCCCGCAAACAAATTCGTCAGAGGCGCCATAATATACCGTGATAGTATCCCCATCGGGACTCATGGTATGCCCATTAGTAAATACTACGTTACCGAAAAAACCGCTTCGCTCATAATCCGCAGTAGGGACCATAATAGGTTTCTCCGTACGTGCGATAACTTTAGAGGGATCGTTACTGTCAACTAGAAAAGCGCCTAAACAGTATTGATGCTGCTCATTGGCACCGTGATAAATTTCCAGCCAACCCCTTTCTGTTTTGATAGGTGATGCGCCAGCTCCAACTCTGGCACTATCCCAGCTATCCTTTCGGGTTTTTATAATGCATTGATGATTCCCCCAGTGTACACCATCAGGCGATGAAGCCAGCCAGATATAATTACCACCGATATCTACACTGCTCGGGCGATGCAACGCATAGTATAATCCATTTATCCTTTCTTCAAAAATGGCACAGTCTTTATTGTGAGGTGGCAGGATCATTCCGTACGATCTAAATTTTTTCCAATCGGTAGTAGTACGCAATCCTACTCCTACTCCATTATCCGATACGGCCGTAAACGTAAGATGATATTTATCTTCAAGCCAAATCACCCTGCAATCTTCTATGCCAAATGTTTGCAATACTCCCTCCCCCATCAATGCTTGATAGCCGGCCGGTTCATTAAAATGGATTCCGTCAATACTGCAAAGCAAACGGAGATGCGATAGCGTGGTCAGGTAATCAATACCCTTGTAATTAATCACCCTGGCATCTGTAGCTGTTAATGCGGGATCATCCTTTTTAATTTCAATGATCCTGGTTGCCCCGGATTCCGTCAGTACGGGAAAAGAGAGGGTATCCTCTTTTTGTTCGGGTCTTTCAGCCACGCGTATAATCAACCAGGTCTTGTCTTCATAGCGAAATACCCCGGGATTCAGGAGACAGGTAATCTGAAGGCCATCGGCACTGGCTTTAAGATCAGCCGGAGACAGTAATGGGTTTTCAGCAAACCGTTTCGCTATGTCTTTCATCCGCACATATATTTTGGTAAGGTGACTGATCGCTATTCACTCAATATCCTGGGTTTTGTGTCAACGTACCTGCAGACGCATCTATTTCTCCCTGTGGAATGGGATATAGATAATGTTTGTCCTGGAAAGCTTTTCCATGGGCTGTCATAACGGATTTTGCAATTCCCCATCTTTTTAAATCCAGCATTCTTTGGGATTCAAATCCCAACTCTGCTCTTCTTTCAGATATTAACCATGCTTTGACAGTCGCTTTATCCGTTGATGCAGGCCTGTCTGGCAATGTGCCTGCGGGAACTGTGCCACCGGTTGCGGTCACTGTATTCCTGGCTCTTGCTCTTATCTGGTTAATGATTGCTATTGCAGCGGGAAAATTCGATGTTTCGATATACGCTTCCGCTTTCCAAAGCAATGCATCAGCCATGCGCATGTATATTTTATTGGTAGGAGCATCATCATTTCCTTTGAATGTTCCATTTAAACTACCCAACAACTTGTTTACATTTTTATTGGGTACATCTACAGTATATAATTTTCTTGGATCATTTGCTTCAAATGAATTCAAAAAATCAGTGCTGGGTGCAAAAAAGCCCCAATCCAGTGGCGCACAAAGTCCATCACCTCTTCTTGGAGTTTGATTGCTTTGATGATCATACAGAAAAATATCTTCGTTCTCTGCAAATTCAGTGGACGTATTAAAACTGCTGAAATAATTGGCGTTCAAAGAATAGAAACCAAGTGCTTCCAGTTCCGTAACAAGGGTTATTACCTCATTCCACTTTTGTGTATACAAAGCAGCCTTTGCCTGGAGTGCGATTACTGCACCTTTGGAAACTCTCCATTTTTCTGTAGCAGAAGAGTACTTTGAAGCGGGCAACAACGGTTTTGCCAATGCCAGATCGGCTTTTATCCTGTCCCATACAACGTTTTTATCAGCTCTTACCGCTACCTCAAAAGCTTCCTGGTAAGTTTTTACCGGTGAAAGGATCAAGGGCACATCTCCAAAATTGGTCACCAGGGAGAAATAATAATAAGAACGTAAAAAATAGGCTTCTCCCAGCAATTGATTTTTTCTTGCAGTAGTTATTCCTGTAATTGCTTCTATATCGGCCTTTGTCAGAAAGCTGATAGCCAAATTGATCCTTTTTATTCCTTCATAGTCATATTTCCATAAACCATTTGGACCGCCGTTGGTTGAAGTAAAGGTGAAATTGTTGATTTCATCCATCCAGGGCTGGTCACCATCAGGGCTCCATTTTTTTTCCATATCATCAGAAGCAATATCCTGCAGGATATAATCATTTTGGAAAACAAGACCTCCACCCCAATCCCACTCTGCCAATATATTCAACCTGCTTGATAGCAGTTCATAGGATGAGCTGACAGCCGTTTCTACCGTGTTCAATGTAGGCGCAGCATTTACCTGATCCAGGGTCAATAATCCAATTGGTTTTGTGGTCAGTTGCTTTTTACAACCTGCTAAAGCCGCAATGGTGATTATAAATCCTGTTACAAATATTTTTTTCATAATTACTATTTTAATTCCGACCTGGCGGAAGGTTGTTTATAGATTTATTTTTACACCTACCAGAACTGCGGTTGATTGAGGGTAAGTGCCTTTATCGATCAACGAAGTAGATTCAGGGTCAAGACCTGTATATTTTGTACTGGTCAGCAGGTTTTGTCCCGCTACAAACAGGCGCAGGTTTTTTACACCCATATTTTTCGTGTTGAAACTGTACCCGACCTCAATGTTCTTTAACCGGAAATAAGAAGCATCTTCAACAAAAACACTGGAGACATTACCACCACCGTTATTATTAAAGGTCAGCCGGGGAATTGTATTACTTGAACCATCGCCTGACCAGCTTTTCAGCACTGAAACCATGGAATTGAAGGGACGGCTATCGTAATTCAATATCTGTTTCAGGTCATTGTAACGGTCAACACCTTCTACTCCCTGAAGTAAAAATGAAAAATCGAAACGGTTATATTCTGCAGAAAAGGCAAGACCATAGGTCAGTTTTGGGATGGGGTTGCCAATAAAACTTCTGTCGTTTGCGTTGATCTGTCCGTCATTATTCAAATCTTTGAACCGGATATCACCAGGTTGTGCGCCGTTTGCATTTGAAAACAGGTGTTTGGTTATTTCACCGGTATTTTGATAAATGCCGTCAAATACAAGGCCATAGTATGAACTGATTGGCTGTCCAACCTCAGTTTTTGTATGGGTGCCATCGTCAATAATGCTCTTTACGAAAGTTTGCAGTTTATCCACGTTGTTGGCTAGCGTGGCAATATTTGCGTTTATACTATACTTGAAAGCGTGAGTGTTTTCCTGGTAATTCACACCGAATTCAAATCCCTTATTGGTAACCTCCCCAGCATTCACAAAGGTTTTTTCGATCACACCAACGGAAACCGCCGGCAAGCCTACCGCCAATAAGATGTCATTTGTTCTTTTTATAAAGTAATCGGCAGAAAAAGAGAGTTTATTTTTCAGTATACCCGCATCTAAACCGATATTGGTTTGGGTAGTGCTTTCCCATTTAATATCGGGGTTACCATAGCGGACCGTATTTACTACTCCGCCTACTTTTGTAACAACAGTCTCATAGGCATGATCAGGTATTTCCTGATTGCCGGACTGGCCCCAGCTGGCCCGTAGTTTTAAATTGGATAACCAGTCAACATTCTCCATAAATTTTTCCTGTAAAATTCTCCAGCCCGCAGAAACGGAAGGAAAATAACCCCATTTATTATTTGGTCCAAAGCGGGAAGACGCATCAGCTCTTATTGTTGCAGTTGCAAAATATTTATTATCATAACCATAGGTTCCTGAAGCAAAAAAAGATAACAGGTTCCAGTTGCTGGCAGAACCACCATTATACAGGTTTGCAGTGCTACCATAATCAAGATAACGGAAGGAACTGCTGGTATTATCAAAATTTTGCCTGCTTCCACCTATCCCGGATGATTTACTGCTGATATTTTCAGTTCCGAGCAGAGCGTTGATGCTATGTTTACCGTTGATAGTCTTCAGGTAATTAAGCGTGTTACTAAAGGTAAAGGTCATAGTTTGACCAAAGTTTTCATCCAGGTTATTAGGCCGGTTATTTCGTCCTGCACCCGGATAAGGTTCAGCCGGATCATTATCAGTATCATCCCCAAAATTCTCAGCAAACTTTTTATTATGGGAAAAGCTGATGTCGATGCCCAGGTTGGTCCGGAACCTCAGGGATTTATCACCTAAGAAGGCATATTCTCCATATACATTTCCAAATGTTTGATAAGTATTTCGTTTATCATCAGTAAAATGAACGATCGCGATAGGATTAGAAGTGAATTCATAGATTTTACTCCATCCGCCATTACTATTATTATTCAAATAGAAGGGTAAGTCTGTATAAGGGTTGGCTGCAGACCAGGTAGGGTCTGTAGGGCTTTTATACACCCCTATAACAGGAGGTCGCAACAAAGCATGACGAATAACACCAGGTGCATCACCGCTGGAGGATAACTTGTCCTGTCTGGCGTAACTTATCAGCACATTGGTTCCTACTTTCAGGCGATCAGAAATGTTTGCATTGATATTTGCCCGGAAATTAAAACGTTTGTATTGATCGTGATCGTCCACAACAATTCCATCCTGTCCGTAATAGCCGGCAGAAAGTAAGTATTGTACAGCCTCGGAACCACCCGAAGCTGAAACCTGAAGGTTTTTGGATTTGCCAGTATTAAACAATTCATCCTGCCAGTCTGTATTGGCGAGGTCAGTCCTGCTCCGGTCAGCTTTATAAGGGCTGGTAGCACCGGCCGCATTTCCTGCAGTATTGTGCCAGGCTATATCTTTTACTGTTAAATATTGATCCGCATTCAACATCTTTGGAAGATTAGCTGCATTGTGGAACCCTGAAAAATAGTCAACAACAATATTCGTTTTCCCCTTTTGACCACTGTTGGTAGTAATAACAACTACACCACCGGCAGCTCTTGAACCATATATTGCAGTTGCCGATGCATCTTTCAGTACGGTCAGTGATTTAACATCCGACATATTCAGAAATGAAATGTCCCGTGTGGAAACACCATCTACAACATATAATACTTCATTATTGCCCAATGTACCTTCTCCCCTGATCCTGACTTTGATTCCATCACCGGGTGCACCTGTATTGGCAGCAACAAAAACACCGGCAACCTGTCCCTGCAAGGCCTG
>JAJKIP010000061.1 GCA_021154405.1 Segetibacter sp. | reverse complement strand
TTTGCCATGCAGGAAGCAAAGCGTTTGAACCTGAAACTGGCCATGCATGTAAGTGATGGATTTGCATTGGCTGGCGGCCCCTGGATCACTCCTGAATTGTCCATGCAGAAATTAGTATGGTCAAAGATTTATATAAAGAAGGGCCAGTCGGTAAATAGTCTGCTTCCAAATCCGGAGATCAAAGAAGGATATTATAAGGATATTGCTGTTTTAGCCTATCCGGCTAATTCCCGAAATGCCTTTCGTGATAAACCGCTTGTTCCAACAGTTACTACCAGCTTCAATACTAGCGCTGATTTTTTGGCAGATGAAAAGAATCAGAAAGAAACATTTCGCGGTGATACGATCTGCTGGATTCAATATAATTATAGCGAGCCATTTACCTGCAGGCAGATCCGAATTCATACCGGAGGAAATAATTACCAATCGCATAGGCTGATTGTACAGGCCAGCAATGATGGAATAAATTTTATAACTGTTACGCGACTGGAACCGCCCAGACATGGGTGGCAGGACACTGATGAAGATGTAACGCATGGAATCCCTGCTACCACGGCAACTCATTTCCGCTTTATATATAATAAGGAAGGTTCAGAACCAGGTTCAGAGGATCTGGACGCAGCCAAATGGCGGCCCAGCCTGAGAGTTATGGGGATCTACCTGTCTGATGAACCTGTTATCAATCAATATGAAAGCAAGAATGGATCCGTCTGGAGAATCAGCAGGAATACTATAGAAGAGCAGGTCCCTGATTCAACGGCCGTTCCATTAAATAGTATTGTTGATCTTACGGACAGGATGAAATCGGATGGACAACTCCAATGGACCCCACCTTCAAATTCAGACTGGGTAATAGTGAGAATAGGACATACTTCAACTGGTCACACCAATGCCACAGGTGGAGGAGGAAAGGGTTTGGAATGCGACAAATTCAATGCGGCTGCTATTAAATTGCAATTCAATAACTGGTTTGGAAAGGTTTTTGAAAAAGTAGGGCCTGGGCTGTCGAAGGAAGTGCTAAAAGTGTTTCATGTAGATAGCTGGGAATGCGGCAGCCAGAACTGGAGCAACAATTTTCCTGCAGAATTTAAGAAAAGGAGAGGATATGATCTGAATCCATATTTACTGGCAATGACTGGCGTTCCATTACAGGATGCCAGTTCTTCTGAAAAATTCCTGCGTGATGTTCGGCAAACCATCGCTGAATTGGTAAACGATGTGTTCTATAAAACATTGAATCAATTGGCTCATGCCAAAGGTTGCCAGTTCAGTGCGGAATCAGTGGCGCCGACGATGGTAAGTGATGGAATGCTTCATTATAAGAACACTGATATTCCAATGGGAGAATTCTGGCTCAATAGTCCGACACATGATAAACCAAATGATATGCTGGATGCAATCAGTGCAGCACATATCTACGGAAAGAATATTGTGCAGGCAGAGGCTTTTACTTCTGTACGTATGAACTGGGGCGAGCATCCGGGAAATCTGAAAGCAATCGGCGACAGAAATTTTGCATTGGGAATAAATAGAATGGTGCTTCATGTTTTCACTCATAACCCCTGGATGGATCGGAAGCCTGGGATGACACTGGATGGTGTGGGGTTGTACTTTCAGCGGGATCAGACCTGGTTTAAACAAAGCAAGGCATGGATCGATTACCTGGCAAGGTGTCAATACCTGCTACAGATGGGGAAACCTGTAGTGGATATTGCAGTATTTACAGGAGAAGAGGTACCGCGAAGAAGCGTTTTACCGGATAGACTGGTTTCTACATTGCCCGGAATATTCGGGAAGGATAGAGTGGAGGCAGAAAATAAACGTCTTGCCAATATCGGAGAACCATTACGTACTATTCCTGACGGAGTAACCCATTCAGCGAATATGGCTGATCCCGAAGACTGGATTGATCCATTAAATGGGTATGCGTATGATTCGTTCAATGAGGATGCGCTCAATCTCGCTACTGTAGATAAAAATGGCAGTATTAATTTACCAGGTGGCGCGCGATACATTGTATTGGTAGTACCAGGTAAAACAAAAATGCAACCGAATGGAGGGCTTATGTCATTGGCAGTAGCTAAGAAGATATTGTTTTTGGTTGATCATGGTGCTTCCATCATAATCAGCAAAGATTATTCCGCTGCCAGTGAAATTAATGGAAGGGCAGATAGTTTAAGTCTGGTGTTGAAAGAATTATTTAGTAAGAAGTATAATCTAAGAGTACTCCTGGCTCCCTATTGGGATTCAATAATATTGAAATATGAGAATCCTAAACTTGGTGACCGCAAGACAAGTAATCAGTACCAAAAGGATGTAATTATAGAAAATAATGACCATTCAATTGCCTGGCAACATCGAAGAAGCCCTGAAGAGGATATTTATTATTTTTCCAATCAAAAGAACGAACCACAACAGGTAGATTTAATAATAAGGGGGGAAGATTACCTTGGAGACTGGGACTATTATCTTCATAGAGAAAAAAGAATGCCTGAAATATGGTATCCGGTAACAGGTCAAATAAGACCACTGTATGGATGGAAGAAAGAGGGATCTAATTTTCGCTGCTATCTCGACCTTAGTGCATATGAATCGGCATTCATAATATTTAGAAAGGATAAGCCAAAGGATCAACCTGTAAATATTAGAACTTCTGTATGGAGTTATAAGGCTAAAATTGAAACTCCATGGAATGTTCAATTTGATACCGCCTATGGCGGACCTGTAAATCCTGTTCGATTTGATTCCTTGAGAAGCTGGACGGATCAGGAAGATCCTCGTATCCGATATTATTCCGGAACTGCAATTTATACCTCCGCGTTCGCTCTGAACGGAAGGTATAAGTATGTATATTTAGCCATAGACTCAATTTATAATATCGCAACGGTTAAGATCAATGGTAAAATTGCCCGGGTTTTTTGGACACCTCCCATTGATCTGAATATTACATCATTCGTAAGGGAAGGGAAGAATACTATTCAAATAGAAGTAACCAATACCTGGGCCAACCGCTTAATAGGAGATAATCTGCAGCCTGCAGGTAAACGGGTGACCTGGACAACAGCTCCTTTCCGGTTATCTGGCAAAACTCTATTACCTGCTGGATTGGTTGGAAATGTCGAAATAAGCTTTCACAGGTAGAATAAATGAATATGAAAAAGGCTCTCTTCTTTTTTTTATTACTGATTGGAGATATAGCTGAGGCCCAGAATAATAACTATAATATTATATGGACTACCCAAAGCAATAACTCCTCGGAATCCATGCCTTGCGGCGGAGGTGATATCGGCATGAATGTATGGGTAGAGAAAGGGCAATTATTCATCTATATAGCCCGCAGCGGAAACTTCGATGAGAATAATGCATTATTGAAATCAGGCAGGATTCGCGTGAACTTATCGCCAAATCCCTTTGCCGGCAATACTTTTAAGCAGGAGCTCCATTTACAGGAAGGATATTTAACCGCTGAAGGAGAGAACAATGGTGTAAAAGCAGCAGTGAAGATATGGGCAGAAGTTTATGATCCAATTGTTCATATCGACATCAATAGTAATAGATCCATTACTGCAGAAGTAACTTATGAAAGCTGGCGCTACCAGGACAGGATTCTGACAGCAAGAGAAAATTTCGCCAACTCCTGGAAATGGGCTGCACCCAAAGACAATATTGGCCGGAAGGATGTAGTTGGTTTTGATAAAAATTCAGTCTTGTTTTACCATCATAACCAGGAACAGACAATCTTGGATATTACAGTAGCTCAACAGAAACTGGAATCAGTTAAAGAGCAATTATACAATCCACTTCGTAAGCTTGCATTTGGTGGATATTTTGAAGGAAAGAATTTTATCCCTGCTGGCACATCTGATGGAATGTATGTAGATATTGATTTCAAAGGCTGGAAACTGAAAAGTAAAACAGCCGCAAAAAGCCACTCTCTTACCCTATACTTTCATACCGCACAGGTAGAATCAATAGATGCCTGGAAGAAATCGCTTGACTCCCTTCGTCAAAAAACTTCAGCTGTTTTCAAAACCGCTTTTAAAAGAACACAGCAATACTGGAAAGAATTCTGGAATCGCAGCTTTATTCGTATAGATGAAAGTCATTCTACCTCTGAAGCCTGGGAAATAGGACGCAATTTTCAATTGTTCCGCTATATGCTTGCCTGCAATGCCAAAGGCCACTGGCCAACTAAATTCAATGGTGGCCTGCTGACTGTTGATCCCATATTCACTGATTCCAGCAATAAGAAACTTACCCCTGATTATCGCAACTGGGGTGGCGGATTACATACAATGCAAAACCAGCGACTGGTTTATTTCCCCACTATAAAGAACGGAGACTGGGATGTTTTGCAATCACAGCTGGAATTTTACTTCCGCATCCTGAAGAATGCAGAGCTGCGAACCAAAGTTTATTGGGACCATGAAGGCGCCTGCTTTACTGAACAGATGGAAAATTATGGATTGCCTGATTATGCTGAATACGGTACAGACAGGCCAGCTGATTATAATCCCGGAGTAGAATACAATGCCTGGCTTGAATATACCTGGGATACTGTATTCGAATTCTGTCTGATGATGCTGGAAGAGCAACGCTACACAGGAAAGGATATTTCGACCTTCATTCCTTTTATTGAAAGTTGTCTGAAATTCTTTGATGAACATTATCAATACCTCGCCAAAGAGAGAGGAAGAAAACCGCTTGATGGAGATGGTAAACTCATACTATTTCCCGGGTCAGGAGCAGAGACTTTCAAAATGGCCAATAACTCAACTTCAACTATTGCAGCCCTGCAAACGATTCTTAAAAGATTATTGCAGCTTCCACCACAATATGCTACTCCTGAAAAAGTGAAACAATGGACTGCATTATTACAGCGTATCCCACCGATCAATTTTACCTCCTTCAGTAACCATCCTGTTATTGCGCCAGCTAAAACCTGGGAAAGAATAAATAATACTGAATCAACCCAACTCTACCCGGTTTTCCCCTGGGGAATATATGGAGTTGGAAAACCAGGATTGGATACTGCTATTAATACATGGCTTTATGATACCAATGTGGTAAAATTCAAAAGTCATATCGGATGGAAACAGGATAATATCTGGGCTGCCCGATTGGGGCTTGCTGATGATGCCTGGAAATATACTTCCGCCAAATTGAAGAATTCCGGAAGAAGATTTCCTGCATTTTGGGGGCCTGGGTTTGACTGGGTGCCAGATCATAACTGGGGTGGAAGCGGAATGATTGGTTTACAGGAAATGCTGATGCAGGTAGATGATAAGAAAATCCTGCTCTTCCCTGCATGGGATAAGAACAGGAATGTACACTTCAAACTGAATGCACCTTATAATACAACTGTGGAAGCTGAATTAAAGGATGGTAAACTGATCAACCTGATAGTTTTGCCTGAGGCAAGAAAGCAGGATGTACAGGTGTTATTAAAAGAATAATTATCACCAGTCATCTGTTCTGAAACTGGAAACAGGAAATCCTTCAGAACTGAAAATTTCGCCTACCACCCAGTCCTTAAATGCATAGCGTACAGCAACAGGTGTTGCCACATCAGGGGAAGATACCAGTACAGTACCACCTGAAATGACAGCTTTGGCCGGACGCCAGAATTTATCTGCTCCCGCAATTTCAAACTGGGTTAATGGTTTGGTAAAGGAAGTAAGCCCGTTAGGTGTGTCTGTGAATCGGATCCTTGCAATATTGCCAGTAACAGTCATGCTGTCAAATAAAGGACTGGCATAAGCAAATCCTTTCTGTCCATAGGTTTTACCGAGCGCCATTAATGCCAATCGCTTCCCACCCGCTTCTTTATTGGCTGGATGAATAAGATTTTCCTCGCCAATATCCATCACAACAGCCATTCCACTGTTTGGGATCAACTTCACACATTTACGCTGCGCATCGCGGACATAAGCAGAATTGGATTTTATATCCCGACTATTGGTTGGCAATTGCGCATAATTGTAAGGAGCGATCTGTACATAATAAAACGGGAAATCGCCCTGACCGGATTGTTCTCTCCAAAGCTTTACCATGGCAGGGAATAATTTTTCATACTGATCGGGTCGATCTTTATTGCTTTCTCCCTGGTACCAGATGGCGCCTTTTATTCCATAACCAAAGAAGGGGCCGATCATACCATTATAAAAGACGGTTGGGGTGCGACTGTCAAGCCCGGTTTTCTGATCTGGTTTTGGGATCTTGATATCTGGAAATTCTTTAAGTGATTCTTCATTCATCCAGGCTTCTGCGGAAGAGCCGCTATAGCTTATATGCACCAATCCTACGGGTACTTTCAAACGTTCCTGAAGCATTCGGCCAAAATAATAGGCAGTAGCGCTGAAATTCGAAACTGTTTCAGGCTCGGCAGTTTTCCAGTTGGACCACTTGACTGTATCCTGCAGTGTGGTTTTAATTGATCGGGGTACTGTAAACAGGCGTAGTTTATCATTGGCAGAATTATAAATGGCATCATTGGAGCCTAAAACTGGCTGGTCCCGGAATCCTTTCATTGGCATTTCCATATTGGACTGGCCGCCACAAAGCCAGACTTCTCCTATCAGTACGTCATGCAACACTATTGAATTACCACCCGTCACCTTTATTTCAAAAGGACCACCAGCGGCAGGGGTACTGATCCTGGTTTTCCATTTGCCATTGGCATCCGCAGTGGCTGAGTATCGTCTGTTATTCCAGCCAGTGCTGATCGAAACGGAACTCCCTGGTTTTGCCTTACCCCAAAAGCCAACTTCCGCCTGTTGCTGCAGGACCATATGATCGGCAAAAAAGGGTGGAAGACTAACCTGGGCAATTGTTATAACCGATGCAGAAAGCAGAAAGCAGGTAATAAAAAGGGCTAGCAGACGTTGGGTCATAATGGGATTATTTATCCTTTAAATGTAAAAATAAAGTGCGAAGTTAGGTGCACGAATCAGGCAATATGAAAGAAAGTAAGGAGGGATCCCACAAGAATATCTGGTATGGGGTGGGGAGGCAAAGGATAGAGATTCCGAGGACAATATTAAAAACAAGGGTACAGGCAAACCTGCTGCTCAGGCATCTTCATATCTGCACTATTGGTTATTATCCAAAGGCAAAGGACCATTATACTTACCGGAAAAAGGGCCTGCCTGAAAATTTCCTCTTTTATTGTGTGGATGGGCATGGCTGGTATCAGATAGGGGATCAGCGCTATGAAGTTAACCCCAACGAATTTTTCATTCTTCCCCAAAATGTGGAGCATGCTTATGGCAGTCATGCGGGTGATCCCTGGAGCATTTACTGGATACATTTTGGAGGTGATTCACTGAAAGAATTTAACCTTATCAAGGCGGTTCAAAAGCACTTTAAACCTTTTTATATAAAAGACAGTGGCGATATACTGCCAATCTTTACCAAGATCTATAAAACACTGGAACTGGGCTATAGTATCGATAACCTGCTGTTTGCAAACATGTGCCTTTCCCATTTCCTCACGCTGTTTATTTACAACTCCCGTCATTATGTAATGCCCGCACAGAATGATAAAACGGATTGCGTGGATAATGCCATACTGTATATGCAGGAACATATCAATGAAAATATTTCACTGAATGAGTTGAGCAGCCAGTATAATTATTCGGTATCCCGCTTCTCGAATCTGTTCAAGCAGAAGACCGGTTATGCTCCTATCGATTATTTTGTGCAGATGAAAATGCAAAAAGCCTGTCAGCAGCTGGATTTCACCAGTAAATCCATTAAGGATATTGCCTTCAGCATGGGATTTGATGATCCCTATTATTTCTCCAAGCGCTTCAGTACCATGATCGGCATGTCACCCAAGAAATATCGATCGCTTAACAAGGATTAATGATACGTATTTTATTCGGATCGTAAACTCTTTATCGGGTTGGCTAATGCAGCCCTGATAGATTGGAAACTAACTGTACCAATCGCCAACAGGATTGAAAAAGCTCCCGTGACAATAAATATCCAGGGACTGATTCGAATATGATATTCAAAATTATTTAGCCAGCCAGTCATTGCCCACCAGGCGATTGGGGAAGCGATCACAAATGAGATAATGACCAGTTTCAAAAAGTCTTTTGAAAGTAAAGTGCTGATTGAAGCAACAGAAGCACCCAATACTTTCCTTACTCCTATCTCTTTGGTCCTGTTCTCTGCCATATAAGCAGCCAAAGCAAATAAACCAAGACAGGAAATAAAAATCGCCAGACTGGCGAAAATGAAAGCCAGCGAATCTACTTTTTTTGTTCCTGTGAATTTTTGGGAATTGGTCTGTTCGGCAAAATAGAGATCGAAAGGATTATCGGGATTATATTTCTTCAAAATTGCACCTATTGATTTGATATTACTGGCAACTGGTCTATATGCATTCAGCCGGAAACTCATGGTGCCAAACCAATATTGCGGCCCCGGACCATGAATTACCAGAGGATAGAAAGATGAAAAAGGTGAGCTTGTCAGAAAATTCCTGACCACACCTACAATATGCCAATTACAATCCCGATTTTTAATTACCTGCCCAACTGGATCTGAAAAGCCCATGATACGTGCAGCGGATTCATTAATCAGTATGGCAGTTGAATCTGCGGGATAGCGTTCAGCATTTATATCCCTGCCTTTAATAATTTTTAAACCGAATGTTTTCGCAAAATCCTGATCAGTAAAATACAAACCTGCACCGAATTTTGGAGAGCCAGGCTTTTTACCTTCCCATTCATAACTATCATCACCATTCCACGTATCAGTAATGGGTGAATTGCTTCTTGTAATGGAAGTAATAGCACCACTATTCATCAAATCATTCCTGATAGCATTGAATTTGGTATTGACGTCACCTTTCATATAGACAAATGCCAGGTTTTTCTGATCATAACCAACATCCCGTTGTTGACCATATTTGATTTGCCGGTATATAACAAGGGTACAAATGATAAACGTGATGGCAAAGGTAAATTGCAATACTACCAATACTTTTCTGGGTGTCACCAGTGCATTCACTGATTGGAAAGTTCCTTTCAATACTTTAATTGGCTTATAGGCTGAGAGATAAAAGGCAGGATAAATGCCTGCCAGTATACCCGTAACCATTATAAACCCCAAAAAGCTTAACCAGAAATAAGGATTTCCGTAAGGAACTATCAGCCTTTTTTCCGTGAGTGCATTGAACCATTTTAAATTAGGTTCTACCAGTAAAAGTGCAATAAATCCTGCCAGCAGTGCTACCAATATAGACTCAACCAGAAACTGCCTGACGATAGAAGACTTCCTGGCACCAGCCATTTTTCTGATACCAACCTCGCGTGCACGTTTCAAGCTCTTTGCAGTACTCAGGTTCATATAATTAATACAAGCCAGTAGAAGAATGAAGCAGGCGATTAGCCAAAAGAGTCGGACAATTTTTATCTGACCACCCGATGGTTTTCCATTTTCAAACCTATCCCAAAGATGTTCCTTTGAAAGAGGGTGTAGAAAGGTTTCGAATTTAACATCGTCAGAATGCTCTGCAACAAGGTTCTTTATCCTGGCATTGGCGATTTGCTCATTGGCACCTGGTTTAAGAAGCACCCATGTCCTGATATAGGAAGTTGACCAGTCTTCTTTCATCCAGTGAACCTCATTCATATAACTCCAGGGACCCAGCCACTCAAATTTAAATTGAGTATTATTGGGCAGGTCTTTTAAAACTCCAGTCACCATAAAATCACTGGTGCTATCAATTCTAATTGCTTTTCCCATTACATCCGTTCGGCCGAACAATTTTTTCGCAAAAGATTCTGTAATAACCAGTGACCGTGGAGTACTTAGTGCTTTATTTTGATCACCGTAAACTAAAGGGAAATCAAATATATTCAGGAATGATGAGTCTGTCAGCATTCCTCGACTTTCCATATGTTTATTGCCTACATGAAAAAGAAATGAAAGGACGTCATTTTGGCGGGCAGTTGCTTCTACAAATGGATAGGATGTATTCAGGATTGGTCCCAATAACATGGAGGTTGCTGGCCAGGTTTCAATCCTCCCTTCATAAGGTGATTGGCTCCAGGCAAGATAGATCCGATCTTTCTTCTTATGATAAAGATCAAAGCTCATTTCATTCTGTATCCATAAAAACAGAAGTAATGCACTTGCAATGCCTATCGCTAACCCTAATATTTTAATAATTGAAAATACCCTGCCCCTTGCCAGGTTTCGCCAGGCGATCTTGAAATGATTACCAAGCATGACATTTCTTTTCACAGAAAAGACAGAAGGGATTTTTCGTAGCTGTGCGGGTTCGCGTTTTGGCTTGATCCGATTCAGCAATTTTTGAACATCGGGACCTGCAGTCTCTTTAACAGGGGCATTCCAAATTTTGGTGAAAGCGTCAATGGAATAATGGAGGTCAGGATTTTCCTTTACCAGCTTTTCCAGTTCCTTCAGATCATCGGGACTGGCTTCTCCAGAGAGTTTCCTTGCTAAAAGCTTCCAAATGCGATCATCCATCATGGCAACTGTTGTTCAGGGCTATACCTGGCCTAAATGTACAAAGTAAATGCCTGATGCCTAATTTATTGAATAACAGGAAAAAGGGAGTTGTGTGACGGTAATGTCTGTCCGGATTTGATACACCCAATGATCGTTTATATTACGCTTAAAAACCAATACTTATCGGCTTGCCTGAATAACTGATCTTTTTGATTACCCCAGAAGGAATAAGCTCAATGTTCAACTCATGCTTTACTGGTAATGGCTGATATTGTTTGGAAGGGTCAGGTTGAATAGATAATTTTTTTGTCTTATCGTTCCAGATGAAATCAGTCAATGTTGCTTTTCCTTTCAGGTAGTCCTGACTATTGCCATCATCTTCATATAGCGTATACTTTCCATCAGCGCCGCTGTAAATTTTTATTGCCATAGGCTCATTTACTACTTCACTGGTGTATTGCCGAATGGGATCAATGGGAATAATTGCTCCGGCACGTGCATAGATAGGCATAGTAGCCAGGTCCACTGGCCGTGTAATTTCCTTTCCGCCTTCCAGTCTTGCATTGGTCCACCAGTCATACCAAATCCCTTTAGGTAATTGCAATGTCTTTGTAGTGGCACCTTTGGTGAAAACGGGTGCAATCAAAAGATCACGGCCCCATAAGTATTGATGTGCAGATTCATTTTGTCCTTCGGGATAATGCAGCCATAGTGCACGCATCAATGGCATACCGGTAGTTCTGGCTTCCCAGGCTAATGTATAATTATAGGAAAGTAATTGATAACGTAGTTCATCATATTTCCTGACTATCGGTTCAATATTCGGATTATTTAATTCGGACATAAGTGGTACTACCCTGTCTTCGCTTGGTCCCATATAGCTCAAACCCCAGCCCCAGGGCAATCTCGTTCTCCATGTGCGGCCATGAGAACGGAATGATCCACAGAATGCAGCAAACTGGTACCAGCGAGTATATAATTCACCAGTTAGTTCCTCATTGGAATAAAATCCTCCGATATCGGAACCCCAGTATGGGCCAATGCTCAATGAGTAATTTAATGCAACGGCTAATTGGGCTTCCAGTGTTTTCCAGGAAGACTCAGTATCTCCTGACCATACCCACCCTCCCCATTGAGCAATGCCGGGATAGCCATTGCGTTGCAGGCTCCAGGGTCGAAGATTTGGGTAAGTAGAGAGTTGTCCCTGGTAATATAACTGGTGACGCTTGATACGTTCAAACAGATTGAACCAGTCTCCCTCATCTGGCCAGAAACCATCAGTACCTGCCTGCATTAATGGAATATGCTGTTTCCAGTATTCCTGTATATGTGAAGCATCAATTACTTCACCTGGTTTGGCAGGAATAGTTCCGTGAAGTGAAGGTAATTTATCTCTGTCCCAGGGCACCATATGTAAAATCACTTTCACATTGCGATTATGCATGTCGGTAAAGAATTCCTTCACCGGTCGATGGAAAACTTCAGGGTTGGGTTCAAAAGAAGGCTGACGCATATTCCAGCCACGGGGACAGAAACCTGTGCCCAGGTAAATAACAGCATCCACGGGTATATTCTTATTACGGAATGTATCTACAATACCGATCATCTGGTATTCATCAATCAGCGTGCGATGCGATTGCATATATCCCAATGCCCATTTTGGAGGCATGGCTGCAGGTCCGGTGATATAGGAAAAATCCTTCATCAATCTGGAAGGTTCATGTGCATCAAAAACAAAAAGATCATATAAACCGGGTATCATCTTATCAATAGGATGAACGCCTTTACCGCTATTCAGTCCCTGGTTAGATTGCGTTTGCGGCTGACCATTTGTATCAATTGGTTTATATGGAATGAATAGTCCTTTGTCTTTATCCCGCATATCCACCAGTACCCAGGGAGTGGCAACAAATAATGCCCATCCACCTGTACTCACTAACATCGCTACCGGATTGCGGGATCCATACATATCGGATTGCCAGCGGGGTTGCATACTGTCAATAGCCCCTCGTCTGTCGAATTGTACGGAAGCAGTACGCCAGGGAACACCCCGGGTGGGCTTTGGTCCGCCTTCACCCATACCCAATACTGGATGATCACCAATAGCAAAAGCAAGATTGCCATCATCCTGGAAAGTTAATTGTTGTATGATCTCATTTTTCCCATTGGAGACTATCACTGACAATGGAGAAGACTTGACCTGCACGGTCAGGTTCCCCACTTTTTTTTGTATGGTAGAACTAATTGTTCTAATGCTGATAACCGGGGCGCTGTAAATTCTTTCTACCACAGCGGGTGTAAATGGGAAACTGCTCGTATAAGAGACAGGTTTTAAAGTAATGCGAATACTATTTTCTCCTGCTTTACGAATATCCAATTGTGCAGGTTTGCCGTTGGCAGTAATAACCTGGGCATTGTTGGTTAACGCGTAAAAAATTAGAAGGAGAACTGACAGGCAGCGTAATTGAAGTAACATGACTATGGGGGTTACCTAAATATAAGTTGATTCCCATTTCTCCTCAAATCAATATGCATACAAGTGAAAATCGGTAAAAAACTGGTTAAATCATTGTAAACTAAAGCCCCAGCACGGGCAGATCAGGTGGAAGACCAAAATAAACCTGGGCTGCGGTTTCATACCGGGTTTCATTGGAGAAGCCATGTTGACGGATCACCGTATATCACAATAATAAGGCACTAATAACCGGGAAAGTAATGGAAAGATCAAATCTATCGAGTATTCCAAAAAAAACAACAGGAGGTATGGTATTAGGGCATATTATTCCTCATACTGTCACGAAAAGACAGGGTTGATTCCCTTTTAAGGCATATTTCTGGCGGGTATAATTTTTGAATTGGTTTAATATTAAATCTATTATTATGGAAGCTGTGAAAAGTGGAAAGCTCAAAGTGAGCCAGGAGAAAGAGGTTGTATTGGATTTTCTTGATGCATTAAATGGCGAAGATTTTAAAACGGCAAGACACTATTTGAGTGATGATATGATTTTTGATGGCGTTCTTGGGCATCGTGAAGGCGCGGATATCTATATAGAAGACATGAGAAAAATGAGGTTCAAATACAAGATCCTGAAAGCCTTTTCCGACGGAGACGATGTATGTGTGCTTTATGATATCGATATGTCTGGCGAAACCATTTATACCGCTGGGTGGTATAAGGTGCGTGACAATAAAATAAAATCACTGAGGGTTGTATTCGATCCGCGACCGATTGTGGGTCAATAACGATCTCCCATTATATGTAGATTATCACCTTTATTAGTGATCCGAAGGGAATTTTTACGACCAGGAATATGCCGGTCGATTGCGGCAAAATTAATCTGGTTTCAACTTGAGGTCACTGCAGGCTTAATTTGCGAATTCGATTATTATTGAGATCTGCTATGAAAATATCGCCAGTTGAATTTATAGACATGCCATTTGGGTAATTGAACTTTGCATCCTTTCCATCTCCTTCTGCAAAACCTGCATCACTTCCTGCAATAGTGGATACAACACCCTGGGGTGTGATCTTGCGAATGCGGTCCAGGTCTGATAAATAAAGATTGCCGTCGGCATCAATAACGAGATCACGCATATCCAATGTAAACTGTGCTTCACTGGGATTACCATCTTTATTACCATGGGTGCCCGAACCAGCCAGTGTTGATACAATACCATCTGCAGATATTTTTCGAATCCGATGATTTCCCCTGTCAGCTATATATATGTTTCCCTGCCTGTCAATTGCAATGCCGCCTGGGAAGTTGAATTCTGCTTCATTGCCATTGCCCTCTTTAAAACCACCAGCACCTGTTCCGGCAATTGTAGAAACCTGTCCGCCTGAGATCTTTCTTATACGATTATTTATTCCATCGGATACAATCAGATCGCCCGCAGCATTTGTGACCAAATAACTTCCCGCTCTGAATTGAGCATTAGCTGCATTCCCTTCTGCAAAACCGGAAACATCAGTGCCTGCAAAAGTTGAAACCTCCCCATTGGAAGTGATCTTGCGAATTCGGGGATCATTATCATCAGAAGAATAAATATTGCCATTCCCATCAATCGCCAAACTATACGGCGATCTAAATCTTGCCTGGGTTGGCCCACCATTAACAATTCCGAATTCACCACTGCCTGCAAACGTTGATACCTCACCTGCCGCCAACCTACGTAATACTCCATTTAAAACATCAGTAATTACAATACTGCCATCATTGGTTGCAACTATATCTTCGGGAAAACGAAACGATGCTCCTGATGCGGGTCCATTAATAAAAGACGCTGTGCCTGAACCAGCAACAGTTGTTACCTTCCATTTCTTTGGAACGGAGGGATTTTCAGGATTAACGGTAGCTTTTTGGCAACCATTGGTAAAACAGAGAATTACCAATGCAGTCAGCGCTAAAGTTTTTTGCATAATACAATATATTAGCGCAAATCCTATCGCTTACACGTCAGGGCTGGTTGCCCAAAAATGGGCAACTATTTATTTTTTGAAGAGACAACGATAGCAGAAAGATTGTTGTCAGGCAGGCTCACTATGATTGAATACCTATGGTAAATTCATGGAAGCATGAGCCTTTTCGATACGCATTTTCAAATGCCTTTCGCTGACTGGCAGGCATTTGTTCACGCAGGTCCTTTGCCCGTGGATCTTTGATGACACCTTCATCAAGCCGGACAACGCGACCCTGTGCAGATTTGATTAATTTTTTATATAGCGGCTTTGCAGGAAAACCTTCCGGATGCCATTCCCTGGGGATTGCTTTTTTGATCAATGTTGCAAATGCTACGAGGTTAGGAGAAGTCATTTTATCCAACCCGCTAACAGCTGCGGTACCATTCTTTGAATTGTGATGACCTACCTTATAGAAAATGGTATTAGCTAACAATTCATCTGTATTTTTTCCTCCATTCGTTTTTAGCTCTTTCATCACATCCGGCTTATGCCAGCCCATCCAGTTTCCTGATTGCGCATCGCCGGGCAATAAGATCACCTGGTCTTTATCGCCTACTTCAATAGCCATTGCGAAGCTTGTATTGTTGGTATACGCATTTGCCCTTAGTGCAATCTGAAGGAAATTATCATCTCCATCTGTTTCAATCTGTCTCCAGTTATTTTCCGGTAAATCATACCATTTCTGCCAGTCTTTTCTTTCTGCTCCGGTTAAT
Source organism: Segetibacter sp. (assembly GCA_021154405.1). Lineage (GTDB taxonomy): Bacteria > Bacteroidota > Bacteroidia > Chitinophagales > Chitinophagaceae > JAJKIP01. Next base: position 14,230 of record JAJKIP010000061.1, on the reverse strand, counting down.
AAATACCGATCGGCGAAAGGTGAATAACCTGGTTTCAGTGCCAGACCAGGGGTAGAAAGAATTCGCTTTTCTTCAATTACTTCTTCAGTTACAGAAGGTGAACCTGCAGCCAGTTTATAAATTTCAGACTCAACTTCTGTTCTTGTAAAAAACAGTTTCATATCTGCATCACGAGGTGGGCCCAGCATGAAGAATTTTACACCTTCAGCACCCTTTATGCCTGTAGCTACCTGGCCCGGTTTCCAGTATGTGAGTTTCCCTTTTTTCTTCAGATAATCGACTGCATCCTGATTAGTTTGCGCAGCCTTCTTTGCAGCAGCAGGGCCTGCGTCCAGGCCAAGCTGGAATTCCAGGAGATCAATAGCATCCTGCATCCTGCCTGCCTTTTTCATTAATCGGGGTCCTGTTTTTGTTGCCTTGTATTTCATGCCGGTAAGGCGACTATACTTTTCATTAGCTGTCCTTGCTTCTTTAAGGAGCGCCTTTATCTTCTTGCCAAATTTATCCTTTACAATTTTTGCAATGGTGTCCTTTGGATTTTCCATCCATGACATCCAAACCTGGTCTACTTCAATCTTATCAAAAATGCTCCGTGCGAAATTAAAACCAGAAAGATGGTCCTTATGCTGATGGGTCATAACTAAAAGATCCAGCTTTCCTCCGCAGGTATTGAAAATGTCCTGTGCAACGGGTTTTACTTTTTCTGCATTGGTTTGCCAGCCTCCACAATCGATAAGCATTTTAAAGGATACGTCGTCCTTTTTTTTGAAAAGAAGCAGGAGGCAGTCTCCTACCGACCCTGTATCATACATGCGGAATATAACAGATGTGATCTTGCTCATAATGTAAAGAATGAAGAATTGTTATGAATATGTGCGAGGAACTCTTCCGGTTCGCGGCCTTCAGCAGCTATTCCAATTTTTTCAGCGAGTTCACCATTGGTTGAGTCGTATTGCAATAATGCACGGCTTTGGTTAAGCCGTAATTTTCGTTTTTTTTCGGGGCCTGCTGAATCCTGGTCGAAGATGGGCTTGCTGATGGCATGTTTCAGCTTTAATTCGTCCAGATCAAATATGAGGGTGCATGCACCTCTGAAATTAAATCGTTCCAATCCCCGGTGTTCTGGCTTATTCATAGAAGGCTCAACAACTCTTTCTTCATCAGTTTTGTCTACCACAACCACTTTTGCTGTTTGAATAAGGGTAACTATTAGCTGGTTAAGAGCAGTGCCGTCTGGTCCTATTCGATTATTCAATCGCATGGATTGGATCCATACTGCCGGTTGATTAGTCCTGGTTTTGGAAGAGCGGATTCCCAATTTTTTATATTCACGGGAAAATACAAGCCCTGTCAGATTTTCCAATTGACCGTTGGGAATTTTCATCAGGTCACTTAGCAATGCTTCATGAAAACTATTTGCCACATTGCCTTCACTATCCTCATCTCCGGATATAAATTTATTGGTTTCATCAAATATGGCTTTTCGATCCGTTACATAGGCCAGCTTGTCCTTAAACTGACGTAACACATAGCTCTTTTTAAAGCTGTCCTGGATCTTATCATCTATTTCAAGGTTATAGCAAACTGTATCAACAGAAAGATTGGGAATGCCCTGGGGAAATATGCCGCGTTTCCTGAACGCGTTAATAAAAGCTATCCTATAATGATGCGTATCATAATTAACCAGTTCCTTGTCTGCCGTGATCAATGCCCGCAGGTAATCGCCGAAGGTGAGGTCAACCGGTGGACAATAATCCAATGCCCGAACGCACATATTTAGTACGTGGCCGGCCGCCTTGGCGGCTTCATCAGCCAGTCGATTCACCAGGTCAGGGTGCAGTTCGCCATCAGGCTGTTTGCCATCACTTCCACTGGCAATACGCATAAGGTCTGCAGTCCGGCTTTTATAAATTGCTTCAAACGCATCAAAGACTGCTGCAACCAGTAGAGCTCCACGATCATGACATTCTAACTGATTGTCATAGTCGGTTGTTTTTGGAGTTATTTTTACCCAGTTCCCCTCTTTGTCTTCACCACCAATAGCAGAGCGTAATGATTTATGTTCACCAGTAGATTGTCCAAATTCGACCGCCAGTTTTACGAGAAGGTTTTCCATATCCAGTTTGCCTTTGACGAGTCGTATCTGGTTAACAACAATTTCAGGATGCGTGAAATGTTGCAATAAGGCAACCAGGTCGGCAAAACCTTCATGAAAACCGGCCAGGTCAGGATGTGTTACTTCCATGTAAGTTGGATACAGACTATCCAGCAATGCATGGGTCGTTTCATGGGCCACGATATCATGAGAAAGACAACTGTAGACTACTCCACCGGGAAGATAAAGGCTTGCATCAACTGGTGTGGCATTATAATACCCAAAGAGTAATGCTTTGCGTTCCGGATCATAGTAGGCATTTTGATCACGCAAGCCATGCGGATAAACATAGAGCTGTTTAACGTAGGTATATCCAAATTTTTTTGTTTTGGGATCCACCATCGGTGCAGGACTCCAGATCACTTTACGGCCAAGTGCTTTTTCAAAATTCTGGATGGTGATCATGATTACAGCGTAAACCATTTGCTGATGGAATTGCGGATTGGTTTCACTGGGAGTTAATCCATCAGAAGCGAGCAGGTTGGGATCGTTGAGATCAACAGGAGCATAAACTGCATCACTGGCAGGATCATAATCGATGACTTTGATATACTCTCCGTCTGGACCTTCACCAAGATCATCTTCCCAAGGTACTTTATAAGTTATCTGATTTATTTCAGCTGTATCCAGGTCAAGCGAAGTAAGTGGATCAAAGGCATAGCCTCTCAATTCACGGAAAGGCGGCCTGGTGGAGGAGGCTAATTCCTTTTTTTTCTTATCCTGCTTTTTCATGCAGTAATTTTTGGTGGTTTAATGGTAAGAACTCGTGTTCTTCGCGGGTAATGGAAGGTATAGAAAAATTGAGGAATAATTTATTACATATGGTGACATTTGTTGTGCTTGCTACTAAAGGGAGGAAATAGTGTTCTTCTCAGGTCTGAAAGGCGAAAGGATTCAAAAGATTCTGAGTAGAGTTTGAAGGTACGTTGCTTTCAAAGGCAAACCTAGCGTGTTTAAACGGTATTTTGCCTGAGGGTTTAACGGTTTCAGAGGAGAATGGCCTGGGTTAATAAATTCTTAACCATTTTCTCTATTACGCACATATTCCAAAGAAGATATTGCAGCAACTGGAAGTACAATGATTTTATTAAACGCTCCAAAGAAGGGATATTCCTGATTGGTGAGAGATTCTTTTACGCTGCCCGTTTTTTAGTTTTACGATTAGTTACCGCTTTGCGTTTTGAGTCCGAAATTTTATTGACCTTTCCAACAAATCCGGCAACCTGCGGAACTGTCTGTTTTACCAGGTTGGAAGTTATTCGGAGTATGCAATAGCCACTAACAAGCCGGTGAGCTATATACCGGATGTCTGTGAAAGGACTGAGCAGGAGACATCTATGCATGAACCGCTGCCATTCTTCAGCAGTCTGGAGTTCCATTCCATAATAATGAAAGGATTTGCCCGAGGCGAGAATGACTCCTTTTTTTTCTCCGAGTTTTTCTAATGCAAGACCAATAAAATTGTAGTTCTCAGGAGAAGGTGCACAGGAAAAGTCCATTAAGGGAAGATGCATGATTTCCCCTCCACGAACAATGCATTTTGAAGAGAAACCTATGACCTCGGAATCATCCAGTTTGCGTGTTTTTTCTGTGATCCATTGCCTCACCTGCCCTTTAGGAACTGCAATTAATTTTTTTTCTTCCCTGTCGTTATGAGCAAGCAATTTATCTATTACCCAGTCTTTTGGGCCTTTTTCCTGGGCCTTTAAGATCAGGTCTTTTTCAAACTCCCATTTTTTCTTTCCGAACCATAATGTAAGAGCGGATGACCTCCGGATGCCCATTCGTTGTTCTATTCCAGGAGATGGTTTAAAAATAATAAAATGGAAATGAGTTACATCCGGAAAATAATTGTCTATGGTATAGACCAGGTCAGTGACCGTGCTATTCACACTTAATATATTGTTGATCGATTTCATATTAATCGCCGCCTTTTGGGAATTTTCCATAAACTATAAATGATCCGATTGCAAGGAAAGCAAAGCTGAATATCTTAATTCCATTAATAAGATGCTCTCCGCTAAAACAAAAATTCAAAAAGCAATATGTCGATTCTTTAGAGAAAATGACTTCAGCTAATTGTGGGAAGCCAATACCAATAAATAATAACGCAAACGATAAAAAAACAAGCCAGGATTTGGGAGCTATTTCAACAAAATTGCTGAATTCAGGTGAAATGCTGGTGGCTGCATCTGTTGCATCAATCGATTTAATCGTTAATGGGCTATACTTTTTTTTCAACGTTTCTGTTGTTGCAAGTACATATCGGACTTTTATCGCATTCCCGGTTTGGGAGATAAAAGGTCCCTGGCAGGCGATATTGGAATTAGTAGTAACAACAGGGAACACAGCCTTCCCTAAAAGTGATTTGCCGGGACGCATCAGGAATTGAATTTCGTATAGTTTGTTTGAATCCCAATGGATAGGTGTTGGCTTTGCTGGATCTCTGTCCTTAAGATCAGTCCTTTTTTTTACCTCTACCTGCTGAAAAAATACACATTTTTCCAAGTCAGCCAGATTGCCCAGGTATTTGACCAGGTTTGGCCACGCATCCTTTGGCCCTATATTTTGGGTTCTTGGTAATTTGCTGTCATCAAGATTCCGGATAAAATAGGCTGGTTTGGTTGTTTTTTCTTTTTTTGCAATATCATCAATAACTGCCTGATGCCAGGCGTCCGCAATGGCTGTATTATTATCATCTGCATACAGAAAATATCCTTCAAGACGAAGATGATAATCTGTTGATTCCGATGTCTCGTATTCAATGATCTTTTCAATGGTACAATAGCGAACAGAATGGTATTTGTATTTGTTGTCGGGATATTCGCCAAAAATGATCAGGACTTTATTGCCTTCAGCAGGTTTGAACCCTTTTTCGCAATACTTATTATCATAACTGAAATTGATCTTATCCCCTTCATTCTTGCAGGCAACATTCAGGAGATCCCGTTTATATAGATCCTTTTTGGCATTTGTCAGGAATACAACCATATATTACCCAACTAATTTTTTGGAGGGTGAGATAACGACGTGACCTTTTGAAAAATCTATTTGTTTTCTACGACTCAATTCCCAGGCAAAGACTTTCAGTGGTAATAATAAACCTTTTGAAGATTGTACTGGTATATTACCGGCCTGCAGGACATTGATATCTGCGGTTCCAAATTTTTCAAGTACCGCCCTGTCGGATATATATCTATTATTATAAAAGAGGTATCTTTTTTTCGATTCGGAAGCAATCAAATTTGCGTTAATGGCCTTATAGGTAGTTCCTGGAAAACCAAGATTCGGGTCAGAATAAGAAATCATAAGCCGCAGATCGGGGCGATGCAACTGCAGCCATTTATTGGTTTGTGCCAGGAACCAGGAAGATGTGTTAAAAGGGGCATTATCAAAAACAACAAATCTTGAAAGTACAGCTACCTCTTCCGGAGCTACAGAAGATGGTAATACATTATCAAGATGACGCAGGTCATTCGTAGAAAAACTGGCCAGACCCAATACTTCACCCTGTCTGGTTTGTAAGGCCAGGTGAGCAAAGCCATGCCTTGCGCTAAGAAGATAGTGCTGGTGAGTATGAATAAAATAGGCTTCTTCCGGCGATATTTGAACAAGTTCCAGTTCTTCAAGATTAACAGAGCCTGGATTAACGATTGTTTTTACCTGATTAAGAAAAGAGAGGCGTAATTCTTCCAGTTCACTGGTAAGTGCTGACAGTTCTTTAGGTACCAGGCTATGGTCCTCATTTATTTCATTCAGTGAATACTTATATAATTCCAGCACCAGTTTTGCTCTGAGAAGACGGTTATTGCCAGTTTGGTCTTCAGCAACCATATCACGGACAAGGGAAAGCAGGGACGCCCTGTCAGGGATAAAAAATTCAACCCTGCTTTGAACATTCTGATATTTTAAGTGCCTCGCCATAATTCGTATTGTAAAACTACAAAATATTTGGCATGCTATATCTATTTGATATACAGTCGCTTTTTAGACTTTTATCTAGACATCCTGATCAGCTATTTGCTGGGCAGAGTAGGTAATACTTCATTGAGCAACTGTTGCAAATTAATTCTCCCATTAGTTAATAAGTTAATCACTTTATTAGGATTCCAACCCTTTATTGCATATGTAATCATAAAACGATTATGCCAATCATATGAAAATCAGGAACTGTAAAGTATATCTAAGTCTGTTAGTTTTTGGGCTATTGGTTTCATATTGCTCTCATAAAAAGAAGGATGAACCAAAACCTGACCCTCCCGTCACTGAAGTGAAATATGATGAAACGGGCTGTCTGTATAAATCCTGCAATAATCTGGTTATGGCTGGATACCAGGGCTGGTTTGCAGCTGAAGGTGATGAATCGCAGCGTGGATGGTATCATTATCAGAATGGGAGCTGTGGTGGTTTTAAACCGGGTTGCTCAAGTATTGATTTCTGGCCAGATGTGAGTGAATACAGTAAAAGATACCTGACACCGTTTACCTATGCAGGTGGTGCCAATGCATATCTCTATAGTCCGTATGATGAAGAAACAGTCGATCTCCATTTTAAATGGATGAAAGATTATGGTATTGATGGGGTTTTCATGCAGCGCTTTGTAGGAGAAATAAAGCCTTCCAATGCCAAAGGCAAACGCCATTTTAATAAGGTTTTGGAAAATGCACTGAAAGCTGCTAAAAAATATGGCAGGGCAATTTGCATTATGTATGATCTGAGTGGTTGCAGTTCCGCAGATGTAGCATACCTGGAGCAGGATTGGAATGAACTTCAGACATTATTCTCCCTTTTTGACAATGTGCAGCATCCCGAGTATGTTCGTCACAGAGGCAAGCCTCTGCTGGCGATCTGGGGAGTTGGTTTTAATGATAACAGAAACTATACTATCGCGGATGTAGATCAGCTGATCGGCAAGATCAAGGGCCCTGCTAAAAAAATATCCGTTATGCTGGGTGTACCATATTATTGGCGAACCCTCAGGAATGACACAGAGAATTCTCCACAGCTGCATGAGCTAATCAAAAAGGCGGATATCGTGATGCCATGGGCAGTGGGTCGATATAATGAAAGCAGTTACAGTAACGTGGCACCTGCGGAATTACTAAATGATATTCAATGGTGTGGTACCAATGGCGTGGATTATGTGCCATTGGCATTTCCCGGGTTTAGTTGGGGAAATTTAAAGAATGATCCCAGTGTTTATAATTCCATTCCGCGAAACAAAGGTGAATTCCTCTGGAAACAGATAGCTGGTGCAAAGGGCAGTGGGGCGAAATCATTGTATGTAGCCATGTTTGATGAAGTGGATGAAGGAACTGCCATTTTTAAATGTGCAAAGCAGGATAATCTTCCATTGAATGGCGCCAGGCAATTTGTTGGTATTGAAAATGAGCTGTCCACCGACTATTACCTGTGGTTAACAGGCCAGGGAGCCAAATGGTTTCATGGCGAACCAGGTTTTGGCATAACCAAACCGGTCAGGTGATGTATACGTGCGACCGGTTTAATAATCAGTAAATGAAAAAGGGCCATCAATAGATGGCCCCTTTTTCTCATGTGAAGGTACATGTCGTTACTCTAGTTATGCTTCCAGCTTCCGTGTATCAAAGTAGTTGTTCAAAGTATCCGCCGATCTCATTTTCTTTATCAATGAATTGCAGTTCCAGGATCCAGTGCCGTTGATTGCCATCTGCATCCCGTAAGTAAATATCATCATGATTATCCGGGTGAATATCCAGCTCCAGGCTTTTAGGGTCTGCTGGTTGTTCATGAGGAAATTTACCCACGATATGCCCTGCGATTTCTCCCCCGAATTCCCATCCAAGGCGTTTTGCTTTTAAAACAGCATAGTTGAATAGATCTGATGCTTTTAAAACCGTTTGTTGCTGATACCATTCCTGTATTTCATACCAGGCATCTTCAACATCTTTTTTAAGCTTTAACTTTTTAGCATCGTTACCTAATACATATGTTCTGCCAATATCAGCCTCATAGCCTTCAACTATTGGACCCAGGTCAATAAACAGGATATCGTCCTTATCTATTATGCGGTTGGGAGGATTATCAGGATAAATTGCGAGGGTATTTTTGCCGCTTCGTACAATTTTTTTGTGCCAGTGTTTTTCTATCCCGAATTTTTTTAAGGCCAGGTCACAAACTTCGATATTCAGCTGTTCCTCTGATTTTCCGGAAATGATCAAGTTGTTTTCTTCAATTGCCTTGAAGAATTGGAGAGAGATATATTGTGCATGTAGTAACTTTTCTCTTGACATCCGGCTCATTTAGTCCAAAGTAAAAGAGCCATTTCAGATTAAAAGTTAATCTACATTAACTCTGCCCAGTTTTTTCTTTAAAGTGCTGAAAAATTGGGGGGTAACGCCAAGGTAGGACGCAATATCTTTTTGAGAAAAGCGCTTTTCGGCGTAGGGTTTCTTCTTTACAAATAATAGATAACGTTCTTCGGCTGAGGCGGATAGGGCCAGGTTTATTTGTTCTCGCTGGGTAATATACGCATTTTGAAAAAGTATCCGGAAAAACCGTTCAAACCGTGGAACTTTTTGATAGAGAAGCTCCAGGTCCGTTTTACTTATTTGTAGAATGTCTGTATCCTCTATGGCTTTGATATTTGATTTAGATGGGGTTTGAGTCAAAAGACTGTACAGATCATCGGCCCACCATTCTTCAATCGAGAAATCAATAATATGCTCAGTCCCGTTTTCATCCAGGTAATATGTTTTAAGACAACCTTTGACAACAAACGATTCATATTTACAAACATCTCCTTCGCGAAGCAGGAATTCTCCATTCTCCAGGGATTTTGATTTTAGCAATGAAGTAAAAAAATCAATTTCCTCTTTGGTTAATGCAATATGTCTTGATATGCTGGAAATCAAGAGTTCAAAGCTCATATTATATTAAATTCCTGGTTTTTAATGATAGCTAAATTAGGTTAATAACTGCTTTGAAAAAGATACCTTTCTTTATTTCGTCCTAACTTTATAAGATGCAATTGTCTCCATCTGTTTCGCTTGCTGGTTTAGTAAGACATTACTTACTATTAGAGTCGGAGCAGGATATTCATCTGAATTACAGGCTATTTTCTGATGGAAATCCCGGAATTGTATTTCACCTGAAGGCTTCTGTTATACAAAGCGCTGAGAATTTTGAAGTGCTTCCACGAAGTTTTATTTACGGACAAATAAGTCAGTTTAAAGACGTGGCCTCTAATGGAAAATTGGGAATGCTGGTAGTGGTTCTGCAGCCTTACGGTATACACTCCCTGCTAGGGATTGATGCGGCAGCGCTTACTGATTGTATAGTTGACCTGGCTGATATTTTTGGAGTGGAAGCGGCAGTTCTGGAAGACAAGGTCATAAATTCCCGGCTTATAGCTGATAAGATTCGCATTATAGAGAGATTCTTTCTAAAAAAGACAATCAGTAAAAATGAATCTGATCCCTTGTTGAAAGAGTCATTACAGGCGATATATAATTCTCGAGGATCGATTAACATAGACGACATATTGAAAAAGGTGCCGGTTACGGAAAGACAGTTAGAACGCAAATTCAAAAAGTACATAGGAACTTCACCCAAAAAATATGCTGATATTATCCGATTCCAGCATTTTCTGAAGTTGTTACAGCACCAATCCCGGCGTAGAAAAATATCCGATATAGTATATGAAACTGGATATTATGACCAATCCCATTTAAACGGATTCTTTAAAAAAATTACAGGCATCACCCCTAATCAATATAAGTCCGATCACCAGCTCCTTGCCATTAACTTTATGCAGCTTCCCAAAATTGCATAATTGTCGGTTTTCTCCTATCCTGGCTTCCTCCCGATAAATAATTTTGCTTAATACAGGATACTCAAAACCTGTTAAATCTGGTTATGGATAATATTAAAATAGCAACTGCCCAGTTTGAGAACAGGAGTGGCGACAAGTCCTACAATCTTTCAGTGATAAAAAGATTAACCGGAAACGCGGCTGCGCAGGGTGCGCAGGTAATTGCATTTCATGAATGCTCAATAACGGGATATAGTTATGCAAGAAAACTATCAAGAGAGCAAATGATTGACATTGCAGAACCAATTCCTGATGGCCCCAGTGTTCGGAAGTTGGTTGAATATGCCAAGGAGTATGATATAGTGATACTGGCTGGTTTATTTGAAAAAGATGCTGAGGGCAACCTGTTCAAAGCCCAGGTATGCGTTGATAAGAATGGACTGGTAGCAAAGCATCGAAAACTTCATCCATTTATCAATCCGAATCTGACTCCGGGAGATTCATATACCGTTTTTGATTTATTCGGATGGAAATGTGCTATCCTTATTTGTTATGATAATAATATTATCGAGAATGTAAGAGCTACAACCTTATTGGGGGCTCAGATCATTTTCATGCCCCATGTTACCATGTGTACGCCATCACCCCGGCCGGGAGCTGGTTTTGTTGATGCGGACCTTTGGAAGGATAAAGAAGGCAACAAGGAAATCCTTCGACAGGAATTTGACGGCCTGAAGGGCAGAAGCTGGCTGATGAAATGGTTACCTGCAAGAGCGTATGACAATGCTATTTATGCCGTTTTTTCCAATCCCATAGGCATGGATGATGATCAATTGAAAAATGGGTGTTCAATGATAATAGATCCTTTTGGTGAAATTTTAACCGAATGCCGTTCTCTCGATGATAGTTTCGTAATTGCAGAGTTAACTCCTGATAAATTGATCAATGCGGGTGGAAGCCGCTACATAAAAGCCAGAAGGCCGGAATTATATAGAGACATAATAGGTCAGCCTAATCAAAGCGTGCAAAAAGTGGCGTGGATGTAGATGCAGGTAAATTGAACATTTTGAGATGATAGCAGGTGAAGAAGAAAAACTTCTGGCACTTTGAAAATCATAACCACTTTGGTCACCCTAAAAATTTCATATCATCATCTGTGAGAGCAATATCAAATGCTTTTATATTTTCTTTAAAATGATCAAGTTTTGAAGTTCCTGGAATTGGCAGGATCAAATCGTTATAATGTAATAGCCACGCTAAACTAATCTGTGGTGGGGTTGCGTTATACTTTTTTGCAATAGCCAAAATTTTATTATCATTCTTTGGCAGAGAATTTTGCAGGGACCAATATGGGATCATTGGTATTTCATTTATTATGCATAAATCACTCACTTCCTGCAGACCTCTGTTTTCAGCGTTATGTAATTTAAAGGTTGTACGTTGGCCGTATCCAAATGCATTTTCTACGCTAGCAATATTTCCCATTGTTAACGCTTTCTCCAATTCCGCCGGAGTTACATTGCTTACTCCTAAATGAAGAATTTTTCCTTCTTTTTGCATTTCAAACATTGCGTTTAAAGATTTTTCAAAGGGAATATTTGTGCCAGGCATAACACGGAAATGTACCAGTTGAAGTTGCTCCAGTTTTAATGTTCTTAAATTGTTCTCAATACTTGATCTTAAATTTTCTGGCGTATTGAATGGTCTCCAGCTTTTGTCTGGCTTTCTTTGTGCACCTACTTTGGTACCTATTACTAAATTGTCTGGATACGGATATAGTGCTTCCGCTATTAATCGATTAGTTACATCTTCACCATAATAATCTGCCGTATCCAAATAATTAATACCATTAATTACAGCTTCTTTTAGTATTTGAAGGGCTTCAGGCCTATTTTCAGGTTCCCCCCAAACCTGCTCGCCGGTCAGGCGCATTGTGCCATAACCAAATCGTTTAATTGTTATTGGATGATTGGTTTTTGCTCCAATGGTGATTGATTTCTTAATATTCATTGTCCTAGCCGATTTAGAGTGCAAAAATCCGGAGTTAAAAAATAATATCCATTGATGTAGGTCAAAATCGGGTTACTTTGATTTAAGTCGGCTTAGGGTCTCTTCACGTATGTCGAGGTAGGAGGCCAGCACCTTATTGGACAGGCGTTGTAGAAATACTGGGGTTTCATTTAAAAGTTGGTCGTATCGTTGCTTTGCAGTAAGTGTTACCAATGATTCAATTTTCCTGTTTTGATAGGAATAAGCTAATTCCAGGATCTTCACGTAGAAACTTTTCCAATTATCAATTTCTTTGATAAGACGATAAAAGTCCTGGTGATTTATAATCAATAGATCAGTATCCTCGAGTGCCTGAATAGATTCAAAGGATGGTTTTTGGGAAATAAAGCTCGATAGTGTAGTTCCAATATAATTGTCAAGCATTATATATCTGGTTTTTTCGTATCCCTTTTTGTCAATAAAAAAGGTGCGAATTCCCCCGGTGTGAATGTAATAGAATTCCTTACTTATTTTTCCCTCTTGCAGCAAAATGGTATTTTTCGATACTGATTTCGGCTTGAAATAACTTAAGATGTAGTCAAGTTCCTGTTCATCAAAATCTGAGAACTGTTTTAGAAGATTTTTTAGACTGTCTCTCATTCCGTATCCTTGCATAGCTGGAAAACAGATATTACAAGGAAAATCAAATTAGAACATAAAGCTACAGAATTATCCTTTTTACCTCGCACGCAGACGCCGGTATAACCGTGCGAGTTGTAGATAGGGGACCTCTTTAGCCATTTATTCCCTCCATGACCTTAATGGGGCGAACTTCAATCCTGGCGCCAGCACCAACTTCAAATACCGGGTTGTCTTTTGCAACCTGGATAGCTTCTTCCAGACTGTTTGCCTTTATCAAAAAGTAGCCTGCAATTACTTCCTTCGTTTCATTAAAAGGTCCGTCTTTAAATTTGCCGGCTGTCCCTGAAACTATTACGCCTTCCATATCGAGTGGTTGAGCACTGTTTAATTTTCCACTATTCATCAGCCCGCTCATATAATTCATTACTTGATTTACGTGCTGCTGCTGCTGTTCCGGTGATAGCTCCGCCAGATGGTCACCCTGTGTGCGAATTATTAGCATGAATTCTTTCATTTTGTTTGTTTTTATGTGATAAATCGTTTTGTCGGACTTAAAACAAAAATGCCCCTTCGAAAGGGACATTTTCCATAAATATTTTTACCTTAATGAAAACCAGTCTTTTAGGTTGGGATCGGTTTTATGGGGTGGACCTCAATTTTCGATTTAATGTCATCAAATATGGGGTTTTCCTTTGCAATGGCTACAGCTTGCTCCAGGGTTTCTGCCTCAATGAGGAAATACCCTGCAATAACTTCTTTCGTTTCATTAAACGGAGCATCTTTTAAAAGTCCATCCGTTTTAGAAACAATACGGCTACCCCTGTCTAAAGGCTGAGCACTCTTAATATTCCCCTGTTTTATATACTTTCCAATGTATGCAGTGCCATGTTCTATATGCTCGCGTAATTTATCTGGAGAAAGCATGGTCCATACTTCTCCTTCAGTTCTTACAATTAATAAAAATTCGCTCATTATAAATATTTTTTTCTATTAGAAGATAAGATTAGAACAAATAAGAAACTGAAATAGGGACATTACCATAAAGATATTATTCTTCATCTGGAGGGCATTCCACAAGTCTTTTTTGTAAAAGCTTCTGTTCTGCAGGCATATTTGACAGGGAAATAGCCTTATTAATCGCTTTTCTTGCCTTGCCAAACTGGCCTGCCTGCATGTAAAATTCTCCCAGGGTAGAATAATAGAGGTGATAATTTTTTAGGGCAGGAGTATCACTTAGTTTTTCCAATTCCTCGATGGCAGGAATAATTCCTTTAACCCTGGATAATGCAATTGACCGGTTCAATGCCACTAGTGGCGAGGGGTCAATCTCCCGAAGTTTATCATATAAGATAAGGATGCTGTTCCAGTCGGTTGATTCAAAATCCGGTGCCGAACAATGATAAGCGGAAATGGCAGCCAGTATATGATAAACCGAAATAAAATTATCAGTTGCTGCCTTCTCAAAATAAATGAATCCTTTTTGCATTAGTGTTCTGTCCCATTGACTGCGATCCTGTTCTGCCATAGTCAATATTTCACCATTTTCATTTTGTCTTGCATTAAAACGGGAGCCATTCAGGTACATTAATGCCAGGCATGCATATACTTTTGATTTATCTTTTATGGAGGGGCTTTCTGAGATGATCTCGGCC
>JAJKIP010000060.1 GCA_021154405.1 Segetibacter sp. | reverse complement strand
GCTGTTGACGAAAACACTTTCCCGCCAAATTTCCCATCCACATGGACTAATAAGCTGAGGTATTTGTAATTGAAAGTGTTTGTTACACCACCGATAATTTTACTATTTGCGCTGCCAAAGTTTTTCGGAGTGGCTGAAGGGAGGAGTCTTCCCGAGCTATTTAACATTACCTGGCCCTTATCATTACGGAGGTAAGTATTTGCAATTAACTGGTTCATCTCTTTGCCTAAATCATATACAAGGGAGCCCAGGAACTCATTACCTGTTCCATTAAAGAATACAACCAGCTGACGGGTTTGGCCGGGGTTCAGCGCCAATACTTTTGAAGTATTATATGCTGAGTTGGCTACCACATTCCATGAGAAATTTTTATTTTTCACAGGTGTTCCATCAATCATAACCTCCAGACCAGTATTTTTCAATTTTCCAATGTTGACATTCATACCGGTGTAACCTGTAGCAGGAGATATATCAACCCGCAGGATCTGATCATAGGTCCTCTTGTCATAAACAGCGATATCAAAATTTAAGCGGTTATTTAACGTCTTTAATTCAAGGCCAATTTCCTTTTCGCTAACCCTGTAGGGTTTAATGAATGGATTTGGATTGGTTGCAGTGCCAATGTTCCAGATTGAATAGGTGCCGAAAGCCTGCTGCTCCTGGGTATAAGTAAGCTGACCGCTATAGGGATTAATGCCATTAACATTGCCCACATCAGCGTAGCTCATTCTTAATTTTCCATAGTTCAGCCATTTAACATTTGTCAGCAATTCAGAAAAAATAAAGCTGGCACTCGCAGAGGGATAGTTGAAAGAGTTCTTGGGGGTGGCCACTATTGAACTTGGAGGCGTCAGCACAGAAAAATAATCGATACGATCAGTAAGATTAAGGAAAAGCAGATTCCTGTAACCTAAATCCGCAAAAGCATATAAGGAATTCACCTGGGACCTCGTAATTCCGAAACTCTGGGTTTTGGTAATTCCATTTCCTATGGTATAGATATCTCTGTTTACAAAATCTGTTACGCCCTGGTTAGTATTGGAATTATAAAGGGTAAACATATTGCCGCCAACGCTTGCATCAATTGAAAATTCGCCGACCTTATGGCTGGTTCCCAGCAGGAAATCCATATTCAATTGTTTGTTGAAACTGGTGGCAACATTATAAGTGCCCTGCCAGCCGGTGTTGGTACCATTCCGAAGAGGAGCACCTACGCCATGTGGTAAATTGCCTTCATTGAAATTGTTACCGAAGTCTGCATTTACACGCCCCTGCAAATAAAGCCATTTAAAGAAATCATATCTCACGTTAACAGTACCTAAAAAACGGTCTCTTTTTGTATTATTGAACATTCGGCCGATAAGAAAGTAGGGGTTTGTCAAAAGATTATCAAAAGGATTGGTGGATAATAAACTTCCGTCAGGCGCTACAGCATTAGCTTTCAATGTCGGGATTGCAAGCGTTAAAGGGGTACGGTGAAGAAAGCTGGAAAAGCCGATGCCCTGAACACCTACTATCGGAGGGTTCGTATTGACTTCGTGGGTATAGTTAATATTCGCCTGGAGGGTGAGCTTTTGAGTAACCTTGCTGTTAAGTCCCAGGTTAAAGATCTTTTTATGATAACTATTATTCGGGGAAATACCCTTGGCATCCATGTTTGAATAAGAAGCCCGGTAGCTGGTGGAAGCGTTACCACCGGAAAGTGCCAGCGTATTCTGGAACGATGTTCCAGTCCTGTAAAATTCCTTAAAGCGGTTTTTATCTGGAGCATAAGGTCTTTGAACACCGTCATACTGATAAGTGGGGACACCATCATATTTTTCGCCCCATGACAGGTTGCCGGTTGATTTGGCAGTAGCCTGTGAGGAAGGACGCACACCATTGGAGCCGGTACCATATTCGGTTTGATAATTGGTAAAATCCATTATCTCATCGGCAGAAAAATTGGAAGTAAACTCAACTCCGAATTTGGAATTTTTACTGCCGCTCTTGGTAGTGATGATAATGGCACCATTGGAGGCTCTTGAACCGTAGAGAGCTGCCGCAGTTGCTCCTTTCAATACGGTCATTGACTCAATATCATCCGGGTTGATCTGTTGGAGATTGTCGCCCTGATCCATGCCAGGTTGCCCTTCGGCACTACGAGCGCCCTGATCCATCGGAAGCCCATTTATTACAATTAAAGGCGAGTTAGTCTGACCAGCAAAACCTGCCTGTCCACGCAACCGTATGCGGTTACTGGCACCGGCACCTGCGGTAGGGGGCGCAATATCCAAACCGGCTATTTTGCCCTCCAGGCTTGTCATTACGTTAGTAGTCCGGTTCTTTGTGAGCTCATCTATCGCAACAGAGGAGGCTGCATAACCCAATTTCCTGGATTCTTTTCTTATGCCCAGGGCCGTTACTACAATTTCATCAAGGTTCTTTATCTGGATTTCCAATATTGCATTTACTACCGTACGGGTACCAACCGTTTCAATTTTTGTATCGTATCCTGAATGTTGAAATTCCAGTACTGAGTTGTTCCCTTCTACTGTAATATTGTAGTTGCCGTCCTGCCCGGTAATAACACCGTTGGTAGTCCCTTGCTCCATTACGCTAACACCCACTAACGGCACACCTCTGCTGTCAGTAACTTTACCTGTCACAGACTTGGTAAAATCCTGTGAGATCAGCACGATCTTATTATTAAGCATTTTATAAGTAAGCGGAGTATTATCCAAAACAATTTTCAGAACATCTTCCAAAGAAGCGTTTTTAACTTCAATGCTTACACTATTATTCGGGATCGCTTCCGTTTTATATACAAAACGATATTTAACCTGCTTTTCTATTGCCTTGAATACTTTTGCCAGTCCTACATTTTGCAGGCTTAAACTTATATTGTCCTGGGCGTTGATGCCAGCAAAGGACTGAAGGGAGAAGAGGGACAGGAGGATGATATTGATCTTTGCCCACAATAGAAATTTAAGAGGAAGCTTTCCAAAGGCAGGCGATAAATATCGTTTACTTTTTTTCATGTTTAAGAAGATTAGATGGATGATTGCCCGGCAGGGCATTTGCTGAATAGGGTATGGAGGAGGAAAAAAGGGTTGCTGGTTAAGCACTATCAGGAAAATATTTTTTCATATAGCAGTTTTGGGGTTATTTAAAAGCAAACATTAGAAAAGGTGCAAAAAATTAATTCCCTATTTTTTTGCATCACCTGTTTATCGGGTAATAACTACTTCTTTATTTTTTATAGAATAATGAAAGCCATCAGCCAGCTTAAGCGCCTCTAAAAATTCTTCTAATTTGTCATCTTCTTCAAGAGTCGCCGTATACTTCTGCTTTTTTAGGCTATCATTTGCTATCGTTATATGTACATTAAACCACCGCTCAAGGTTTAACGCAATTTTATCCAGCGGTTCGTCCGTAAAAACTAATTGACTTTTTGTCCAGGACGTTTCAATATTGCTGCTATCTGATCCATAATAGCGCATGGTTGTCAAAACGATGATATGTGAATCTTCGTCAGGGGCCTGCTTTTTGTGAGCTGATGAGGTGTCAACCGGAGAATTCTTTACCAGCAATTTTTCTCCTGGCTTTAAAAGAATTTTTTGTTCAGGGCTGTTTCGAAGAGTTACCTCTATAGAGCCATGCACTAAAGCTGTTTCTGTTTCTTTTTCATAATCATAAGAACGAACATTAAAGGCAGTACCCAAAACTTTCAGGTTGATCATTCTTGTATGAATGATAAAAGGTTTTGTCTTGTCCCTGGCCACTTCAAAGAAAGCTTCTCCGGATAGATGAACTTCCCTTGTTCTATCCTTAAAATTTTCAGCATAAGTTATTTTGCTATCTCCATTAAGCCACACTTTTGAACCATCAGGTAAAGTGATATTGGCTTTATCGCCCGCCTTGGTACTGACCGTATTATTTATAGGTTTTATCGCTTCATTTTCAGTGGTTCTGGAAAGCAGCAGAAAAAGTAAAATGACAGCCGCTGCTGCAACCCCCAATTTTGTGAAATGCTTTTTCTGAAAAAGTTGCCTGATCAGGCTTTTCTTGGGAACAACAGGGGAGGGTTCAGGTGAGATGTCTGGCTCAAAAACGTCGTTATTTAATCTTAGAAGGTGCTTTTCGAACGATTCTTCGGCCAGGCCGGTTGAAGAAACGCCTAAATTCTTCCATACGTTCCTGATATTCTCAATCCTTTCCGATAATTCAGGGTTGTTCTTTATATGGGTGTCAAGCTCACTTAATTCTTCAGGAGTAGCTTCGCCGTTTAACTTTAAACTGATGAGTAATATAATTCGTTGATCGTCTTGCATTTAATTATCTTCTATTGTTATAGACAGCAGGAAAACGAAGTATGTACCAGGCAATAAGAAGAAATTTTTAAGAAATGTGCCGGGAGGGTGTGACTTCAGAAAAGTTCAGGAGGCAGAGAACTTATCCTCGAAGGGAAAATTAAATTGCGCTTTTTGAGGCAGCGCATCTTCGATCTTTTTTGTGGCAATTGCAATTTGATTACGTACGGTAAATACTGAAATGTTGAGAAGGGTGGCTACTTCTTTGTATTTAAGACCTTCTATTCGTACGAGAGAGAAAATGATTTGGCATTGAGAAGGGAGGCTACGGATAGCCTGGGTTATATTCCTGATGGTCTCTTTGGAAACATAAATATCTTCAGGGCTTTTGAGTTCAATGGCGGATTGAATATCTATTTCATCCAGATCTATATCGTCTAATTGAATGGATAAATTCTTTGAGGCCCTGGCGAGAGAATTAAGTGAAAGGTTCTTTGTAATTCCGAAGAGGTAAGATTTTAGATTTTCAATAGTCTTCAATTGATCCCTGATCTGCCAAAGTTTGATAAAAACGTCTGATACAATCTCTTGTGCAACCTGTTTGGACTTAACAAAGGAATAGGAGAACCGGTAAAGACTATCAAACATCAGGAGGTAGAGGTCTTTATAGGCCTTCATGTCTTCTGATAATGCAATCCGTGATTGCAAATCCCGTATGGTATTGTTATTAAGCAAGCGAACTCAGGATACAAATAATAATAAAAAAATAATGCCAGGCTACTAAAGGAAACCGTCGTAGAATATTGCACAGAAAAACCGGCTCCATGTGTGAGTGATACACTTCAGTGTAAGGAAGGGAAACGATTGAGGGCCAGGGACAGATTCTATTATTAATGCCGCTACTCCAGAACTAAATGCCTTCAACTGTTTTATAAAATAGTCGCCTTTGAGGGCGGCTCCGATCCTGAATAGTATCATGGTTTACAAGGATGTCGCATACAACCCCTTAAAATGACGGGACTACCTACTATCAAAAATGAGAACTCAAAATATCTTCGTGTTGTTAAAGGATAATAACTG
>JAJKIP010000059.1 GCA_021154405.1 Segetibacter sp. | reverse complement strand
TGCGGCATGTGGCCCAAACCTCGGGCGCTCCAATGGCTTTGGAGATCGTGAAAGCAGAAGGCACAGAACTGGTTGATGTGGCAGGCAAAAAATACCTTGACCTTATAGGAGGGATCAGCGTGGCCAATGTAGGTCACCGCCATCCGGAGGTAGTAAAAGCAATCCGTGAGCAAACAGATTCCTATCTCCACATAATGGTTTATGGTGAGTTTATTGAAAGTCCAGAGGTAAAGTTTGCCAAATTTCTTACGGATCATTTACCTCAACAACTGGATTCTGTTTATTTCACCAACTCAGGTACTGAAGCTGTAGAAGGCGCCATGAAACTCGCCAAGCGGGCAACGGGTCGCACACAGATCATTGCATTTGAGAATTCCTATCATGGAAGTACTCAGGGAGCCCTGAGTATAATGGGAAGTGAATACTGGCGTAATGCTTTTCGTCCACTATTACCAGATATACTGCATCTGAATTATAATACAGCAGCAGCACTGCAATCAATAACTGAAAATACAGCCTGTGTTATCGCTGAAACCATTCAGGCCGAAGCGGGTATCATTGCACCTTCCCCTGATTGGATGCAGGCCTTGCGAAAGAAATGTGATAAAACCGGAACACTGTTGGTGCTTGATGAGATTCAATCCGGATTTGGACGAACCGGCAGGCTTTGGGGATTTGAGAATTTTGATATCGTGCCCGATATTGTTTTATTCGGAAAGGCATTAGGAGGAGGAATGCCACTAGGCGCTTTCATTGCTAACAGGCAGCTGATGTCAACGCTTTCTACTGATCCGGTTTTAGGCCATATAACAACCTTTGGTGGCCATCCCGTTTGTTGCGCCGCTGGAATGGCAGCGATGAAGGCGCTGATCAATGAGAAAATGATGGAATCAGTTAAAGCAAAGGAGCGTTTATTTCGTTCATTACTCGTTCATCCAAAAATAAAAGCTGTTCGATCTTTTGGTTTATGGCTGGCTATTGAATTTGAATCTTTTGAAATCAATAAAAAGATAATTGACGGGTGTATTTCCAATGGGCTGGTTACCGACTGGTTTTTATTCGCCGCAAATTGCCTGCGCATTTCTCCACCACTTATTATTACAGAAGAGGAAATAAAAAGAGCAGCGAAGCTCCTGCTGGATAATATTTAAAGCGAAAATGCTTTTACCACCAGTGCGGCTAACAAAGCACCGATAATGGGACCAATCACCGGTATCCAGGAGTAGCCCCAGTCACTATCCCGCTTATTGGGAATCGGCAATAGAAAATGCGCTATTCGCGGACCCAGGTCACGAGCAGGATTGATGGCATAACCAGTTGGACCGCCTAAAGACAGACCAATGCCCAATACCAATAGTCCAACGGGCAAGGCATCCAGCGCTCCCATGCTCATGGATGGCTTTGACATTAATAAGGCCCCAAACATTAGTATAAAAGTGCCGATGATCTCAGTAAGTAAATTATAGACCGGATTCCGAATAGCGGGAGCGGTTGAAAATACACCCAGTTTGGTATCTCCGTCAGGAGTTGAATCAAAATGTTGTTTATACGCCAGCCAGGCAACACAGGCACCTACGAATGCACCTGCAAACTGCCCAAGAATGTATGGCAGAAATAGCGAATTATCAAAATCGCCAAATACAGTTAAGGCAATTGTTACCGCAGGATTTATGTGTCCGCTACCACCCAGCCTGTTTGACGCAAAAACACCGGCAAATACTGCAATGGCCCAACCAAAAGAAATTACGATCCATCCGCCACTGTTTCCTTTTGTATTCTTTAAAATAGCATTGGCAACCACACCGGCGCCCAATATGATCAGGATAGCAGTGCCAACGAATTCTGCCAGGAAATGATGCCAAAAACTGAATTCAGGAGTTAATAATTCCATATAGCAAAGGTTTTATATGACGGGAAGATAGTTTTTTGCAATTGAAATAAATGCATCCACCTGGTTTTTTATCCAGGCTTCATCTTTTTTCATTTCCTTGGCCATTATCGCTCCTGCTACTGGTGCAGCTTCCATGGCAGCTCTTGCATCTAGTAACAAGGCTCTTGTTCTGCGACTTAAAGCATCTTCAATGGTCATACACATTTCCTGCTGCACTGCCCATACAATCTCTGCTTTCGTAAAGTTGAGTCCTGGATGAATTAGTTCTTCCAGGGATTTATCTGCATCCATAAGAGCCGTTATACCTGCCGCATCCGTTCCATAATAATATAAGGGAGCTTCATAATCCGGATTTTCCGTATATCCATGTATAGGTAATTGCCGGGTACGGCATTCTATTTCCGGAAGGTCAGCCTTACGTGCTGCAATTTCCAGCACATCTTCTGCCATTCTCCGGTAAGTAGTCCATTTACCACCTGTAATAGTTATTAGTTCAGAATCGGAAATGCTTATATGATGATCACGGGAAAGTGTAGCTGTACTCTTCGCATTGCCTTTCACCAATGGACGCAGGCCTGCAAATTGGCTTAGGATATCTTTTCGGGAAGGATCCTTGGTAAGATAGCGGGTGATATGATGCATCACAAATTCAATTTCCTCCTCAAGCGCTTTTGGCTCGGGCGATGCACTGGATACGGGCGTATCCGTTGTGCCTACAATGATCCTGTTATGCCAGGGCACAGCAAATAATACGCGGCCATCATCAGTTTTGGGTATCATAATGGCCGTATTGGAAGGAAGAAAGGCTTTATCAAATACAAGATGAATACCCTGGCTGGGACTGATGATGGATTCTGCGCTTGTATTATCCATCTTTAATACCTCATCGGTAAAAACACCGGTGGCATTAATTACCGCCTTTGCCTTTATTTCATAAGTCTTCTGATTGATGGTATCTTCTGCCAGCACACCTGCAACCTGTCCATTTACCTTTAATAGATTGTTGACCGAACAATAATTGATCAGGGTAGCGCCGTGGTCTGCCGCTGTCATGGCAAGATGAATGGCAAGACGTGCATCATCAAACTGTCCATCATGATATAATACCCCTCCTTTTAATCCTTCCGGATCAAGCGTTGGAGTCAGTTCAAGTGTTTCTTCTTTGGAAAGAAAACGGGAAGGGCCAAGACCCAGGCTACCCGCCATCCAGTCGTATACTTTTAATCCGATCCCATAAAATGGATGTTCCCACCATTTATAATTGGGAATAACAAAGGACTGGTTCCTTACAATATGCGGAGCGTTCTTCTTTAGCAGTCCTCTTTCTTTGAGAGCTTCCATCACCAGCTTGATATTCCCTTGCTGCAAATACCGTACTCCTCCATGCACCAGTTTAGTGCTGCGGGAGGAAGTTCCTTTTGCAAAATCGTATTTCTCTACCAAAAGAGTCTTATATCCCCTGGATGCAGCGTCAACTGCAATACCCAGCCCGGTAGCACCTCCGCCAATGATGCAGATATCCCACAGGGTAGTGGATGAAAGGGTATTGAGCATTGAACTCCTGTTCACGCGTTGGTTTTTTATTGTTACTGCTTATCTGTTATCCGCCCAGGCAATGCTGGCTTTCACCGCTCTTTGCCAGCCTTTGACCAGTTCATTTCTTTTATCTTCTTTAATTGAAGGAGAGAAAGACTGGTTCACCTGCCATTGCTGTTGTATGTCATTAATGCTTTTCCAGTAACCTACTGCCAGACCCGCCAGATAGGCGGCCCCCAGGGCAGTGGTTTCTGTAATAGTTGGACGAACCACCTTGCAATTCAGGATATCACTCTGGAATTGCATTAATTGATTATTGACGGTGGCTCCGCCATCTACCCGCAGTTCTTTTATATGTATGCCACTATCAGCTTCCATTGCCTTCAATACATCATAGGTTTGATAGGCAATGCTATCGAGTGCTGCCCTGGCAATATGAGAACGATTACTTCCTCTTGTTAATCCAAACAGGGTGCCTTTCGCATACTGGTTCCAGTAAGGGGCTCCCAGTCCGGCAAATGCCGGAACGATATAAACACCATCCGAATCCTTCACCTGGGCAGCCAGTTCTTCCACTTCAGAAGAAGCTCTAATGATCTTTAATTCATCACGCAGCCATTGAACAACTGCACCGGCTATGAATACACTGCCTTCCAGCGCATATTCTGTTTTGTCATCAATTTTCCAGGCAATCGTGGTTAGTAAATTATTTTTTGAAGTGATGGCTTTCTCGCCCGTATTCATTAGCATAAAGCATCCCGTGCCATAAGTATTTTTCACCATGCCGGGTTGTGTACATAATTGACCGAAGAGCGCTGCCTGCTGATCACCTGCAATTCCCGCAATAGGAATACGTGAATCTGGAACAAAGCTTCCAGTTACTCCATAGACCTTGCTGGATGGTTTTACTTCAGGTAAAAGACTGGAAGGAATGGTAAACAGCTTTAATAGATCCTCATCCCATTGTCCTGTATGAATATTCAGCAGCATGGTCCTGCTTGCATTGGACACATCTGTTATATGCAGTTCGCCGCCGGATAATTTCCAGGCAAGCCAGGTATCGATGGTACCAAAAGCCAGTTCTCCATTTTCCGCTTTTTGTCTGGCGCCGCTGACATTGTCCAGTATCCATTTCAATTTGGTTGCGGAGAAATATGCGTCTATAATAAGACCAGTCTTTTGCTGAATAGTGCCAGCAAGATTTGCTGCTTTCAATTCATCACAATAAGCGGCAGTGCGCCGGTCCTGCCAGACAATAGCATTATAGACCGGTTTACCTGTTTTTCGGTCCCAGACTACCGTTGTCTCCCTTTGATTGGTAATCCCGATGCCTACCACCTGTCGCATGGTAATATTGGCCTTTGCAACCGCTTCTGCGAACGTGCCATATTGCGTGCTCCAGATCTCTTCAGCATCATGTTCCACCCAGCCAGGTTGGGGAAAGATCTGCCTGAATTCTTTTTGCGCTACACTAATAATATTTCCGTGGTGATCAAACAGCATGCTGCGGCTACTGGTAGTGCCTTGATCCAACGCAAGAATATATTGGGAAGCCATAGTTGTAAGTTATTTATTCAGAGAAAGATAGGTAAAAGTATAAATTTCCCCCACTACTATAGACTCCATTATTTCTTTTATATCTTGGCGGCAATTATCCACCGTATGCTTAAACGAACCCTAATTCTGCTAACCACAGTTTTGCTTTTAGTTTCCTCCTTCACCTTTGCTCAAAATAAACCCTCCTGGCCAAAGACTTTTTTATGGCGGATATCTGGAAATGGACTTACAAAAGATTCATACCTGTATGGTACCATGCATTTGCAGGATAAGCGCCTGTTCAATTTTGGGGATTCTTTGTACAGATACATGGAAAAGGCGGATGGATATGCAATGGAAATTGATCTTACGGAAATGGTAGATTCACTCTTCCAGCGGATAATGGATGAAAAGAGTGGATACAGGGTTAATGAACAGGAAAAGGGAAATGCAAAAAATAAAAAGATATATATTGACTCCCTTGTTAACAACGTAAAAAAATATAAAGACAAGGCCAGCCGGAAGATATTGAAACAGATCAGGGATGACAAAATGAATTCCGTATTAAAAAAGGAAATGCCTACCATAATGGATGCATTTTTGTACGGAATTGCAAAAAGACAGGGTAAATGGCTTGGCGGTATTGAAGACTTGCAGGATCAGCTACCTCTTCTTGATGAATTGGGTGGTGATGTTACCTCTGACGAGATATTGGATTCTGGCAAAGAATTAAGATCATCGATGGAAAAAATGATCTCAATTTATGTTTCCAGGGACCTTGATAAGATTGAATCATTTTATTTAAAAGATAATTCAGAAGAACTCGAAGACCTTAGTCTTAATAAAAGAAATATTAAAATGGCATCCAGGATAGATAGCCTGGCTCATGCCCGTAGCATATTCTTCACGGTTGGAGTAGCACATTTGCCGGGAGAATTGGGAGTTATTACTTTATTGCGCAAGAAAGGATTTCGACTGGAACCCGTATTCCCGACTGGTGAAGTTGATCCAATCCAATATGTTTCCACACTCAAATCAGCTGAATGGGAGAAAACAGCAGACGCTAATAAGACTTATGAAATAGAAATGCCAGGCAAATCTGCGGAGATAGGTATTGCAAGTGGAATGCTGAACATGAAATATCTGGTTGATATGTCCACGCTCACCTTTTTTATGACTACCAGTTCTGTGTTGGCAGAAAATGCGGACCTTGACAAACTTGCCGACAACGCTGTTAAAGCCCAGAACGCAGTTGTACTATCTAAAAAGAATATTGAATTAAAAGGGTTAAAAGGGATAGAAATACGTGCCTTTATCAATCAGAGCTATTTTAAAAACTTATACCTGCGCAAAGGAAATATGTTGTATATGCTTTTTGTTGGGGGACAAAAGAAGGAAGCAATGACCAGCCCCGATGCTGATCATTTTCTTGCTTCTTTTACTCCTGCAAAAGAATTGCCCATCGCCTCTGTAAAAAACTGGAAACGGTTTAGCCTTGATTCGAAAGGTTGTAACATATTATTTCCCGGTGACCCTCAAAAAAACCCCAAAATGGCACAGGGTGTTCAAAGTGGCTGGAAGTTTACTACTTATGATTTGGCAGATCCTGCAACGGGCACTTATTACATTTTGCAGATAAGGGATATTGTTCCTGGTTTGCATATGACCGCGGATTCAAGTATTTTTCTTGCCTTCCGGGAAAGATTAACCAATTCTATTCAAACACTGTCCCTTAATGAAGAAAGTACTTTAAATGGTTATCCGGTTCTAAAATACGAAGGCAGTGGACCAAATGGCGTGTTATTCAAATCATTGATTATTAACCGTGGTAACCGCTGTTATTATTTGATTGTTGAAGGACAGAATACACCTGCCCTGGTGGCTGATATGAACAATTTCCTGCATTCATTTAATCTGGTGGACTATGAATATAAAGGTTGGAACAAACAGGTAGACAAGGCTGGTAACTTTATGACAGTTGCGCCAAATCCTTTTGTGCCAAGAATTGATACAGGCGCTGCATTTACAGAAAACAACAGGCCAATCCACTATGTTAGCTATGACTCTGTGGATTGTACTTCTTATGAGGTATTGAAGTATCGGGTACCACCTTATTATTTTGCTGCTGATGATAGCACATTGTTCCAGGATATAGTAACCAGTTACAGGAAGGCAACTGATTCTGTCATCTCAGAGAAATGGGTCACTATTGGGAATTTAAGAGGCCAGGAATGGATTGAGCAATCGCCCGGGTATAATAATGTCAAACGATCAAGAATATTTATCAATGGTGACACACTTTATCAAATACTGTGTTATTTACCAGCCCAAAAAACAAATGAAAGCCTCTATCAGAGCTTCTTCACTAATTTTAAAGTGATAAATGAAGAGCTGAATACTGGCATCTATAAAAGGAAATTAGAAAGAATATTGACGGACCTTCAATCCAAAGATTCAGTTATTTTTTCTGAAGCTTCGGAGGCCTTTAAAAAAGCTAAACTTATCGAATCAGACAAATCACTTTTGGAAGAAGCATTGTTGAAAGATTATCAGGATGATTCTTACTCTTCTTATAATGTTCGTGACAGGATCATTGATTCGCTTCAGCAGTTAATGGATAACAAAACTGTTGACTTTATTAAAAAGGCTTTTCCTGGACTGACCGGTGAAAAGGAATTTATGAAGATGGGCTTGCTTGATTTGCTTGCAAGATACCAGACACAATACTCCTTCGATGTTTTCAAGGAATTATTACTTAACTATACGCCCCAAAATCCTGGATCTTATTTTTTAACTAATTACCTGGAAGATTCCCTGGAACTGGCAAAATCATTGTACCCGGAAATACTTCAGTTAAGTAATAATCCAGTTTTTGCACTTAGACTAATGGGACTTACTTCAGTTATGGTTGAAAAACAGATAATACCATTGTCCATGCTGGAACTGCATAAACAGCGATTTATACATACAGCCGATACCATTTATGATAATAGTGTTCAGTCTGATGTTGAAATCAGCGGTTACCGTAAAGTAAAAATGCTCAACCTCATGCAGCAATTCAATACCGCTGAAGGAAATCGCATATTGAGAAAATACCTGGCGGTTGATAATCTCGATATCAAACAGGCATCCATCGAAGGCCTTTTGAAGAACGGACAGTCTGTTGATCCAAAAGAAATAACAAAAGTTGCAGCTGATAAGTCTTACCGAAAATATTTTTATGATCAATTGCATAACATAGGGAAATCAGCTTTATTTCCGCCTTCCTATAATACGCAACAATCCATAGCGGAGGCTGATTTATTTGATTATTCTACTGAAGATGAATATGAACCTACAGAAATGAGATCACTGGGTGTAAGAACCATTAAATATAAAGGCAAAAGCTGCAAAATGTACATTTTTCGTCTCACCTATGAAGGGGAAGATAAAGAAGGTAAGCCGTGGAAGGAATTCTATCTCGGAATTTCAGGTCCTTTCTCTGTGGATTCCAAAGATCTTATTACAGAAAGTGAACTTACAACCATATTCTTTGATGAAGAATATGATTCAAAGAAAACTCAACTGTTAATACAGGATCATATAAAATCAGTGGAAACTGCTGAGGAGGAAAAAGAATGATCAGAAAGTAAGCCTGAAGCTTCCAAAGATTCCGAACTTCTTTGTATCCCCATCGGGCAGTGTGCTGGGCAATACACGCCATACAAAATCAACTCTGAATACATGGAAGATATTATCTACTCCTGTTCCGAGTTCCATATATGTTTTCCCATTCAGGGTTTGGAAAGTATTACCCTGTTTGAAATTATAAGCCTTGTTGGCTTCAGACAGGCTACCCCATAATGTTTTTAACGTCCATAGCTGACGCAGTTTCAGTTTGGGGAATAAACGGAAAATGCCATTTCCGATATTATGCTCAAAATTGATTCCTGCATATTTATCATGGATGAACTCATACTTGTTCATCATATTGAACGCATACTTATTATAGTAGTGTAACTCATTACCGGGTGCAATATCCAGCAAAACATAAGGAAGGGTACCAAAGGTTTTACCTGCATACACCTGGTAGGATATGCTGCCTAAAGGTGGAACCTTTATATAATCAGAAATACTGCCGGATATCTTGGTATAATTATAATTGCTTTTCAATACCCCGGCTATTCCCCGTGTCACATATATATCGCCGATAGGATAGGGGCTTCCCAGGCTGGTACGGAAAAAAGTGTTTTCCAAAAATTTCTCCAGGTAAGCAAAACGTAACCGGAGTGATACTTCAAAGGTTGTAAGAGGAGATCTGCCATCAAAAGATGGAAATGAATCTTTTGATGGAATATTCTTTAATGGGGTAAAGGCCCTGTGGGTGACTGCTACCAGTTCAGAAAGACCTGAACGGTGTTCATTGAAGAATTCAAATCGCTTTTCATCAATCTTGATAAATTTTACTGGAATATTGGGCTTACGGATCGCCAGCGCGAATATATTATCTGTTGTAACCTCGCCATAATAGTTTTGGCCGAAATCAAGATCGTTGGTATACGAAGCATACCAGTAAAGCCGGGGATGCTTATGTGGTAAGTAGAATAGTTCTCCCTTACCCTTTATTTTCTTATCATCAAAGCCATATGCCAGGTACCAGTGCCACCACCAGTGCTTATCAAATTTTCGGTTACTTCCCAGGTCAAACCGTACCCGGAAGCCTTCCCAGGAATTAGCAGTTACCCAATTATACCAGGGGCCGATCTGTACATTGCCAATATTCTTATATCCGGTGGCAAAGAAATTTATACGATCAGCCAGTTTTTGAAATACAGGAGCATTTGTGAGCGTATCCAGCATTTTAATAATGCCTGCTTCAGTTTTAGATAATTCTTCATGCCTGGATTC
>JAJKIP010000058.1 GCA_021154405.1 Segetibacter sp. | reverse complement strand
TACCGCCAGTTCCAGCTCTTTGCGGAGTTCAGCTGTTAATTTCTCAGCTTCTTCCGGGCGGCCATGGAAGGCAGCGGGAGTATTCTGGAAAAGTACAATCCGGTATTTATTGCCAATTTTATGTAGCACGGCGGTCTGAACGGCATTGATGGCAGGGTTGATATCTTTCTGACCATCTGGAACCATCCCGGCAACAGCCCTTAGAATAACCGTTACGGCATCCAGGAAACGCACTTCCTTCACCAGGCCCACATATTTTCCGGTTTTATGGTCCTCAAAGACGCTGGTGAGATGATCCAGAATCTCTTCCCTCCCGTTTGCCTGTGATCCATCAAAACCTACCAGGTTTGCTTCCTTATCAAACAATCCTGCATATTCCTTAGCATTCATAGTATTCCATGCCTGTAATAAATGCTGATAGACCAGCCTAACTGCTTTCTCTTCTGTTCCCATTATTTCTGGAGTAGTGGACATAAGTTTTGTTTAAATACCTACTACAATCCTTCGGCCAAAAAGACAAAAACTATTGTTTTTTCACTTTGGATTCCGCTACTGTGCAATAGTATTTTTATTCCTCAAACATTAATCATGAAGAATCAACAAACAATTGCTGAGCCAAAGGTTCTCAACGCTTCTTTACCCGTTTCCACCAATGCGGAAATAGTAATTGCTGATATGTTACAATTGCAGCAATCCCTCTTATTACTGGAAAATGAAAGTTTATCAAAGCTTCCGGCCAGCCGCAGATTGAAGATCCAGCCGCTTATCCGCGAAAGGGATTATGATTGTTATAACCAGGTGCCCGGGATCAATCTGAGTGGTAAATGGCTAATGGACTCCGGGTTTCATTATCATCGGCATGCACGGATCATACCCATGGAAGGTTTGCTGGTGATCTGTACGGAAAAGATACCCTAGCTGTCCGTTTCCGGACACCCGGGAAACCAGGAGGATCACAAAGGCTTATCAGTAAACGATTTTTATCTTTGGCATCTTTATTGAAAATCAGGGCCTCATAAGATTTTACTTTTCACCTGTCATATCATTATCCGCTTATGTTCAGCAGTTATTTAAAGATCGCATTACGTAGCCTGTTTAAAAACAGGCTGACAAGTTTCATAAATATATTCGGCCTGGGTTTAAGCATGTCAGTGGGGTTGATGATATTGATACGCACACAGGATGCATTTAGTTTTGATAAATTTCACCCTTATCCCCAAAGGACTTACCGCATTACTTCAGAATACCAGGAAAAGAATAAGGAAAAATGGAAAATGGCAAGTACTCCATTGCCTTTGCTGAACAGCCTTGGAAGCGAAGCAACCGGAATAGAAGCTGTTACCAGCGTATATCCTGCATTGAATGGAAAAGCAAATTCAAATGGCAAGGATATCTTTATCAGAGGTGCTTTCACTGAACCTTCTTTCTTTTCCATATTTGGATTTACTCTCACAGCTGGTGATGCATCATCAGCTCTCCGGGAACCAAATTCAATCGTCTTAAGTAAAGAAACATCCGAAAAATATTTCGGCAATAGCAATGCTATTGGCAAGACGCTGCAATTTGAAAATGGGCCTGCGTTTATTGTTACAGGGGTTTTGAATACTCCATCGGGCAAAACGCATCTTAACTATGATGCCTTTGCTTCCTATGGTACCGTACCACAAATGGAAAGCAGTAAGTATCTGGAAACAAAATCAGATAACTGGTTTGCTTTCAATTCGGCTTATACTTATATACTATTGAAGAAAAATGTATCAGTCTCTGCCATGCAATCACGCCTGAATGCCCTGGCAAATAATTTGAATAAAGCCAACGATCAGGGGGTGGTCTCCTTTCTGCTACAACCTCTAAATAAAATTAGCCCTGGCAGTGAAAGGTTGGCAAATGACAATGCAGTCGGCACTTCCTGGACGAAAATTTATATCGAAGGAAGTGTAGCATTATTGATTTTACTGGCAGCCTGTTTTAACTATACAAATCTTACTATTGCCAGAGCACTAACACGGGCAAAAGAAGTTGGCATAAGAAAAATTGCAGGCGCCAAACGTTCCCAGATCTTCATACAATACATATTCGAATCTATTTTATTATCGGTTTTTGCCCTTCTGTTTGCCGGTCTTATATTATATTTCATTATTCGCTATTCTCCCTTTAATGACGGCTATGAGTTTATTCCTTCTTCCTTTCACTATAATAGCCAATTTATAATTTGGGCAATAGTGTATGCCTTATTTGCGGGAACTCTCGCAGGTACTGCGCCAGCATGGATATTATCTGCTTTTAAACCGTTACGGGTATTTAAAAATATGGCTACAGCACGCCTGTTCGGAAAATTAAACCTGCAAAAAACACTGATCGTTTTCCAATACAGCCTTTCATTGGTTGTAATAATATTCCTGTTCGTATTCTACAGGCAATTTACATTTCTCGGCCGGCTGGATCCCGGTTTTAAAAAGGAGAGTATTCTTTTTGCACAGACCAGGGATATAAGTGAAGAGTTGATAAAACAAAAACTGGCAGCCATCACAGGCGTCAAATCAGTTGCCGGATCTTCAGCAAATTTTGCAAGTCGATTTAATGGGTTGAAAACATCTGCATGGCTCGGTGAGAAAAAAGATATAGTTGCCCTGAAATATTATTACATGGATGAGGATTTTGTGCCAACCATGCATTTTGCCTTAACCGCAGGCAGAAATTTACCCGCCCTGTCTCCTGCGGAAAAGGAGAAATATATTTTAGTAAATGAAAAAGCAACCCAGGCATTAGGATTTCCTGAACCTTCAAAGGCTATAGGGGAAAAGTTGTGGGTGAATGATTCAACGCAGATGGAAATTGCAGGTGTTCTTAAAGACTTCAGGTATGAAAATGCAGGCTCTCCAGTTGATCCGCTTGCATTCAGGTTTAACAGGGAGTTTTCCACTAATCTTTATATTGAAACGGCAGGTGTAGACAAAACAGCTATAGAAAGCCGCGTGAAAGCAGTATTAAGTGATTTGAAAGCTGCGCAGCCTGAATCGGTAACCTGGCTGGCAGAAGACCTGGAAAGAGCCAATTCACAGGCAGCTACCATATCATTACTGGGGTTTCTTGCGTTTATAGCTCTGGCAATCGCCAGCCTCGGATTGCTGGGTCTGGTTGTTTATACGGTAGAAGTAAAACGAAAAGAGATCAGTGTACGCAAGGTGATCGGAGCAAGTGAAGTACAAATAATGAAAATACTTTCCAGGGGATTTATCAGACTCCTGCTCATTTCCGGCCTGATAGCCATGCCGATTGGCTGGATCCTTGCAAATATGTTTATACAGATCTTTAGTGAGCGAACTTCCTTTAATCTGTTTCATGTGCTGGTATGTTTCCTTTTCCTGTTGGGAATTGGATTGTTTACCATCCTGTCTCAAACTTATAAGGCAGCGATTGCCAATCCCGTAAAGAATCTGAGAATGGAATAGGAAATCGTTATTTCAATTCCCAGGTATTGTCTTTCGGATTGCTGTCTGGTGTATGGGCATCACCCAATACAATTTTGCTTACAGTCTGCGTTACATTGAAAGAAATAGTTACGCTGGTCTTTCCTTTTTCCCAAACTGCGATGCTGCGATGTATCTTTTCTTTGGTTCCATCTTTATAAAAAACGGTGAGATCAACTGGTACAGGTTTATTGCCTTTAAGCGTGACAATGACTGTATGTTTATCTACAGCTTTGCGAACGGCGGAAATACTCAGATCCGGTACTCCATTATCGAAAAACCATTTTTGCCAGAACCAGTTGAGGTCCTTTCCGGAACCTTCATTCATACTATAGAAGAAATCATTGGGTAAGGGATGTTTGCCATGCCATTCTTCCATATAATGATGGATGGCTTTTGTAAACAGTTTATCTCCCAGGTAGTCTTTTATATAGAGATAACCCATGGCAGGCTTTGGATAGGCATTAGTGTAATAGCTGCGATTTTGTTCTGTGCTCGGGGTAATGATCGGCAGGTCCATTTCATTACCGGCTGTTATGGAATAAGCGCGCACACCATATTCATCAATAATCGTTGAATCGATCATCGGTGAGATCAGCCATTCGCCAATAGTAGCCCAGCCCTCATCCATCCATGCATACTTGGTTTCATTGATTCCCATATAAAAGGGGAAGAAAGTATGGAATATTTCATGGTCCGTCAGTTCAACACTTTCATGACGGTCCTCCACAGGATTATCATTCACCATCATCGGATATTCCATCTGATCCAATCCATCAAACACAGATATATGAGGATATGGATATGGCCATGCCGGAAACACATAGCTCATTGCATGAACAGTTTTGCGGGCGTCATTCACCACCTCAAAATAATCATGATGTTTTGGATTGAAGGCTGCATCGACCCGTGTTCTTCTCCCTGTTTTTGGATCCACAACCAGGCTGGTAGATTTCCAGAGATAATGATCACTTAATGCAAAAACAAAATCAGTTACACTGTCTGCCTCATACTGCCAGGTATTTTGCCCTGCAGATGAAGTGATTGGCCCTTTCAGATCAGTACTATCGATTATGGTTGTTATCCCGTCATTCTTTTCGGCCTGCAGCAATCGTTGATAATATGCAGGCATCAAAACGTCTTTTGCATTTTGCAGATCACCCGTAGCCCAAACTATAAAATTGCGAGGTACAGTGATGGCAGCCTTGAAATGACAGAAATCATTATACATTTCCTGTGTGCCGGTATAGGGAATAATGTTCCATCCATCAATATCATCATACACTGCTACACGCGGAAAGAAATAGGCAATAAACGCTGCGTTGGGTTCTATTTCCCCTGTGCGAATATGAGAACCTTTGTTTAGCGTATAATGATAGACGATACGGAAATTAATTATCTGACCATTCACGATCATTTGCCGCCCCACCGTTGCATTGGTAGAATTGATGACGAACCTGTTTTTTTCAGTCGGCTGCCCATTGATAAACAAAGAATCGATGATAACGCCTTCGCCAAGATCTTCCGGGTCAACAGGAGATTGACGGGGCGAAGAAGCTTTATAGATGTTCGGATACAGCTTGAACCAAACCTGTTTCAAAGTATCAGGACTATTGTTAGTATACTGGATATCCGCCACTCCCTTCAATAACCTTGTTGCGGGATCAAAATTTATATCCAGGGTATAATCAGCTGTGTTCTGCCAGTAATTTTTGCCAGGCCTGCCATCTATAGATCTGGTACCATTGGCATAAGCAGCCAGCACATTGCGCGGCGTTGGCAATAAAGTCTGGGCGCAAACTGAAACAGAGCCGCCTATCAAAAACAGGGAAATCAGTATCCTCATAGTTAAAAATATGAAGCTAAGTTAGCAAGAGTTCTCATTATCTTTAGTGTACAACCAACTCACATGGAATTGACGCGCTCTAAACGCATTGAATCTATCGATATTTTACGCGGGCTTGTAATGATCATAATGGCCCTGGACCATACCCGTGATTTCTTTCATCAGCCCGCAATAACCGGAAATCCCCTGGATCCCGCCACTACTACTGTACCCATCTATTTTACCCGGTGGATCACGCATTTCTGTGCACCTACTTTTGTTTTCCTGTCTGGCGTTTCTGCCTATTTATCTTCTCTGAGGAAAACACGAGCTGAAGCCAGCCTTTTTCTCATCAAAAGGGGCTTATGGCTGGTACTGGTTGAGATCACTATTGTAACCCTGGGAATTACGGCTAACCCATTCTTCGGTTTCATTGTTCTCCAGGTGATATGGGCCATTGGATGGAGTATGGTTATCCTGGGATTACTCAGCCGTATTTCACCGAAGCTTGTTCTTATTGTGGGACTGCTGCTTTTCTTTGGTCATAATATTCTTGATCTGGTTAACTTACCCAAAGAAGGCGCTGGCAAAACTATAATGGCAATTTTCTTCCGGGCCTCTTTTACAATTATACCGCTTGATTCAACGCATGTCGCTGCAGCGGTATATGCTATTCTTCCCTGGACAGGGGTGATGTTGCTAGGGTATAGTATCGGGACCTGGTTCAACAGGGACTTTCCTGCGGAAAAAAGAAAAGCAAGGCTGCTTCAATTGGGTACAGGCCTGATCGTCCTGTTTATTGTACTGCGTGCTACGAATGCGTATGGCGACACTTTCCCTAGGGTTAAAGGCGACAGTTTCCGGTTTAACCTGCTTGCCTTCCTGAATACAACAAAATATCCCCCTTCCCTGTTATATTTATCCATGACGCTTGGACCTTCCTGTCTTGCGCTGGCTTTTTTGGAAAATGTAAAAGGAAGGTGGAAGGACATTGTTTCGGTTTATGGCCGGGTGCCCTTCTTTTATTATATCTGCCATTTCTACCTGCTACATATTATCCTGATCATTGCATTTTTTGCTACTGGTCACAGTACAGCTGAGATAATATCACCGTTTGTTCCATTTAATTTCCGTCCGGCAACATTCGGGTGGGGATTGCCAATAGTATACCTGATCTGGTTTTCCGTTGTGGTACTACTCTATTTCCCGTGCCGGTGGTACAGCCAGTACAAGAAAACGCACACCCATTGGTGGCTTAGTTATGTTTAATTAACTTCGCACCGCGTTTGAATAACTTAAAAACTTTCAATCATTATGGCATACGATGTAGTTGTGATTGGCAGCGGTCCAGGCGGTTATGTTGCCGCTATCCGTGCATCCCAATTAGGATTTAAGACAGCAATTATAGAAAAAGAAAGTCTGGGTGGTATTTGTCTCAATTGGGGCTGTATCCCAACGAAAGCGCTTTTAAAAAGTGCCCAGGTTTTTGAAGATATCAAGCATGCCAAAGATTACGGCATCGAAGCCAGCGGGACTGCCAATTTTGAGGCAGTGATCAGGAGAAGTCGCGGTGTTGCCGATAAAATGAGCAAAGGCGTTCAATATCTCATGAAGAAGAACAAGATCGATGTGGTCATGGGTTATGCCAGGCTGGTTGCAAAAGGAAAGATTGAAGTTACGGGTGCGGATAATAGCAAACATACTGTTGAAGCCAAACATATCATTGTTGCCACTGGTGGCCGTAGCCGCGAATTGCCTTCGATGAAACTGGATGGCAAAAAAGTGATCGGCTATCGCGAAGCAATGAACCTTCCTTCCCAGCCCAAATCCATGATCGTGGTAGGAAGCGGTGCAATCGGTGTTGAGTTTGGTTATTTCTACAATGCGCTAGGCACCAAAGTAACTATTGTTGAATTCCTGCCTGCCATTGTTCCTGTAGAAGATGAAGATATCTCCAAAGAGCTCGCCAAGAACTTCAAGAAGACAGGTATCGATATTATGACCAATAGTGAGGTCACTTCTGTTGATACAAGTGGCAATGGAGTAAAAGCCAAAGTTAAAACACCGGAGGGCGAGGTTACTTTGGAAGCAGATATTCTGTTGAGTGCTGTAGGTGTATCAGCCAATATTGAAAATATCGGACTGGAGACCCTGGGCATTAAAACAGACAAGGGCCGCATCATGGTTGATAAGTATTATCAAACCAATGTTCCGGGAGTGTATGCCATTGGTGATTGTGTACCCGGACAAGCCCTGGCTCACGTAGCTTCCAAAGAAGGTATTATCTGCGTGGAGAATATTGCTTATGGTGAAAAGAAATTCAATCACCAGCCGCATTCGCTGGATTATAACAACGTTCCCGGATGTACGTATTGTTACCCGGAAATTGCGTCTGTTGGTTTTACTGAAAAGAAAGCCAAAGAAGCAGGATATGAGATCAAGGTTGGTAAATTCCCATTAAGTGCTGCAGGTAAAGCAACTGCTGCCGGGCACAATGAAGGATTTATTAAAGTGATATTTGATGCCAAATATGGTGAATGGCTTGGCACGCATATGATAGGATACAATGTAACGGAAATGATCGCCGAAACCGTGATTGCCCGTAAATTGGAAACAACCTACCATGAGGTATTGGATAGCATTCACCCCCACCCCACCATCAGTGAGAATATTAAAGAAGCAACTGAAGTGGCGTATGGTGAAGCGATCCATATTTAATTAATTTTTTTTCCCTACCAGCATTGGCACAAAAGAGAATCGGTCAAAGACTTCTTCTTTTAATGCACCATGTTCCAGTTTGGTGATTCGCATCATTTGCTGCACCTCGCCACTGCCAAGGGGGATCACCATCATTCCGCCCGCTTTCAGTTGATCGATAAGTTTGGGTGGTATCTCTGGGGCTGCGGCGGTAATCAGGATGCGATCAAAGGGAGCATAGGTCGGCAATCCTTCATAGCCATCTCCATAAAAGAATTTGATGGAGGGATATTTTTTGAGAAGCGCGAAATTCTTGTTATCGTTGAATAATTTCTTCTGTCGTTCGATGGTATATACCTGTACACCCATTTCAGCCAATACTACTGCCTGGTAGGCACTTCCGGTTCCGATCTCCAGTACCTTTTGAAATGGTTTGGTATCCAGTAACTGGGTTTGGTAGGCAACAGTATAGGGCTGAGAGATGGTTTGGCCTTCACCAATTGGAAATGCACGATCATCATAAGCCAGTTCGTCAAATGCAGAATCAAGGAAAAAATGGCGGGGAATGGAGTCCAGCGCCTTCAATACTCTTTCATCAGTGATCCCTTTGGAGCGAACTGTTTCAACGAGTTTTTTACGGAGTCCTTTGTGTCTGTATGAGTCTTCTACCGGTCGCATTCGCCGCAAAAGTAAATTTTTAAGCTGAGAAAGAAGAGAAGGTGTTTTTGAAACTGTTCTTATTTGTAATTTTTTAGGCCACAGAGAACCACATATGAAAGAGAGCCACAGTCGCGATAGCTATCGAAACTGTGGCTCTCTTATTCTCTATAGCCCTTTGGGGCCTATCTCAAAACGATTTAATATTTATCTCGTTATTTAAAGTCCTCTGCAGTCACTCCTTCATTGATCTTTATTGTTTCCATGGTCAGGCCCAGTTCCTGTGAACCGACCGGAGAGTTCACATTGCGGGTTATCTTATAGGGCAACATGATATCACCAGTCTTGCGGTAGTCTGCATAATCCGCAGTTTCAGCTCCCTCACCTTTCTTTTCTTCTATGGATTTTACCAGCAATCCTGAATTCACATTATAATATTCAGTGCGAATTCTTCCGGATGGGAACGTAACCACCACCACATAGGCATCACCATCAGCAGCTTTCTCAATTCCTTTCACTTCAAGTTTATAGTCTGCATCCTTATAATTCAACTGCTCAAATAGCGATTTGGTATCTTTCTTTTCAGCCAGTTCACTAGCAGTCATATCCTGTTTTTGTCCCATCTGGCTTTGGTATCCTGTAGTTCCATCATATACCTGTTTCATTACCGGATTACCTCCTACTGAGACCACAAATAATTCTTTATTGGGAGCCATCTGTTTTGCCGTCATGGCCAGGGACTGATTCATTACTGCCAATTTTCCTGTCATCGCAATTGTGTTCACTTTATCCAGGTTTTCTTTACCGCCAATTGCCAGGATGTATTTATCTATCACCTGCGCAGCAGAAATATCTGCCTTTTTCATGGTTGACTCAGTAACCGGCGCTGCATATTTATCATAGAGCTTCACGGTGTAACCAGATGCTTTCAGATTAGGCAATACGGCTTCCTGCTTTCCAACGATCACTATCCGTGTATTATCATAGTTGAAATATTTCTTAGCCACACGCTGTATATCATCAACAGTAACTGCATTGATCTTTTGCAGGTAGGTACGATAGAAATCTACCGGCAGCTTATTGATCAGGATATTGCTGGCAAAATCTGCGGTACGTGCAGGATTCTCCATGCCTAGTGCAAAGCTTCCGTTGTACTGGTTCTTTGCATTCTGCAATTCGGTGGCAGTAACCTTTTCATTGCGCATACGGTTTATCTCGTATAAGAACTGACCCACTGCGCTATCCACTTTCTCATTTCTAACTGATGCGGATGCGTTAAAATCAGCCTGGAAACGACCTGTTCCAATATTGGAATAAGCGCCATAAGTAAAGCCGTATTTTTCGCGCAGATTCATGAAGAGTCTTGCATCAGCCCCACCACCCAGTATCTTGTTGGCAACTATAACCGGAAAATAGTCCGGGCTGCTCATGGGAATATTTACCAGGTTGATCACATTGATCTCTGATTGAACAGCATTGGGAACATCAATCAGGTTCACTTCTGTTTTTGCGGGATTGGGTACCTGGGCTACTGTTTCCAGTGCCAGCGGGAATCCTTTCCAGTTGCCAAATGATTTTTCGGCAAGTGCTTTCGCTTCGGCTGGTTTAATATCACCTACAAAAGTGAGATAGGCCCTTGCCGGAGTGATGTATTTCTTATAAGCTGCCTTCACATCATCGAGTGTCAATGATTTTACGCTTGCTTCGGTTTCAAATTCACCGGCAGGGTGATTGACGCCATAGGCCAGCGCATTTACCACTCTGTCTGCAATGCTTGATGCACTTTTTTCAATAGTTTTCAATCCGGTCAGTTC
This sequence comes from Segetibacter sp., assembly GCA_021154405.1. Taxonomy (GTDB): domain Bacteria; phylum Bacteroidota; class Bacteroidia; order Chitinophagales; family Chitinophagaceae; genus JAJKIP01. The sequence goes on along the minus strand of JAJKIP010000058.1, from coordinate 7,540 downwards.
CTGGGAAATTAACTTGTCAAATGATTCCTGTGGAAAGGATGGATTGCGTAAAGCATCAGTCATCAATGCAAATGCCTGCGGAAAATAACGCGTAAGTGAGGATACATATCCACCACCTGAACTGAGATTTACATTCGCTCCCAGTATATCTACCGCTTCGTCAAACTGAGCTTTGGGTTTTGTAGTAGTGCCCTCATTGAGCATACCGCCCATAATGCTTAACAATCCTGTTTTGCTTCCTTCAGTTACCTGTCCCTGGTCAATTCGGAAATTGGCTCTTACAGTAGGAAGTTTATGATTCTCTACCACCAACACCGTGAGACCATTTGGTAATTTATAAACCACCGGGTTGGCAATAGTGATGGTGGGTGCAGGCCCGGGCTTGGGTTTCTTACTGCGATCGATCGCCTGTGCAAATGATGCCTGCACAAGGATAAAGGCTATGGCGAAAAATAGTATTCTTTTCATATTATAGTGAAATTCTTTGATTAAAATCCTTTTTGTGCAGGTGCAGGTCTGGCGCTTTCAGGCTCGTATCTCAATACCACCCTGTTATCTTTTGTAAGATATCTGGCGGCTACTTCCCTGATCTTTTCCCTGGTAACGCCTCTGATCACCTTCAGCTCGTCATTTACATGGTTAGTGTTGTTATAAAATGTATAACCCACGGCCAGGTTCTGTGCCACGCCAAGCATGGTATTACTTGAATTAATGAAAGCATTTTCAAACTGATTCTGCAGCTTTTGGTATTCTGTTTCGCTGATGAGGTTCTTCTGCAGATCGGCAACTTCGGCATCTATATCTTTCAGCAGATCGTCCAGCGATGCTCCATTATTGGGTAAAGCAAGTGTTATATACAGACCATAATCTTCCAATGGATAATTGATGGCTGCCACCTGCAGGGCAGTTTTCTTTTGATCAACCAGTTTGGTCTGAAGACGGGAACTTCCAGAGCCGCTCAATATACTTGAAATCATTTCCAGCGCCTTCGCATCTTCACTTTTAAATCCGGGAATGCGATAGGTGGCAAAAATGGCCGGTATCTGGATATTGGCATCATAAGCCGTATCGATCATTTCTTTTCCCAATGGCTTTTCTATTATCTTCTCCCTGGTCACAGGAGCACCTTTGGGGATTGGCTCAAAATAGGATTTCACCCATTGCTTTGTTTTTTCCAGGTCAATATCTCCTGCAATAGATAGTACCGCATTATTGGGGACATAAAATTTTTTGAAAAAAGCTTTGAACTCATCCAGTCTCGCAGCTTCCAGGTGAGCCATGGAACCGATCGGCGCCCAACGGTAAGGATGTTCCTTAAATACATCAGCAAATACAGTGTAGATGAATTTTGCGTAAGGCTGGTTATCGATCCGCAATCTTTTTTCTTCTTTTACCACTTCGCTTTGAGTTTTGACACCAATCTCGTTGATAACCGGGTGCATCATACGCTCACTTTCCAGCCACAATCCCAGTTCAAGCTGGTTGGATGGGAATACCTCGTAATAAAAGGTCCTGTCCTGTGTGGTGTTTGCATTGTTCTGTCCGCCATTACTGCTGACGATCTTCATGAATTCACCGCGCTTGATATTATCTGATCCTTCAAAAAGCAGGTGTTCAAAAAAATGAGCGAATCCGGTGCGAGCCGTATCCTCATCTTTCGATCCTACATGATACATTACCGAAACCGCTACAACTGGCGCGGTTTTATCCTGGTGGAGGATAACATGGAGTCCATTGGCAAGGTCATATTCAGTAAACTTTACCTGTTGGGCAGAAGCCGCCACCACTAAACTGAAGCAGAGGGCCGCCAATGCCGGGTATTTAATTTTCATATTTTATTCCCTTTTTTATTCTGGAATAGGGCAAAAATAAGCGTTAGTATTTCTGCCACAGAAAAATTTTGATAGCCGAGCGTTTAAGAAGTTTAAAAGGTTTAATACGATTAAAAAGTTCCCCAATATCAAGCGGCATTTTACGTGTTAAACCCCTTAAGCCTTTGAAAGCTATTAAACTATCATAGTGTAAAGGAATAAGTTATAAATTACAGAAGTCTGCCTAAATTTATCAATACCGTTTTTCTACAAAGTAAACCCCGATTGGAATGAATCAGTTACGATACCTTGCCGTGCTGTTGATCTTTAGTGCATGTAAAACCTCAACAGACAAGACCGCCCATACCGGATGGGAAGCCTATGGCGGAGGAAAAGAAAATATGCACTATTCTTCCCTTGCAGAAATAGATACCAGCAATGTAAAGCAGCTCCAGGTAGCCTGGACATTTCATACGGGTGATGCTGATACAGCAAAATCTTCCCAGATCCAATGCAATCCCATTATCATTGATTCTATTATGTACCTGGTTTCCCCAACACTTAAATTATTTGCAGTGCATGCGGGAACAGGCAATAAAATATGGGAATTTGATCCGGCGGCAGTACCTGCCAGTCTTAGCGCCTTCCATTTTATCATGAATAATAGCCGTGGTGTTAGCTATTGGACAGACGGTAAGGATCAACGCATTTTCTTTGTTGCCGGATCTTATATCCATTGCATTGATGCCAACACCGGCAAACTCGTTAATAGTTTCGGAGACCAGGGAAGAGCTGATCTGCATGACGGTTTGGGACGTAATGTGAAAGACCTGTATGTTACTGCCACTTCACCGGGGATAATCTATAAAGATCTTTTTATACTAGGTTCCAGAGTGGATGAAGGACCTGCCGCTGCTCCTGGCCATATCCGGGCCTATGATGTACATACCGGCAAACAGCAATGGATCTTTCATACCATTCCACAGCCTGGTGAATTCGGATATGATACCTGGGAAGACAGTGTTGCGTACAAACATATTGGTGGCGCCAATAGCTGGAGCGGTCTTTCCATGGATGAAAAAAGAGGAATACTGTTTGTTCCAACCGGATCCGCTTCTTTTGATTTTTATGGAGGAAAAAGAAAAGGACAAAATTTATTTGCCAATTGCCTGATCGCTTTAGATGCAGCCACAGGTACTCGTAAATGGCATTTCCAGTTCATCCATCATGATGTATGGGACTGGGACCTGCCCTGCGCACCAGCCCTTGTTACTGTCAAAAGAGAGGGAAAAGAAATAGACGCGGTTGCCCAGATCACGAAACAGGGAATGGTTTTCGTTTTTAACAGAGAAACAGGTGAATCATTATATCCCATCAATGAAATACCGGTAGATACTGCGAATGCAATGCCGGGTGAAAAACTCTGGCCTACGCAACCTGTATCTTCCATAAAGCCTTACTCGCGGCAATCATTCACCGAAAATGATCTCAATCCTTATTTGCCTGATTCTTCTTTAGCCGTGGTAAAAAAAGAATTGCAGGGTTATAATTACGGCAAGATGTTTATAGTACCGTCTAAAAAAACCAGGGTTCAGTTGCCTGGCTTTGATGGTGGTGCTGAATGGAGTGGACCAACCTATGACCCTGAGACTGGTATTCTTTATGTAAACTCCAATGAAATGGGATGGCTGGTAACGCTGCGGGAAATCCAGACTGTCGCGCCTAAAAAAGAAACTTATGCCCTGGCTGGTACCAGACTATATAAACAATATTGCGTAGGCTGCCATGGCGAAGACAGAAAAGGGTCTGGTAATTATCCGTCTCTCATCAATGTGCAGGCAAAGTATTCTCCCAAACAGGCCATTGAATTATTAAATAGTGGCCGCAGGATGATGCCATCCTTTAATCAAATTTCCACTGAAGAAAAAAATGCTATTCTTTCTTTTGTACTTGACAACAAATCAGAGCAGAAAAAAGATTTCAAAGCTCCTCAACAAACTGTAGATAGTTTCCTTAATCTCCCCTATGGCATGACGGGTTATTATAAATTCCTGAGCCCTGAAGGATTCCCTGCCATTGGACCTCCCTGGGGACATATCACTGCCATCAATCTTAATACAGGTGACCATGTCTGGAAACAAAACCTTGGTGAGATCCCTGAGTTAAATGCCAAAGGCATTCCACCCACAGGGACTGAAAATTATGGCGGCTCTGTTGTAACAGCCGGTGGTCTTTTATTTATTGCAGCAGCCCGTGATGCGAAAATGAGGGCATTCAATAAATATACCGGGCAATTGCTTTGGGAATATGATCTTCCCGCACCGGGGTTTGCTACGCCTTCCGTATATCAATGGAATGGACGGCAATTTCTGGTAATCGCCTGTGGCGGAGGAAAACTGGGAACAAAATCCAGTGATTCTATTGTAGCCTTTGCTTTACCTGGAAAATAGTCTACCTGCTTTTAGAATAGGGAGAAATATCAATGGGCTTTATTCTGTATCTCAGAGAATTGTTATCGCTGGTGTCAGGAGAATTCAGAGCGGGATTATTAAACTTAAACCCTGTACTTCGTACCTGCGTACTATCAGCGCAGGATACAGTATCTCCACCGCAATTAGTATAATAAACAATGTTTCCATAATCGTAAAAACGATAGACCTTACAGCCCCCGTATTCAAAGAGGTAAGATACTTTGTAACCGGTATTGTTTTCTGGTTGTGTTGTGGTTATTGGCTGATTGAAACGTGGATAAACGCATCCTCCCATGGCGATTGCCAATAATAAGTAGATCTTTTTCATAAGCTATGTTTGATCCAAACTAGCCAATGAACTCTGAAAAATTTGTGAAACTGCCGATAAGCTTTGGTTAAAAGAATGTGAATTAGAGCTTCATACTCGCTATAATACTCTTGATCTTTTCATCCAGCTGTTTATTCACCCTATCAAAATCAGCGGCATTCTTCAATTGGGTATTTACGCTGAAATAGAATTTGATCTTGGGTTCGGTACCACTGGGCCTGGCAGATATTTTGGTTCCATCTTCGAGGATAAATTGCAGCACGTTTGATTTAGGTAATTTGATCTCCCATTCTTTGCCGGTCTTCAGATTCTTTCCTTTTCTCAATTCATAGTCCAGCAGTTCCACCACATCTGATCCATTGATATTTTTGGGCGGATCTTTTCGATAACCTTCCATCATGGCAGCAATCTGCTGCTGGCCATCCATTCCTTTCTTTGTTATGGAGATCAGGTCTTCTTTAAAGAACCCGTTTTGTACATAAAGGTCAATAAGTTTGTCGAACAGGGTTCTCCCCTTTTCTTTCTCATAAGCGGCCATTTCGCAAAGCAGTGCTACTGCACTAACAGCGTCTTTATCCCTGATTTTATCGCCAATCATCAATCCAAAGCTTTCCTCACCCCCAATGATATAATTTTCTTTCCCTTCCTTTTCGCGAATCATCTCCGATATCCATTTGAATCCTGTAAGCACATTATAACATTTCACTCCATTTGCTTCTGCAATCCGGTTGATCATTCCAGTAGTAACAATGGTGGTGATCACCATATCATTTGGTTTGGCAAGTCCCTTGGTTTTACGTGCTTCAATCACGTAGTTGAAAGCAAGTACGGCCGTCTGGTTACCATTCATCAGCACCCATTCTCCATGATTGTTCTTAATGCCTATACCAACACGGTCTGCATCAGGATCGGTGCCCAGCAGAATATCGGCGTTGGTTGCCTTTGCCTGGTTCAGGCCGATGCTCATGGTTTCTTTCTCTTCCGGATTAGGATACTTTACAGTTGGGAAATTGCCGTCAGGTTCACTCTGCTCCTTCACAATATTCACATTAGTGAATCCGAATCGTTTCAATACTTCCGGTACCAATTTAATCCCGGTACCGTGTATGGGTGTATAAACTATGTTAAGGTCTTTTTGTCTGGCGATCACTTCAGGATAAACGCTGAGTCCTTTCACCATATTCATATACTCATTATCCACCTCTGCGCCGATAAGGGTAATATTCTTTTCACCGCCTGACCATTTAACATCGTCCACGGAAGCAATTTTCTCCACTTCCCTGATTGTGTTCTTGTCATGTGGGGGCACCATTTGAGCTCCATCATTCCAGTAAGCCTTATATCCATTGTATTCTTTTGGATTGTGGGAAGCAGTACAGACCACACCGCCCTGGCATTTTAAAGACCGGATGGCAAAGGAAAGTTCGGGTGTAGGCCTAAGGCTTTCAAACAGGAATACTTTTATGCCATTTGCAGCAAATACATTGGCCGTGGTTTCTGCAAAAAAGCGGCTGTTATTGCGGCTATCATGAGCTATTGCCACTTTGACTTCACCCGGAAAAGATTGTTTCAGGTAATTGGCATAACCCTGGGTGGCCATGCCAACGGTATATTTATTCATCCGGTTGGTGCCAACGCCCATTATGCCACGGAGGCCACCGGTTCCAAATTCAAGATTCTGGTAAAAGGCATCTAACAGTTCGTTTGGGTTATTTTTCTGTAACTCACGGATTGCATTCTTTGTATCGTCGTCATAGCTCCCATTGAGCCATGAAGTTATTTTATCCTGAATTTTTTGGTCCATACTATAACTTTTGTTCTATTTAACAGGAAGATGAAGTTATAGAATTTCGTGTAACCAAAGACAACGTATTTTTGTAACCAAAACAAGCATTCTGTGCCACCCGGTGTAAAACTTTGCTATTTGTCATATCTCAATAAAATATTCCTTCTATTTATTGCAACGGGCTTCTGGCTTCATTCTTATGGAAGGGTCCCGATCCCGATTGCCATCGGGATTACTGACAGTACAGGTCTGCCCCTTTCTTTTTCTTCAGCTACTGATTCATCCCCAAATAAATTTAAAAACCGTCAATGGCTGATAGGAGGACTTACAGCAGCTGCATATGGCAGTTCATTGATCGTCCTGAATGATGCCTGGTTCAAGGGTTATGCCCATACTTCATTTCATGTGTTTGATGACGACAAAGAATGGTTACAAATTGATAAGGCTGGTCATATGTGGACTGCCTACAGTGCTGGCAGGGCTTCCACCTCTTTGTGGCAATGGGCCGGAGTCTCACACAAAAAAGCAGTATGGATTGGGGGATTGAGCGGTTTTGTTTATCAGACGGGAATTGAGTTCATGGATGCACATTCTGCCAAATGGGGCTGGAGTTGGGGAGATATAGTAGCCAATTTAGCAGGATCGTCCCTGTTCATGGGACAGGAGTTTTTATGGAATGAACAGCGAATTCAATATAAATTCTCCTTTCATCGTATCAGCTACCGGGATCCGATGCTGGAACAAAGAGCTAATGATCTGTTTGGAGAAAGTCTGCCAGAGCGAATGCTGAAAGATTATAATGCCCAGACCTATTGGTTCAGTTTCAATATTCGGTCATTCCTGAAGCATTCCAGCTGGCCCGCATGGCTGAATGTGGCTGCTGGTTATGGCGCTGATGGAATGTATGGGGGATTTGAAAATAAGTGGAATGATAATTCAGGGAATGAGATCACGCGATATGATATCCCGAGGAAGCGGCAGTTCTATCTTTCCCCTGATATTGACCTGACCAAAATAAAAACGAACAGCAAATTCGTACGTTCTGCATTTTTTGTTCTAAATGCATTTAAATTTCCTGCGCCGGCGTTGATGCTTGACAGTAAGGGGAAATTTAAAGCTTATGCAATTTATTTTTAGCCGTCGT
>JAJKIP010000057.1 GCA_021154405.1 Segetibacter sp. | reverse complement strand
GGCTACAAAATATTATGGCGATATAGTAAATACTTATAATAATTTCCCGACTACTTTCAAGAAAGTAAATCCAGATCTTCCTTCTTATGTGGTTGGAAAATCTGTGGATGCCTTGTTTGACCAGGTTGCAAAGGAAGAAGCGAATATCCGTGATAATCCGATGGCGAGAACAAGTGATATTTTGAAGAAAGTATTCGGAAGTAAGTAAATGACATAAAATAATTAAGGTTTAGCTCCTGAAAATCGAAAGTGAGAAGTATTTAAATCTCACTTTCGATTTTTTATTTGGTATAAGGCTGAATTGATCAGGCACCGGCTAACAAGACCTGCCAGGCTTCCAGCACTTTTCCATTATTCAATAATTTTTTGGCATAGGAATGTAATTCCTTTTCCATTTCCTCAGGGTTAATGCTATAATACTGGATGATCTGTTTCAGGTGATCATCATTAAATGCTGGATCAATAACGGGCATCTCGTGCACGTTGGCTAATTGACCCAGATGATTTCCAGTGAGGATTTTGCTATTCTTTACGGTGGCAGGTAAACTGTCAATACCAATCCCAAGCTTCACATTTGGCTTTTCCACTTCAAAGAGATTGCTCTCATCCACTTTGCAATACCAGTTGCCGCCAAGGCGGGCTATATGATGGATCTTTTGCTGGATGGGTTTATTATTTTCATCCAGAAGGCTATCGTCTATATGCAATACCAGTATTTCGCAAATGACGAGGTTGCCTGACCCACCTTCAGTGCCTAATGGTTTGATATCATTGACCCTGCACTCCAATTTTATATGACTTTCCTTAACCATGGGAGGTTTTACCACGGTGGCGGGTTGTTCAGTGAATCCTGCTTTAATGAATTCACTGACTTCTTTGGGGAATTCACAGCTGGCCAGTGATACCTGTTGAACCATATCATAGGTTACAATATTAATGACCACTTCCGGCACTTCCAGTACGTTTTCCAGCGTATGCTTGGTGGTATTGTCTCTTAGCCTGCGAGAAGGGGAGAAAACCACAATGGGAGGCTGTGTAGAGAATAAATTAAAGAAGCTGAAAGGACTCAGATTAACCCGGCCTTCTTTATCTATAGTAGAAGCAAAACAAACCGGGCGGGGTGCTATTACATGCTGTAGATAGTATTGTTTATCAATCGGTTTTAATTGCTGCAGGTCTAAAATCATGGCTGCAAATTAAGGAAGGTTTGGGGAAGAAGGTTTTGGAGGTTTGAGAGTCAATAATTACCATTTAACCAGGCCAGCTCCCACTCATCAACATTTAAGGATTGTCAGTGACAGAATCTCCTCATATTCGTTCTACGAAAGACTTCGTTTTAAACTTGTAAACCTAAAATCAATAAAGTATGAGGAAGCTTATTTTAGCCATGACAGTAGCCACGTTCTTTGTCACGGCAGCCAAATCACAGGATAATGAAAATCACGATAATAACAAACCACGTATTGAAGGCAGTGGTAATGTTGTTACCAAAGAGTTCAACGTAGGCTCTTTTACAGATATAGATGTAAAAGGAGTATTCAGCGTGCTGCTCTCCCAGGGAAGTAAAGAAGGCGTGAAGATTGAAGCTGATGACAACCTGCAATCATTGTTTGATGTAAAGAACAATGGCTCAACCCTGGTAATAAGCATGAAGGAAAATTCCAATTTCAACAGCAGGAAAAAACTGAAAGTATATATCAGTTTTATAAAGCTGAAAAGCATGGACCTTAAAACAGTTGGGGATATTTCCTCTGAAAACAATCTCAGTTTTGATGACCTGAAGATCTCTTCCAAAAGCGTTGGATCAATTGATCTGAAAATGACTGCCCAGACCATTGATGTTGACAACAAAAGTGTTGGCAGCGTAAAACTCAATGGCAAGGCAGAGAACGCTATTATCAGAAATAAGGGAGTAGGAAGTGTACAGGCTGCCAGCTTTGTAGTGCAGAAAATGGATATTGAGAACAGTGGCGTAGGTTCGGCAGAAGTGAATGCAGCAAAGGAAATAGTAGTGAAAGATTCTTTTCTTGGCAAAGTGACCAATAAAGGTGCTGCTCCAATGAAGAAACTGAAAAGAGCTGCCATCTAAAATCCGAAAGTATAGTTTGAAAAATAATGGCCCGGTAGTTTACTACCGGGCCTTCTCAATATTTTTCTGTTCGGTCTTCTCTGGCAAAAACCTGATTCGGAGATTATTTCTTTTGCTCCAGAATACTCCAGTCCGTTTCTTCTGCTATTATTGTATTCCTCAATCTTCCCAATCCTGCAATTTCCATTTCAACTACATCATCAGGCTGCAACCATTGTTCCTTGTAATTGGAATCATTGAGCTTCCCTGTTCCATTTAATTCCAGAAAGCATCCTGTGCCCACTGTACCGCTTCCGATTACTTCGCCCGGATAGAGGTCAACTCCATAAGACGCCCTTTCAATGAGCTCGGCAAAGGTCCAGTTCATATCTGAAAGATTGCCTTCACTTACCTGCCTGTCATTGACCCAGCATTTCATGGAAAGATTCCAGCTTTTACCTGTATGATTTTCCCTGGGAGCCACTTCAAAATCTTTTAGTTCATCAAGGGTTACCAGCCAGGGGCCTAATACTGTTGAAAAATCCTTGCCTTTGGCAGGTCCGAGATTTAATTTCATCTCTTCCAATTGAAGTGTCCTTGCACTCATATCATTCATGATCATCAGCCCTCCAATATATTCATCTGCTTCAGCCGCTTTGATATTTCTTCCCTGTTTACAGATAACAATCGATGCCTCCAGTTCAAAATCCAGTTTATTAAAATGATCTGGCATACAGGTTATATCTCCAGGGCCCTGGATACCATGATGATTGGTAAAATAAAATACTGGATACTGATCAAACTCAGGGATCATTTCTACTTTACGATTCCTTCTCGCAGCAGCCACATGCTGTCTGAATGCATAGCCATCCCTGCAGGATGCAGGGAATGGAACTGGCGAAAGCAGACCAAGATCTTTGATAGGAATTCCTCTATTACTGCTCCGTGTTCCTTCCTTGAGCATCAGTTCACCTGCGAGTGCAATTGGCAGGGTGTCTTCCCAATAAGTGAGAAACATATTCATGGTGTTGGGAAGGTCGGGATGCAGGACCTCCATATCGTACACTTTATCATGCACCAGCACACCTAATTGCTCATGGCCTTCCTTCAGGTAAGAAACTAGCTTCATTAACAGAATTTTAGGAGCTGCTAAGTTAGGGAAGAGCTCTGACCCATGAGCAGTTATGGCGCAGGTGATGGTGCAGGCTTCAAAGCTTTCTTTTATCTTTGCACCATGCACTTCGAGAAAATCCATAATAAAGGTCAGGCCCGCTTATTCAAGAGCGACTACCTGGAAATGCTGACCAAAACACACCCGCTGGTTATATGGGGTATGTACCTCCCTGTCATCGTCTATATGTTATATTATAGTAATACAAGGCTGGATTATCCCCTGTGGCGAGTGGCTGCTACTTTTGTTGGTGGTATGTTCTTCTGGACCTTTTTTGAATACATTGCTCACCGGTTTATTTTCCACTGGGTAAGCGATAATCCAAGAATTATGAAGTTCTCTTATACGCTTCATGGGAATCACCATCATTATCCGCGCGACAGACAGCGTCTCTTTATGCCTCCGGTTCCCAGCATTATCATTGCATCAGCCATTTTTGGATTATTGTACCTGCTTTTGCGTCAGAATACATTTATGTTCTTTCCAGGTTTTATTCTTGGTTATCTAATGTATGGCACCATGCATTATGCAATACATGCCTGGAACCCGCCATTTAAATGGATGAAAGGATTGTGGAGAAACCATCACCTGCATCATTATAAGAATGAACATAATGGATATGGAGTAAGCTCCACGATCTGGGACCATGTATTTGGGACCATGTTTGATCTGAAAAGAGAGAAAGAAGATAAGGAGAAGGTAAAAGAGCTAATGTTTGAGCGAAAGAAAAAATAGACTACCAGGCATCTTCTTCATTAATAGATTGATCCCGCCGTGTATATTGCCGGCGGGATTTTATTTTTTGCTCCTGCCTTTCAACAATCAATTGCGCAATTAGCGGAGCTGCGTCCTGACCCGCATTAACAGCCAGGCATTCCCTTATTTTCTTTTCACTAATATCAAGCCTGTAAAGCAGGTTTATCAGTTTTTCAACATTCAGGTTAAGAATTGAATTGATATGGTCAGTTAGCATACGAAGCAATTCTTCTCTTCCTGTCTGAGAAGGAATGCTTAGCTGTAAGGAATCATTTAGACTGGTTACCAGGTCTGTCATATTAATATTTTTCCATTATGCCCAAACTAAATAGAGCGAAATCATATTTGGCAGGATCGTTTTTATCCAATATTCTGAGATATGCTGTCAATTCAAGCGCTGCCTGCCAATCGATCTGCTTCCGCTGCAGCAAATTAAATCTTTTAGCCACTCTGGCCACATGCAGATCAATGGGGCAGATGAGTTGAGATGGAGATATATTCCTCCAGATTCCAAAGTCAACGCCTGTATTGTCCCGTCGTACCATCCAGCGCAGAAACATATTCAATCGCTTGCAGGTTGATTTCTTCTCTGGTGTGGCAATGTGCTTTCGTGTCCTGGCTGGAGCATCGTCCAATGAAAAAAAATAGGAATGGAAATAGCGTAATGCGTTTTCTATATCGGGATCAGCTGGGTTCATTCCTTCCGTAAAAGCGGATTCGAGAGAGTCATGATTCTTGTAGTGGTGTTTAAGGAAATCTATAAAGTAGAGCAGATCAGTGGGTGTAAATGTTCTGTGTTTGAAATGCAGCATTTTCTTCAAAGATTCTTCGGGTGCATTGGTAATAAAATCATGGGGTGAATTATCCATCAGAGATAATAATTCTCTGGATTTTTGAATGATGGTGGTCCGGTTTCCCCAGGCAAACATTGCGGCAAAAAATCCTGCGATCTCTATATCCTGTTTTTTGGTGTACGAATGAGGAACTGAAATTGGATCATCTGCAATAAAAAAAGGTTGATTAAACTCATCAACCTTTTTATTTAAGAATTCTTTTATATTATTCATATTTCTAACAGGCCGTCAGACGGGACTGCTGCCTCTGATAAGGCGCAAGATAATTGCTATAATGGCAACCACAAGCAGAATATGAATCAGGCCGCCGGCAGAGAATACAAAAAATCCCAGCAACCAACCAATCAAAAGAATTACTGCAATTAGGTAAAGCATAGCTGATTAATTTAAAATTATTGAATGTCGTTTTCCTTTGCTTCAACCTATACTTTGCAGATACAATGCCAAAGGGTCCCTCAATGCGTTATAGAGCATTTTCAGGCAATTATAGAAGGAATAAGTGTAGAATTTTCTCTACGAAAGAATTATCCGATCGCTTTTTGAAGATCATTGATCAGGTCATCGGCATCTTCTATTCCGATGCTAAGCCGTATCAATGAATCTGAAAGACCGTTTTTTATACGTTCCTCACGTGGAATGGATGCATGGGTCATGGATGCCGGGTGGTTGATCAGTGATTCCACACCACCCAGGCTTTCTGCGAGAGAAAACAGTTTTGTGCTGGATAGAAGCTTCATCGCCTTATCCATGCTTTCGTCCTTCAGGGTAAAACTGATCATGCCGCCAAACCCTCTCATCTGCTTTTTGGCAATTGCATGTCCGGGTGCGTCTTCAAAACCCGGCCAGTATACCCGGCCAATTTTAGCATGTTCGCGTAGCCAATAAGCTATCTTTTCTCCATTTGCACAATGCGCCTGCATTCTTACATGGAGTGTTTTAATTCCGCGCAATACAAGGAAGCAGTCCATAGGCCCTGGAACAGCACCGCAACTTTTTTGGATAAAATATAATTTCTCGCGCAAGGCTGCGTCATTCATTATTAATGCACCCTGTATCACATCACTGTGGCCGCCCAGGTATTTAGTGGAAGAATGCATCACTATATCGGCACCGAGGTCCAGAGGATTCTGCAAATAAGGAGAGGCAAACGTATTATCCACGCATAATAGTGCTCCGGCCTTTTTTGCAATAGTTGCAATGGCTGCAATATCCGCGATATTCATTAAAGGGTTGGTAGGCGTTTCAACCCAGATCAGTTTTGTTTTGTCACTGATGCTTTTGGAAACCTGGTCCGGATGGGAAAAATCTATATAAAGAAATCTGATCCCAAACTTTTCAAATATTTTGCTGAACAGCCGAAAGGTACCTCCGTACATATCATTCCCGGCGATCACTTCGTCTCCTGGTGCCAGTAGTTTGATCACCGCATCTGTGGCAGCTACTCCGCTACTGAATGCCAATCCAAACTTTCCATTCTCTATTACGGCCAGCGCCTCTTCCAAAGCCTTACGCGTGGGATTCTGACTACGGGCATATTCAAATCCCTTATTTACCCCAGGCGCTTCCTGGACATAGGTGGAGGTCTGGTAAATAGGTGTCATGATGGCACCGGTAGAAGGGTCAGGCTCTGTTCCTGCATGAATAAATTTGGTAGCTATTTTCATACCTCAAAGATTATTGATTAAACTGGTGCAAAGATAAGAGGATGATTTCCTTTAAAGATAACCTGCTACCATTCATCAGTTATTAACTTCCTTTAACATAACCTTAAAGGTGAATTTAATAAACCGTTAATCATGTTTCACGGTATTAAATCGGCCCTTCAAAGGTTTTTTATTGCGGTTTAGCGGTAGTAAACGTGGTTCTACGTTGCCATAACGCAATAACACTATTTACCAATGGTCGATAATCGCTTGACTTCGAATACGGCGGTAACTATTTTAGTCCAGCATTTACTAAACGTCTAAAAGTATAAACCATGAAAAAAGTAATTTATTTGGCCGCTTTTGCAATGTTATTTGGAGTTGCAGCATCAGCCGCCCCTACTCCCAACGTAAGTGAGAAAGTCCTTAAGGCATTCAACGAAACTTTTACTGCTGCACAGGATGTAACCTGGCATGAATATGAAAGCTATTCGCAAGCCAATTTCCGCAAGGATGATGTGCAGGTTAGAGCACAATACGATGCAGATGGCAAACTCCTTAAAACAATCCGTTATTATTCCGAGAAACAATTACTGCCCAATATCGTTTCAAAATTGAAACAGAAATATTCTGGCAAGGTGATTAGCGGGGTAACTGAAACTTCATCTGATGAAGATGTAAATTTTGTTATCAGTCTTAAAGATGATAAGAACTGGTACATTGTAAAATCAGATGTATACGGTAACCTGCAGCAGATTGAAAAATACAAAAGAGCTGACCTCTGATAATATTTAATGATTACAGTGTTTAGTGAATCATCCTTGATCTATTGTCCTGCTGTCCGGCGGGACAATTTTTTTTAAAGAGCACTCCAGCTGTTAAAGGATTGATGCGGCCGACAAATAACGCCAGTCAAAAGCATTTGCCTGATGTGCACCACTGGGCTCAACAGGTTTTGAAAGCACATTTTCCCGAAGAATTTTTTCCTGTACCAGTTTCCGTTTAGCCTCATAGATCATTTCCTGTAAACGAGGATGCAACATCCATTGCTGCTGAGGAGGTTCAAAGCCGGTTTTGTCTTTCCGCCAGGTGATCCTGTCAGGCAGCTTTTTATCTATGGATTTACGCAAAATCCATTTGGTCCACCCATTCCTGATCTTGAAATTGGAGGGCAATGAAAATATGAAAGATGCAAGTTCATGGCTGAGAAAGGGAAGTCTTACCTCGCGGCCATGGGCCATTGAATTACGATCTGCATAGCGAAGCAATTCCTCCAGGCCATGCATGAATGTGTTAAAGTATAACCGGCCATTCAATCCATCATGAGGGGGGGCACTATAATAGGCTTCCCGGCTTTGCAATCGCACAAAATCACGATGAAGATCTTCATGGCGAAGTGCATGGACCAGGTATCGTCTTTCCAGGATTACCATCGCCAGATCAGGGAAAAGGGAAGCGATAATATTCTTTATGCCAAAATTTTCTTCTGCACCAAGGTTCTTTGCTGCCTGCAGTTCACCGCTACGGTTTAATTTTCTTTTTAGAAAGAGTTCCTGCCAGTACCATTTATAGTATTTATGATAACCGGCCAGTGATTCATCCGCACCCTGACCGTCCAGCAAAACCGTAATAGCTTTTTGTTTAGCCAATTCAAAAACCCGGTATTGAGCCATAACACTGGCAGAGCCTATCGGTTCCTCCTGGTGATAACAGAGTTTATCCCAATTGCTAACCAAATCTTCTGCACTAACAGTTATGATGTGATGTGTAAGGTGAAGCTGATCAGTTACAGCTTTCGAAAAGGAAAGTTCGTCTTTTGCAAAACCAGGAAAGCTGGCAGTAAAGGCAGCAAAGGAGGGCTGGACAGATGATTGTGCAATTAAATAAGCAATAGTAGAGCTATCGAGACCGCCACTCAGGCTTGTTCCCAGCGAAACATCACTGCGTAATCTTCTTTTGACGGAGATTGACAGGAGTTCATTGAATTGTTCAACAGCATCTTCGTCAGTGATAGTTGTGTTCTGGTTGCCTGGATCAATATCCCAGTACTTTTCAATAAATAATTCACCTGAAGCAGGTGTAAAATATAATCGGGAGGCAGCCGGAAGTTTAAAAATGTTTTCAAAGAAAGTTTCTTCGGGTCGTTCAGGATTATTTACATACCCAATAGTGATATAATTGAACAGCAGTTGAAGATTTGTTGTTTTTTCGATACCGGCAGCCCATAGTGCCTTCATTTCCGAAGCGAAAAGGAACTGCCCATTGTGTTTGTAATAGTAGAAAGGCTTTTCTCCAAAACGGTCCCTGGCAGCAAATAACTCCTTTTCTTTTTCATCCCAGATGGCAAAAGCAAACATTCCATCGAATTGCTCCACGCATTCATCTTCCCAATGATCGTAAGCCGCTATTATTACTTCTGTGTCTGACTGTGAGGAAAAGGAGTAACCTTGTTTTTCAAGTTCTTTACGTAATTCTATGTAATTATAGATCTCGCCATTGTGAATGATGGAATACCGCTCAAGATAATGCATGGGCTGGGCGGCTGCAGGACTTAGATCAATAACTGAAAGGCGGCCATGTCCCAGCAATGCAGATCCATCCGCATTGTTCCAGCAATTCTGACCATTGGGTGAGCGATGAGACAATGTGGCAAGCATCTTTCTTACCTGTTCAGGCTGAAAGACCTGTGACGACTGAATAATGCCTGCTATTCCACACATGATGTAAATATACCCCAAGCCTGCTGTATATCAACGCAATAGTTCATCAGAGAAAAGTCACGACCCTGGTCAGGAAAAGAATCAGAATTGTATGGGTAATTCAGCGGCTACATTGTCCCAGGACATTTCCAGATTTGCACCCGTGTCCATCTTTTTGAACTGCATAGTGAAATATTCCTGTGTGGGATTGTTGGTTGTAATAGGAACTTCAAAACGCTGAACATCTTTTTTGGTGTCCTGGAGTAATCCCCAGGAATCAATATTTGAGTTTAATATGATTGTCCATGTTTCAGGATGTGGTATGCAATACAGAATATAACGACCCGGGGTAATTTTCTTTCCCTGGATGGTCACTGCCTTATAAAAATCTATTTCAGTAGACTCATTGGCACCGAGTCTCCAGGGTTCTTCATATTTTAAAAGATCATGGAACAGATGTCGTTTGGCAAGATGAGGGCGACTATAAATAACACGCGTGACAGGGGATGCAATAGTTCCATTAGCCATTTTAATCTTGGGATAATCAACCGGGAAGTAGATCATATCCATTGGCGATTTGTCAATGGTATTATTATTGGCATTCAAAGCAGCAAGGGATGAATCTATTGCCAGGGAATCCCTTTGCTGCTGGGCAGCGTTGTCTACAATCGTTGGGGTTTTTTGTTTTTCCTTACAGGCTAACGTAACAAAAACAATTAACAAAGGCAAGAGCGCAAACTTGGTTTTGTAATTCATACAGCAGGATTAGAAGATGAT
>JAJKIP010000056.1 GCA_021154405.1 Segetibacter sp. | reverse complement strand
TTCAGGTACTCAACACGCCGGACCGCATCATTAAAGCTGCTGGCAGAAAATATAAAATTCACATAATTGAAACTGCTGCGATTCTTGTAGGCATAAACAATGGTACGCGCATACTCGGATTTCAGGGTATCCAGCTGCCTCTTCAAACGGAAGATCTCAAGGCTGCTATTATAGATATCGTCATCTATCAGTCGAAGTTCCCGGTTAATGCTACCGATATACCGCTCCTGCAGGTTCATTTTCCGCTTCAGCATGTTCAACTGGGCCAGTGACTGTTTGGTTTGTCCTTTTACATTGTTGTAAGCATCCTGGATCTGTTTAAGCTCATCCTGAATTTCCCTTCTCTCCCTCTCCAGGTCAGATTTATCCTTGGCAGGCTGGGCAGACGCAAAAAGCGCCACTCCGCACAGGAATCCGGATAATAGAGTATAAGTGAGAAATTTCTTCATGACTATGGATCAGATTTCGTGGTCCCGATAACTATCGGCTCAGGGCGTTATCTATACTGATTTAACCAGGATAAGCGAATTGTCTATAACGACCTGCCCGGAAATAAATTTTATCGGCCTAATTCCTTTTATAACTTTTTGGTATGTTGAATGGGAAACTTAACGTTTCATTAAAATCGTACGACTTGAAATCCAGCTTGATATCCAAATTAGACTTTTCTGAGACAGTAATCCTGCGTTTGGTGGAGAAATCCACGCCCTTTTTATTCTCATATTCGGTATAGCTCAGGTTGCAGGTCCGGCTCCGGCTGGGATCCCTGTCATCCAGCTTGCTATTCTCGATCTTTCCGGCCTGTGTCACTGTCAGGAAATGTTTGAACCAGTTCCCGATACTTACCAGGGAAATCGAATTATCTGTCCGGGAATAAGAAACAATATTGGTATCCAAAAACACAGGGTTACCCATCAAAATATCCTGGACAGACCTTAAATCCAGTGGCAATGCCGTGATCTCCTGCAAATACGCAACACTCCTGGCCGTATAAGTCTTATCCTGTTTGTTAAGGATCTTCACTGAGTCCTTGGTGATATAAGCCCGCAGCCCTTCAATCCCGAATATGGCAGTCACCGTGATCCATATAACACTATCCTTATACATCCGGATCTGGGCATTCACATCATATTTCTTGTTATCTGTACCCTGATAGTCTACATTCACTTTAGCGGAAAATGTAGTGAAATTGATCCTGCCTGCATCTACCTTGGCAAGGGTTTCTTTGATATAGTTCATGGAATCCTCATGCGTGGGACCATTTGGCATATGCACAACAGCTACAGTATCCTTTTTAGCTATTGCGGTCTGGATCTTTCGGGTGGAACGGCAGGATGCCATCATTAATCCAATAGCTATTACAAGGACTGCTGTTAATCTCATCATTATTACTCTTTCTTTTAATGTTTGCCTGTATGACCGAATCCTCCTGCGTTCCTTGCAGTCTCTTCCAGCTGTTCAACAAGGGTCCAATTTACCTTTTCATATTTCTGAATCACCAGCTGAGCGATGCGTTCACCGTTCTGTATGACCTGTTCTTCGCCCGAAAGGTTGATTAAAATGATCTTAATTTCTCCCCGATAGTCAGAATCAATAGTGCCGGGGGTATTTAAAACGGTGATTCCCTGTTTCAGGGCCAGTCCACTTCTTGGACGTACCTGCGCCTCATACCCTTTTGGAAGCTCAATAAATATGCCGGTGGGAATCGCTGCGCGCTGCATGGGTTGCATGATGAATGGGGATTCAATGAATGCCCGGATATCAAGCCCGGCTGATCCATCCGTGGCATAAGTGGGCAAATCATTGGCAGAGCGGTTAACTATTCGAACTTCAATGGGCATGCGGGCAAAGGTAAGGAGTTCAATGCCAAGGTTCGTGTCTCAGGAATCAGGGTTTTTCCAACAGTACCGTTGCATACGCCACCAGTCCCTCTTCCCTTCCTACAAATCCTAATTGCTCAGTGGTAGTTGCCTTAACAGATACATCTGATTCCTGAATGCCGAGTATGGTGGAGATCACTTTCTGCATTTGTGCCACATGCGGCTTTATTTTCGGTAGCTGTAAACAAACTGTGCTATCTACATTCACCACACTGAATCCTTTTTCTTTCACCAGCACAATGGTTTTTTGCAATAGGATCTTGCTATCGATATTCTTGTAGGTTGCGTCTGTATCAGGAAAATGCTGGCCGATATCACCCAGACTGGCTGCACCTAATAGTGCATCACATATCGCATGTAATAATACATCCGCATCACTATGCCCTAACGCTCCTTTTGTATGTGGAATGTTCACACCTCCAATCCAGAGTTTTCTGCCTTCTGCCAGTTTATGGAAATCAATACCGGAGCCGATTCTGTAAGCCATTTCAGGGATTTGCCTGCAAAGAAAAGAAAAGTTTAAGCGATTAGAACGATAGAATAAATTAAGAGGCTCCAGCGTATTAACGCCGGAGCCTCTTAATTTATTTGGACGTATTTAGTTGTTCTTATTCGTTAGTGCTTTCTGGTGTAGACTCTCCACTTCCACCATCCAGGTCAAACAACACAGAGAAACGGAGTGTATTCGACAAAGGATTTTGTGTAACTCCGCTTCCTGAAGGAGCCAGGTAAGAGAAGTTCAGACCGAAAATATTGTACTTCAGTCCAAGGCCTGCAGTAAAATAACGGCGGTTCCCCCTGGTCTTGTCTTCAAAGAAATAACCGGCACGGAATGCAAACTGATTATTGTACCAGTATTCAGCACCCAGAGAAACGTTGGCCTGACCAGGAAAATCGCTGAAAGAGCTAAACCATGATCCTGGTACACCTTTCCTGCGATAAGCTTCCAGGGCCTGAGGATCCGATGCATCTCCAGTAAATGTGGGTACCAGCAATTTATTTACATCCATACCCAATGTGATCTTGTTCTGCTCATCAAAGCTTTTGTTCCAGGTAAAACCAAGTCCAAAGTTTGCAGGAATGAAATCCTTTTGATCAGCATTATCAGTATAGGAAATTTTTGCACCGAGATTGGTCAATGTACCACCCAGAGTGAAACCGTTTCCGGCTTCATCCTTACCATTGTAATAAACACCGATATCACCGGCTACAGAGCTACCCACTTTATAGGTATTGCCACCGGAAACTGCACCACTGGCAAGGTCAGAATTGATATATCTCAGCGCAACACCCAAACCGAATTTATCAGTCAGTTTGCGTGAGTAACCCACATCAATACCGAATTCACGGGGTTTACCATTTCCGTTGATATTACCATTCTGGTCAGTGAACTGAATATTACCGAGGCTGAAATAGCGAAGGCCTACATTGATGGCCTGAAGCTCATCCCATTTGTAATAACCTGACAATGAAGCGAGATATACATCATTAACCAGATTTTTCAGCCAGGGAGTATAAGTGGCAGCGATACCGCCTTTTGATTCATTGAAAGACACTTTACCGATGTTCCAGAAACCGGCACTTGCATCAGGAGAAGTTGCTACACCGAGATCACCCATACCGCCGGCACGGGCATCTGGCGAGATACGAAGAAAGGGCACTGCAGAGGTCACCACTTTTAATTTTTCCTGGGCATTCACGGCAGCCACTAAACTGCATGATAAAAACAATACGGCAGTCAGCTTTAGAGCAGTTGATCTCATTAATGATAAGAGTTTAGTATTTATATAAAAAAAACTATGGTTTGGTCCAAAAGAGGTCGGCTAAATTATTGAATTTAAACGGAAACTAAAAAATGACCAGCTTCTCAATCTTCTCCTTTTTCAACCTCCCCGGAGCTGTCACGGACAGCTTATAAAAGTAAACTCCTCTGCCTATTTTGTCTCCATATTCATCTCGCCCATCCCATTCCAGTTCACTTGAACGATTTCCGGGGGTATTTATTGTCCGTTCAAGCATTTTTATTACCCTTCCGCTCAAGCTAAATATCTGGATACGAACCAGTAAGTCCTGTCCGGGCTTGTTATGCTCAAACCAGAACTGTGTATGGGTGGTAAAGGGGTTTGGATAGTTGAGAACATGGGTCAATTCCAGCTTTTCATCATTGGCCACTGTGAAGTCAATCGCCATCTCATTTGAATTATTCAGCACGTCCCAGGCTTTAACTTTCAGTGTATGAGGACCGGGTGTCATCTCCGGTAACTGAAAACGTACCTGTCCGGCCTGGTAGCTGTTGAGATCGCTTTGATAAAAATCATTCAGAATAAAGAATTGCTTATTGTCGTTGTCCAGGGTCGCCACTATATCATGACCAATCCCTGTTCCTGCCGTATTGATCCCGGATGAATCACTGAGTTTCACGATCAGGATCGGATTTTCATTGGTGATGCCGCCATTCACAAATTTCTCATCATTGAGATAAGATTTGATCTCCGGACCTTTTGAATCATTGCCAGCATTATTACCGGTGCCTCCCACTATGAAATTGGTAAATGCTCCACTGCCATCATTGATGCCATTCTCGGCATACAGGCTCAGCTTTCCATTTCCAAACTGGTAATTGATATCTTTTGGCACTTTAAAGGAGAATGAGAATTTTCCACTGCTCACGGAAGCCTTCCCCTTAAAAAGAATATTGCTACGGGTAGTAAACACGGTTGGCTGGCTGGTGGGGTCATTGGCAAGCGTGGTCACATTCTGCAGTTTATCAAATACGGTTGGGTAAACGTTTCCATTAAAACTGCTGAGCAGGTTTCCCTGTGTATCTGTTACTTCCCCTTCAATGGTAACCTTGTCTGTTGCACTCAGCGTGTCTGTCTGAGTTATTGGTAAACCATTTATCCTTGATGCCTGTACTTTCAATTGCGGAAAAGCAATGGTAAGAGCAGGATCACCCAGTAGAGTGAATTTTCTGTTATTGGTGATGTCACCGGAAGTCTGGTAAGTATAATTCTTTGCATCCTTCATGGCATCACCCAAACTTCGATATTTTCCATTAGCATCCGGCTGCAATGCAAACCGGATGTAATTATCATTCATGATCTTGTTACTGAATGCAAATACCAGTCGCGTTGTAGTCATCAACGCTATCCCTCCTGTCTTTGGCCTTACCAGGATATTCTCTCCAATAGAATTCACCAATGGATTATCATAAGGAGCAAAATCACAGGTAGCAGTGAGGAATAGCGGAAGCCTGTTTGGATTATTCCATCCATTCACGATGTCCTGGTCCAGTATGGTTTCTTCCGCCAATCTGCGTGGGCCACCATGACCTGTAAAATTCCAAAGCAGCGTGCCATTGAAGACCTGGTTATTGATGGCCTGGTTGGCCTGTGGATAGCTGCTTCCACCAGATCCGCTTTCCTGTCGGTACGCATCCAGGTATATTTTCTGAATATCAAATACGGGAGCCACTGTGGCGGCTGTAGCTGTTATTGTTTCTGCATCCTGCAGGTGAAGATTCTGATCTTCATCATCGGCAATGAATGTGAGATTATTCCTCCACGGACCAAAACTTTCTTTGGCGAAATAAGCTTCTACCTTATCAACAAAATTCTTTGCTTCATCAAGGTTCTTGGCAGGTATTCTTCCAATGCCGATATCCAGGTAATTGATGGCTGCACCAGAATTGATATCTTCATTATCGTCCAAAAAACCATAAAAATCATCAGACGTATACGTAGTCAAAACATCCAGGGAACTGGGATTCTCATAAGCAGGAACGAGGTTGGTATTGGTTTTGATCCGATCCCTGTAATCAAAGGATGCATCCCCAAACAATAACAGGTAGCGGGGTTTGGATGCAGGATCTGTTCCATATCGATCATAATACATTTTTACCCAATCACGGATGGAGGCTGGATCAGGGCTACCACTTCCAAATTCATTATATACCTGGTCTGTAGTTACAATTTTTACGCGTAATCCATTCCTTGTATTATGGAATTGAGATAACCGGTTGGCTTGCGAGAGCAGTGATGAATGCGTTACAATCAGCAGATCGGCTGGTGAAATGCCATGCAGGTCCTGGTTATTGATGCGACCCAATGATACAGGTATCAAAAAATTGGGAGTATTGAATGCAACATATTCCCGTAAACGCATTGCATCATTTACAAACCGGTAAGTAGTTCCAGAAAGTGTTCCGGTTATTTTTGAAGGATGGAGTGGATCGGTAATATCCCAAACCTGGGTAATACTGGAGGCGTTGCTGATAACAAACTCCTCGGAACTATTTCCAACTCCCGCCCAGTCGCGAAATAACAACTGATTATTGCCATTCATGGAAAGCAGCTGAGTATAGAGTAATTCAAACCAGTTGAGCCATCCCTGTGCATTTACGCCTCCTGGCGTATAAGTAAAATTGAGAGAAAGATTTCCCGGCAATTTGGTTGTATTGACGAAAGTATTTCCTTCTTTGGCGAACACGTCATATAATCCGGTGGTGATCGGTGGAATAGTTACCTGTCCACCATTGGCATTATTTACCTGGATGGTAAAACTGCTACTATTGCCAATAGCGCGTGAGATGAGATTGCTTTTAATGATCAGGGGAGATCCATCAGCTGCATCAACGCCGGGAGTAAAAGTTCTGGTGACAAGATGGCCGGGAGTATTGGAAAATTCTTCCCCATACCATTCACGTCCGCTGGAAAGAAAGTTCACAGAATCCAGTTCATGAAAATACCGGCCCATAAAGCTGCTGGTGCTAAATGCTGCGGTACCAGTGCCAGGTTTATCGGGCACTCTTAATCCAGAACCACCCACTGTAAGAAAATAAAAAGACCGGTTGCTGTAAAGATTCTTCTGGTGATGGAATTGTTTATTCGCGGAATCTTTGAGCCAGCGGTCGGGACCTTCTGCATAAAACAGGATATAATCATTTCCATTGATCACACCATCTCCGCCGTCAACCACCTGGATGGAATTTTCTGTGAGGTCATCATACCAGGGCCCGTTATTTGCTTCAGAGAGCATGGCCCCTCCATTTCCAAAAAGGCGGATGGAGCTGGAAGCCAGGTTGGAGGTATTAATGCCAAGTGTATTAAGGAAGGGAATATCGATCCGGAAAATGCCGGCCTGTTCAACAGCTATCTTGTACCAGGTACCGGAAGCAAGAACAGAAGAGGGTTTATAAATGCGCTGTGCCTGGAGGGAAGGGGCAGAGATCAGGAGAAGCAAAGAAATACAAGCGGGCGTTAGCCACACCGACGCCGCCAACTTCTTCATTATCCCGATTTTAACCGGGATGATTCCTGGTTTTCTCACAAGCATAGTAATATAACGACTAAATCCCATGAAAATTCCCTACCGCAAAATCGTATATGTGCCTAAAGACTTATAAATGAATGTGTTTATATTTGTGTTTACGCCAGGGAAATTCATGCACCGATGCAATAATATGACTTTAACCAGCGTTAAATTTATTCCAATTCATAGGTTTATGAAAAAAATAATGAGAGTGAAAAACTTACTAATCCTTTTATCCTGTGTGGCGCTGTTCGCTTCCTGTAAGAACGGTGGTCTTTTTAAGAAGAAAGCCGCTCAATCAGACGTAACTGGCTGGAACTACAACGATAAAAAAATGGGTGGCTACCAGGTAGCTAAAACCAAAGAGCAGGGCCTGGGACCCGGTCTCGTTTTTGTTCAGGGTGGTACCTTTACCATGGGCCAGACTGAAGAAGACGTAATGGCTAACTGGGATAATATCCCCCGCCGTGTATCTGTTCCATCTTTTTATATCGACCGCACAGAGGTGGCTAACGTTCACTATCGTGAATACCTTTTCTGGCTGAACAAGGTTTTTGATCCGTCAGATCCGGTTAATGTTCCGATCATTGAAGGTGCGCTGCCTGATACTCTCGTCTGGAGAAGTGAATTGAGCTATAACGAGCCACTCGTTGAGTTCTACTTCCGTCACCCCGGTTTTAATGATTATCCTGTAGTAGGAGTTACCTGGAGACAGGCAACAGACTTCTGCCTGTGGAGATCTGACCGTGTTAACGAAGGAATACTTCTGAAAAAAGGTTATATCAATCAGCAGGGTCTGCAGGGACAGCAGGGTAGCAATAACTTTACTACCAAGTCTTACCTGCTCGACTTATATCAAACAGCTCCTGGTAAAACAGCTACATCTAAAAAGAATCCGTTGAAGACTGCACAGGGTCAGCCCCGTACAAAAGTTTCAATGGAAGATGGTCTGCTGTTGCCTGATTACCGTCTGCCTTTTGAAGCAGAGTGGGAATATGCAGCTTATGGTTTGATCAATCAGAACCCCCGCCCCTCTACCAAAGAAGGTAAGCGTGGTGAGGAGTTACAATCTAACAAACAGATCTATCCCTGGTCACAAAACGTGAACGGACTGCGTGATACACGTCATGGCAGCTGGCAGGGTCAGTTCCTCGCCAACTTCAAACGTGGTTCAGGTGATAACGCGGGTGTTGCCGGTGGTTTGAATGACCGTGCCTTCTATACCGCTGAAGTAAAATCTTTCTATCCCAATGGTTTCGGTATCTACAATATGGCAGGTAACGTAAGCGAGTGGGTACAGGATGTGTACAGGCCGATGTCTTCTCTTGACTATGATGATATGCCTGCTCCATTCCGTGGTAATAAATACATGAAATTGTATAAGAATGCTGACGGTGAAGCTGAGATCAATGATACTACTGGCAGGGTAAGAATGGTACAGGTAACTGATGCAGAAAGCAGGAACCGCAGAAACTATCAGCGTGGTAACGTAATCAACTTCCTGGATGGTGATACATTGTCGCAGGCAACATATGGTTACGGTGCAACAACCCTGATCAGTGATAAATCAAGAGTGTATAAAGGTGGAAGCTGGAATGATCGTGCTTACTGGCTCTCTCCTGGTACACGTCGTTTCCTGGAAGAAGATCAGGCATTAAGTACTCTCGGATTCCGTTGTGCAATGGACCGTATGGGTAGCCCTGAAGGAAACAAAAGGAAGACAGGTCAGTTCTTCCCAACAAAAAGGCAAAAACGCTAGTTCTTTTCATAAAACTCCTAAGAGCCTCTGCAGTAATGTAGGGGCTTTTCTTTTACCCGCCGAAGCTTTAGCAAAGGCGGGTTTGCTCGCCGTAGCCTCAGCCTAGGCGGGTCTCACAAAACCAAGGCACAGCTTTTCTTACCTTCGTCCCATGTCAATAGAAAACCTCTATTCCATTTACCAGCAATACCCTTCCGTTCAAACAGACACCCGGAAACTCAAAAAGAACGATCTCTTCTTTGCCCTTAAAGGCGGCAATTTCAATGGCAATACATTTGTTAAACAGGCCATAGAAGCAGGCGCAGGCTACGCAGTGATCGATGAAAAAGAATACGAGATACCCGGCAAAACCTTTCTTGTAGATGATGTATTGACAGCACTGCAACAACTGGCAAAATACCATCGTGAAAAGTTTGGCGCCTCTCCAGCCGAATTCAAACAGGTTC
This sequence comes from Segetibacter sp., assembly GCA_021154405.1. Taxonomy (GTDB): domain Bacteria; phylum Bacteroidota; class Bacteroidia; order Chitinophagales; family Chitinophagaceae; genus JAJKIP01. The sequence goes on along the minus strand of JAJKIP010000056.1, from coordinate 1,035 downwards.
CTTTTATTGCAGTCACTGGCAGCAATGGAAAGACCACTACCAAAGAACTGATCCATGCCGTTCTCTCTACTACTTATAAAACCTACACCACGGAAGGCAATCTCAATAATCATATCGGCGTGCCGCTAACACTCTTAAAGATCAAAGCGGATGCAGAAATGGCGGTAATAGAAATGGGCGCCAATCACCAGAAAGAGATTGCGGGTTATTGTGAATATGCACAGCCAACACACGGATTGATCACCAATGCAGGCAAGGCGCACCTGGAAGGATTTGGAGGCATTGAGGGAGTGCGTAAAGGAAAAGGTGAATTGTATGATTATCTCCGCGAGCACCAGGGTACTGCTTTTGTTATGTGGGATTATGATTATTTGCACGAAATGAGCAAGGGTATTAGTGGCATAATTAAATATGGTACTGGTGGCGATGCACATTTGATTGGCAAAGCGCTTCAGTCAGACCCATTTTTGGAGATTGAAATAATACAGGGGCTTGATGAAAAGAAGATCAGCACTCATTTGGTAGGAGAATATAATTTGCCGAATGTGCTGGCAGCAATTACGATCGGTAAATTTTTTAATGTGCCAGAGAAGCAGATACGTTCGGCAATTGAAAATTATATGCCGAGCAATAGTCGCTCTCAATTAATCAATAAAGATAGCAACCAAGTGGTGTTGGATGCCTATAATGCCAATCCCAGCAGTATGAAGCTGGCAATAGAAAATTTCGCGAAACTGAAAGCAGATAATAAAGTATTGCTATTAGGTGGTATGATGGAGTTAGGAGAAGAAAGTCTGAAAGAGCATGAAGCGATTATAGAGCTCATCAAACAATATAAATGGAAGAATGTGGTATTGGTGGGTGGTGATTTCCTGAAGATCAAACATCCTTTTGAACAGTTTGAAAATTCTGTGCAGGCGGGAGAATGGTTGAGGAAGCAGGGGTTTCAGAATACGCATTTGCTGGTTAAGGGGAGCAGATCTATGCAGATGGAGAAAGTGCTGGAGCGTAGCTATTCAGGTTGAATACAAGGAT
>JAJKIP010000055.1 GCA_021154405.1 Segetibacter sp. | reverse complement strand
GGCAGAATTTCATTGTTAGCAGCAGGAAGCCTCGATTCGTAGCTGCGCTTCCGTTTTTCAATGGTAAGTTCATAGCTCGTTAATTTGGTAGTTAGAAAAGTATACAAAAAGCGATATCAGTCCCGGACATAACCGCCCAGACAATACTCTACTTTTCATAATTGTTATTGTGACAATTAAAATTAGGCTTGGAACAACCTTTTAGCGTTTACGAATTTTAACTGCTTTCGATCCTATTTTGTCTAAATGGATTTGAATACCGCTATTCAATTAAAAATCCATGAAAAGTAATCCCGGCCGTTTTGCATTAGGCTATTAAAACAGGCCGTTTATCCTACCAATTTTCCGTCTGGTAGAAAAGCCTGCATTTGACGCCAATGAAATGGTAAATTCAAAGCGTACTTATTTAATTGTCTGATGTTAAATCATTAAACTATTTTCTAATGAAGAGATCTCTAACCGTTATACTCTGGATTGCTGTAATCATTTCTGGAGCCGCATTTATTATTCGTCCCAAAGCTGATGAGCCAGTTCCCTATCCTGATGGATTCCGAAAATGGACACATATCAAAACCGGATTGATAGGCCCCGGCAGTGCGGGCTTTAAATCAACAGGTGGGTTTCATCACATCTATGCAAATGATAAAGCAATGCAGGGATATGCTTCCGGTTATTTTCCGCAAGGTTCAATATTCGTATTTGATCTTATTGAAGGAATAGAGGTAGACGGCAATACTGCTGAAGGTAAAAGAAGACAGGTGGATGTGATGATGAAAGATAGCCTGCGTTTTCCTTCCACAGGAGGCTGGGGTTATGAAGAATTCAAAGGAAGCAGTAAAACTGATCGTGTCCTTTCAGAAACGGGAAGAACAGGTTGTTTCAGTTGCCACACAAAACAGGCTGATTATATTTTCAGTGAATTGAGGGATTAATTATTCTATTTAATCTCATCTCTGTAAAAATAAATTCCGTCCGCCTGCCTTGTACAGGTCAATATCAGGTCATCGATGCAAACATGCGGTGGCAGTGTAGTACAATAATAAATAACATCAGCTACATCTTTTGCAGATAATGGATTAATGCCATTATATACACTATCTGCTGTTTTTTCATCGCCCTTAAATCTTACGATTGAAAATTCCGTAACTGCTGCTCCCGGATGAATACCGGTAACCTTGATATTATGCCGAAGCATATCTATTCGCATTGCCTGGTTCAATGCATCAACTGCATACTTGCTGGCACAATACATATTTCCCCGCTCATATACCTGCTTGCCGGCAACCGAGCCAAGATTTATGATATGACCCTGTTTGCGCTTAACCATGAGTTGTGCTACAGCCTGCGCCACATACGCAAATCCTTTTACATTGGTATCCACCATTATATTCCAGTCGTCAAGATTCGCTTCTTCAAAATAATCACGGCCTAGCGCCAGGCCTGCATTATTGATCAGCACATCTATGTTCTGCCAGCCAGCAGGTAATGATTTAACACTTTCAAACACCGCCTGCTGATCGCGTACATCAAAGGGTAACACATACCCAGCCATATTATATCGTTTCTCCAATGAACGGCACAACTCTTCCAGCCGATCCTTTCTGCGGCCATTCAATATCACATCATAGCCATTGGAAGCAAATATCTCGGCACATGCTTTTCCGAAACCGGAACTGGCTCCGGTAATCATTACAATCCTGGACATAAGCGCTCATTTATTGAGCCCGCAATTTACAGTGATTTTAGTTGAGGAGTATGCAGATAACAGGTAGTTATCGTATCAGCGTAACAGTGCCTTTCAGGAAAATAGGTTTATCCAGATAATCGATGGCGCTCACCATCCATACAAACACATTGCTGCCCTGAGGAGTACCACCCAGCCTTCCATCCCATCCTTTTCCATTGGTAGTGGTGGTAAATACCAATTGCCCCCAACGATTATAGATGCTGAAATATTTGATAGTTTTTACTCCCACTGCAACAGGCTTCACTTCATCATTACGGCCATCACCATTTGGTGTGAATCCGGTTGGCACAAATACATAGGGATTGGTCTTGAACACCGTCACCTTCACATAATCCGTATCCACACAACCGGCCTGGTTAAATACCTGCACCATGTATCTAATGCTGTCAATCTCGGCGTCATACTGCCCGATAGGATTTTTGATATTTGGATTATTTAATCCGGTCGGTGGGCTCCAGATATAACTTACTCCTCCTTCTGCGTTCAATTGCAGCGGCTGTCCTACTACCACCAGTGTATCATTACCCGCAAATGGCCTGATTTTCGGCAATACATTTACACGTACAGTATCCCTTCCCGGTTTGGGGCAGCCCTTGATATCGTATACGGTTAAGATATATCGTGTTGTGTCACGTGGATGGGCTATTGGATTGAGTGTATTGGCATTGGTGAGCGAGCTAACGGGAGTCCAGGCAAATGTTGATCCATCATGACTGCCTTTGAGCATAGCGTCTGTATTATAACAAATGGTGGTGTCTAACCCGGCATTGGCTTTTGGATACGGTATTGCAGTAACGCCAATATCCTTTTGCGCCGTACAGCTTCCTATTTTTGCCAATACGGTGTAGATAGTTGTATTTCCAGTAATACCTATCGGGTTTTGCACGTTAGGATTGTTAACGTCAGGGGCAGGAGACCATTGATATTGTAATGCATCGCTCACTATCTGCAATTGCACAGGATCCGTTTGGCATATGGTGGTGTCCTTCATTTCATTGAGTGTAACAAATGTTACTACCCGAACACGGACTGAATCCGTATTCACACAACCCTGCTCATCCAGGGTCACATGGTAGGTAGTAGTATTAGCGGGGTTCACAGTTGGCGTACCTGTGTTGCCGTTTACCATATTGAAGTTCGGCGCCCAGCTAAACACACCTGTGCCTGAAGCCTGCAGCGTTACTGCATCTGGTACGCAGATCAGCGTATCCCTGAATCCAAGTGTTATTGGTGGTTTCTCAATTACATTGACAACATGTGATACAGTATCCGTACAGCCTTTGCTATTGCTTACCGTCAATAATACAGTTTTGGGACCTATGGATGTATAGGTATGGGATGGATTTTGAATGGTTGCCTGACCGCCATCTCCAAAATCCCAGGTCCAGGCATTCACCACGCCATAGTTGGTTGTGCTTTGATCTGTGATCACAACAGGTTTCGTCAGACAGATGCCTGCCGCGTTGAATGCCGGGAAGAAACCAGGCCATACACCCACTTTTGCTGTTGTAGAATCTGAACAATCCTGATTACGGTTAGTGACCAGTTTAATTGTATAATCACCAGCTGTTAAATAGGTATGTGTTGGAGTTGCCAGTGTAGATGAATTATTTGCGCCACTGGCGGGATCTCCAAATTCCCAGTAATAAGTATTGATCAGCGGACTATTGCTTTTGTTCGAAAAATTCATGGTAAAGCCGTCGCAGGTGATATACTGGGGATCCAATTGCGCCTTTGCGATATCACAGCCCCCTGCTTTTATCTGCAAGTCCTTGCGTTGAGTAGCAATTACAACGCCCTGTCTTATTTCTTCCACGCATACTGTCACCACATATATACCCTGCGCCGGGGAAGTACCGCTGATCAGGCCGGTATTGGGATTTATGGTTACATTGAGGCCCAGCGGACTTGTGGAGCTAAAAGGTCCATTATAATTAACACTGGTGTAGGGTGGGGCCGATGGAGGATTCGGAGCAGATTGCGCCTGGTTTCCGGAACTGCCTCCAATCCAGGCATTGCAAAAGGAATAACGTAATACATCAGTATTGTCAGCATCCACCGCGCCGAAGCTGTAAGTGAAAGGGTATCCTCCGCAAACAATTACGGTATCGATTCCTACAAATCGTGCGCTGCTGTTTATAGGTGCTGATGCCAGCATGGAAGTACCGGGAATATCAGCAGTATAAGTGGCTCCCTGGTTTCCGGAACCAACCAGGTTGCTGATACCATTGATACGGCAGCAGCGCTGGTAGGTGACCGTATACCCATTAATGCTCGCGGGTAAACTCACGTCAAACTCATAATATCCCACCTGGTAACAGACCTGGGGCGGATTGGAGATACAGGGACCCGGGTTACTAAGCTGCAGTTGTTGAGCGCCTCCTTCCATGGGGACAAGGCCCTGCCAGACTATGGAATTCGTGGATTTATTGAAAACGGCAATTGCTGCACTGACATCCAGTTGGGCGCCAGCAGAGAAACAGTCGCGGTAAAGCTTCAGGGTTACATGGTACTGGTGCTCTCCGTTGGAGAATCCTGTATAGGTATAAAACATTTCACCACCGGTAATGTGCTCGGCGAGTAGCGCTTTAGTGAATAACAGCGATGTCAATATGACTATGAAACGTTTCATCGATCGGATCAAAATAACCAGGCTCCGTCAAAAAATTGCTTGAGAAAATCGTTGCTTAAATCAGCCTCCTCCATCATTCCCATATGACCGGATTTCCTGAGAATATGAATATACGCTTTTTCAGGCAGGCTACATAGCTTAAGCGTGTCTTGCAGAAGTATTGCTGTATCATGTTCTCCCATTATAAAAAGCACAGGAATTTTCGCGTTTTTTAGCAGGTTTGTTCTGTCCGGACGCCTGATCATTGCCTCATAGTAATAAACGAGAGATTCTGGTGAAAAGTTGTTCAGGCTCTCAATAAAACTGTCAACAATTGCCTGATTTTCCGCTTTAAATCCGGGAGAGAAAAGGTTTGGACTGGTGGTTCGCAAGAACTCGAAGGCACCGTTTTCCCGTATAAACCCGATCCCCTTCCGCCGGGCGGCCTTTTTCTCTTCAGTGTCAGGAAAAGCCGTTGAATGGAAGAGTCCAAAAGCCTGCAGCTGATCCGGGTATTTCTCAGCATATGCCAGAGTTATGTAACCACCCATGCTGTGGCCGATAATAACCGGTTTCTCTTCCGCAGGAGACACCTCTTCTTTCGTTATTTCCTGGATCACCTCAGCCATACCTTCCATGCTCATGTCCTGTACCAGGTCTGATTTCCCACTTCCTGGAAGATCTGGTATGATCAATCTGAATTTGTCGCGGAAAAATGAGATCTGATTATTCCATACATCTCCTGTTTCTCCAAACCCATGGACAAACAGAATGGGTCTGCCGTTGCCTTCTATCCGATAAAAAATTTTCCGTTTATGTACGGTGATCGTTTTATTCATGCTATGTAGTAAGCAGGCTCCTGGTTCAGCCCGGTATTTTCCTTTTCTTAAATTTGGAAACAAGCCATAAACTCAGGATCCATATTACCAGGCAAATGGATGCAATGACCATCAATTTGGATACCAGATCACCGTATTTTACATAAAAGGTTTTGGAATCATTCGGAAGAACAAATCCTTTAATAGCTGCGGCAGTGTTGTAGGGCTGAGCATCAATGGTGATACCAACTGGTGAAATAAAGCAGCTTACTCCTGTATTGGCGCTACGTGCCACCCATTTCCTGGTTTCAATTGC
>JAJKIP010000054.1 GCA_021154405.1 Segetibacter sp. | reverse complement strand
GCGGGTTATTGTTACCACTTGCTGTAGTTCCCAAAGCAAATGGGCTGAATACAGTTACGCCAGTCCAGGTTACGGAACCTGTAGCTGCTGAACCTGTACCATTGCTGGGGCTGGCAGTATTCCAGCTTGTTCCATTATAATGGACCGCTTTAATAGTTGTAGGATCAGTTACATAGTTTACGCCATTGCAAGGGTTGTTACCATTCCAGTTCAGCGTTACGTTAACAGCAGACGCAATACCTGTCTGATCCAGTGTCCAGTAATCACAAGTACTGATATGTTTAATTCCTGCCGCAGTAATGTTGGTGGCGTTTGGAGGTGTACCTCTTAAATACTCTGCAGTCATTATGGTACCAACATTTCCTGGAGCACTTATGGCAATAGGTACATAACCGGCACCGACCCTTCCGGTTGGGAAAGTAAATGCATTATTACCCGTTTTGCGTATGGGTCCGCTTACGAAGGATGAATTTGAAGCACCAGATACAGTAGCATTAACAACTAAACTCAGGAAGTTGGTAGCAGTTGAAACCAGTGCTCCCGCAGTCAGGGTAAGACTCGTATTTACAGTCATTGGCTGGCTCAGTGTAACATCTCCGCCTGTATTATTGATAATAATGTTATCTATCTGAGGATTGGTAGTAGTAGTGAAGGTACCTGTAGTAGCGCCACGAAATTCATAATCAGCACCGCTATTATAAGTTCGCGTGCCACCCACCTGGATGGAACCAAAAGCACCAGTAGAACGAATGCCATTAGCATTGCCAGTAATGATCTTACCGTTATTAGCCAGAGTAAAAGTTGCTAAAGTACCGTCAAGTACGGATGTTCCGAAATCTACAATAGCGCCGGCATTGATCGTGAAATTTACAGTGCTAGTGATTGTTCCCCCTGTTTTTGAAAAAGTTTGAGTAGAAGCACCGCTAAAATTAAAGTTGCCGGTACCTCCAGTCCTTGTCAATGTACCCCCACTGATCGATACATTTCCATCAACATTTAAATCATGTGTCTGACTGGTACCAACTATATTGAGAGTACCTCCTGAAAGTGAAAAGTTTCCAGCAACATTAGTTGTGGTTGTTCCTCCACCAGAGTTTTTTAAACGAATGTCACCGGTACCTGTACTTTGAATTGACAGGTTGCCATTCACTGTGTTCAGTGCACCAGCAAATGAAATATTGCCTGTCTGTAAAGTGTTATTCCATGTAACGTTACCATAAGCTATTAAACCTCCGAAGTTACCAGGTAATGTGGTAGTTATACCCGTAAATTCAATTGTAGAATTTGCATTCCATGTTGCATCAGGAATATTTCCGCCATTAAATGCGTGTATGTAGCGAGAACCACTACTCATCATTAATTTAGACGCTGTCGTACATGTAATGGTATTCCTGTTATCGATAATACCCGTATTACTCACTGTTGTTACAACGGTGGTACCATCAGTATTATAAATTCCGTTTTCAGTAAGTGTTCCGCTAATGTCCGCAGTGGCTGAATTTCCTAAAACCAGATTATCTACCGAAGCGTTTTGAACCAGAGCAGCGCCATTTGCAATAATGAGATCAGCACCACCTGTACTATTATTAATAGTTAAAGTAATAGTACCTCCCTGTCCGGAAAAGGTTACTGTACCTGCAGAAACGTTCAGGCGACCAATTGTTTGGGTTGGAATATTAGTTACCGAATAACTGGCCCCAGTGTTAAACACCAATATGTCAGTAGTAGCTGGAGTGTTTCTGTTTGGAGTCCACTTAGTGGCATCCGTCCACTGTCCACCCGCAGCATTATTCCACGTATAAGTGGTTTGGGACGAAGCAATCGTCACAATCAACAGCATCGTTATCAAAGAGTAAAACTTTCTCATCGCTCAGAGTTTTTAATTTTTATAGATAAAATAGAAGCAATACAACGCTATGGTTGTCAAGGAAGGATTTCTGAGCTTTCGAAAGGATTGGAGCGAGATTGGCCGTAGCCCTGGAATTTTCGGAGGACATCTTTACAGCGAAACAGGTTGCTGTTCACTTTAATTCTTCACCTAGCTGTTTACTGAGATTAGTACGGATTTCAGAGAAGTTGGATAAATAGTAGGAGTCCATCAGAGGTGGACGGAAACAAAACTATATTTCCGTTCTTGAATTTACAAGCTTTTACCGTGCATTTTTCAGTGAAAACTAGTAATAATTGCAACTGGCCTTGCGCACGATCAATAAAATAAGTGTTTGGCGACAACCAGATTAGACAAATCGCAAAAAACAGCCTGTTTTTTAGAGGAATTTCGACGTGTGACTTCCCTTTACATCCTTAAGTCCAGCCGGCGTTCCTGCAAATACGAGGTTTCCTCCGGCATCGCCTGCCTCAGGCCCCAGGTCAATAACCCAGTCGGCACTCCGGATCACATCCATATTATGCTCTATTACTATTATTGAGTGGCCCTGTTCAATCAGGGCATTAAAGGAAACCAGCAATTTCTTGATATCATGAAAATGAAGGCCAGTAGTTGGTTCGTCAAATATGAAGAGGATCTTGTTGGCGCTATTTCTCTTCCCAAGGAAGGAAGCCAGTTTTACCCGCTGGGCTTCACCACCGGATAATGTATCGGATGATTGCCCCAGTTTCACATAACCCAACCCCACATCACTAAGCGGCTGAATAGCTTTGACGAGGCTCTTCTCACTATAGAAAAACTCTAATGCTTCATCCACGCTCATCTCCAGCACATCATAAATGCTTTTTTCCCGGTAGGTTACTTCCAGCACTTCTTCCTTAAACTTTTTGCCGTCGCAAACCTCGCAGGTTAAATGTACATCTGCCAGGAATTGCATTTCTACAACCTGCTCTCCTTCTCCCTTACAGGTATCGCAACGCCCTCCATCCACATTGAAAGAAAAATGCTTGGCCTGGAAACCACGCATCTTGCTCAGTGGTTGTTTCGCATACAATTCCCTGATCTCATCATACGCCTTAATATAGGTAACTGGATTGCTCCTTGACGATTTACCAATTGGGTTCTGGTCCACCATTTCAATCTGTGAAATACTTTCAATATCTCCTTTAATGGATTTGTGAAAACCAATCTTATCAGCAAACTCTCCCTTTATCTTTCTTAATGCGGGATATAATATCTGCCTTACCAATGTAGTCTTTCCGCTTCCACTCACACCACTTACCACGCAAAGCACATTCAATGGGAATTCTACATTGATATCTTTCAGGTTATGCTGTCGTGCTCCTTCTATTGTTATGGACCGATTCCATTTCCTCACCATTTTTGGCGGTTCGATGGAAAACTTTCCATTCAGGTATTTTCCGGTAAGACTTTCCGGGTTGGAAACGATATTATCATAATTGCCTTCCGCAATTACTTCCCCACCAAGATGTGAGGCCAGTGGTCCCATATCGATAATATGATCTGCTTCACGCATCATCATTTCATCATGCTCTACCACCACAACAGTATTACCCAGGTCACGCAATTCCTTTAATACTCTTATCAGGTTGGCAGTGTCCCTTGAATGCAGACCAATGGATGGCTCATCCAGTATATATAATGAGTCAGTTAAATTACTACCCAGGCTACGGGTCAACTGTATGCGCTGACTTTCTCCCCCACTTAATGAATTTGCAAGGCGATTGATGGTGAGATAACCAAGACCTACATCCAGTAAGGTCTTGATACGGTGATTGATCTCCAGTAATATTCTTTTAGCGATCTCCTTATCGTGAGCACTTAATTTCTCTTCCAGTTCCTGGAACCATACTTTCAGTTCCTTCACTGGCCATTCGCATAATTCTCCAATATGTTTTCCATTCACCTTCACATAAAGGGCTTCCTTGCGTAATCTTGCCCCTTTACAATCCGGACAGGTGGTTCTTCCACGATACCGGCTAAGCAATACGCGGTATTGAACCTTGTAAAGATTCTGTTCTACCTCCTTAAAGAAATCATTGATGCCGTGCACATGCTCATTCCCTTCCCAGAGTAGATCATATTGTTTGGAAGTAAGGTCAGCAATGGCTTTATGAACAGGGAAATTGAATTTCTTAGCTCCTTTGATAAACTGCTCTCGCCACAATCCCAGTTTCTCACCTTTCCATGGAGCAATGGCCCCATCATATACACTCAGTCGCCTGTCTGGTATTACCAGCTCACTATCGATTCCCAGTACCTGGCTGAATCCCTCACAGGTAGGGCAGGCGCCAAATGGATTATTAAAAGAGAATAAATTTGGAACCGGTTCTTCAAACTGCATTCCATCAGCTTCAAAGCGATTATTGTAATGGTGCAATTTTACTTCTCCCGATGATGTCTGGATCTCCAGGTATACATCTCCCTCGCCTTCATAAAAAGCAGTCCCAATGGAATCTGACAATCGATGGATATCATCCTCCTCAAAGTCTTTTACTACTACTCTGTCAATAAGAATATAGATCCCGGATTTCGATGACTGTGCAGGTATCTTTGCCTTCAGTTCCTTATCACCCAGTTCAAGCAATTCTTCAATCCGGAATATCTCACCACCAGAATTGCCATTCTGCTTTGTAGAACCCTGGTGTACATACACCCTTGAAAATCCTTTTTGCACCAGGATATTCAATTCCTCTTTTGTTTCCCTGTTCTTGTGTTGTTTGAAAGGAACCAGGAGGTATATCCTGTCACCTTTGCCGGCCGACTTAATTGCATTTAATACATCAGCCACATCGTCCTTCTTCACTTCTTTCCCGGAAATTGGCGAAATGGTTTTCCCGATCCTTGCGTACATTAACCGGAAATAATCATATATCTCGGTCATGCTACCTACCGTGCTGCGGGGAGTGCGGGTAATTACTTTTTGTTCAATGGCTATAGCAGGACAAAGGCCTTTAATATAGTCCACGTCCGGCTTGTTCATCCGGTTAAGGAATTGCCTGGCATAAGCACTAAGGCTTTCTGCGTATCGGCGCTGGCCTTCGGCATAAAGAGTATCGATAGTGAGGGAACTTTTTCCGGAACCCGATACACCGGTGACAACAACCAATTGATTCCTTGGAATTTCCACCGTGATATTCTTCAGGTTATGGACCCTGGCACCCTTTATGAGGATGTTTTCTGCGGAATTTACGGTCCGCCTTTCAGAGGATATTTTCCCTTTTATTGTCTTTTCCATTTTTCGAACAGCAAATGTAACCCCTTATACATCATAAATTTCGGTCAATATGATTAACAATTTCTTTACAGTTTTAAATACCTGGAGGGCAATAAATTGTTTGGAGGATTCCTGAAATAGTCTATTTTTAAAGTCCAATATCCAATCAACATGATAAACCCTAAACACTTCTCGCCTATAGCCTAACTTCTACACTTTTATACCAAGTACACTTTTTCCGAGTAATTATTTATTTATTGTCAATATCCCTTTGAACCACCTAAAACTGTAGGAGTTTTATGAAAGCTTTTAACAAGAAAACCGACCATGAATTGATCCATCTATTTACAGATGGCAATTTAGATGCCCTTGAAGCACTGGTGCTTCGTCATAAGGACAAACTTTATACCTCAATTCTCTTCCTGGTAAAGGATAAATACCTTGCCGAGGACATTTTCCAGGATGTATTTATCCGCATTATCGACACAATGCGTAGTGGCCGCTACACAGAAGAAGGAAAATTCCTTCCCTGGGCCATGCGTATTGCGCACAACCTTTGTGTAGACCATTTCCGCAAGGTTAAACGGACCCCCACCATCCGTAACAGCGAAGACAAAGACATCTTTGAAGTATTGAGTTTTGCTGATGACAGCGCTGAAACTGTCATGATCAAAAGACAGAGTCACCACCGTGTTCGTGAAATGCTGGAAAGATTACCAGAAGACCAGCGTGAAGTGATCATACTCCGTCATTATGCTGATATGAGCTTCAAAGAAATTGCTGCTGCTACCAATTGCAGCATCAATACCGCACTTGGCCGTATGCGCTATGGTCTTATCAACCTGCGCAAACTGATGGTGCAAAAACAAATCGCTCTTTAAGTAACGGAACGCAATAAAAAAAGTTCACGGGAAATTAATAACTATATCAGATTGGGTTATTACATTTGTTCTCGAAACAGTAACAATAGCTATCACGCGATCCGCAATACATACTTGTCATTCTGTTTCTCCAGCCGCATTTGAAAGCCAACTAAAAAGGACTTTCGGTCTGCTTGCCCGGCGGCAGGCTGTTACAGAATGACACCAAATTGAAAGGCCCGCTATCGCGGGTCTTTTTTTATTGAACTAAAATCATTTTGCAAGCAAAGGAATAGGTATGCTATTTATTAACTACCAGGTTCCCGACTATCGGGAAGTAAGTGCTGATTTTTGCTGAGCCTCTTTCTGATCTCTCATTTTACTCAACGTTTGATAAGCCTTCAGACCGCATTGGAGCCATTCAGAGAACTCTGCAGAACTCCGCGTATAATATTTCGTTTTTGTCAGCGCTATCCTGTCACTGCTAAGGATTGCATATTGTGGCTGTGCAGTAGCTCCAAAATTTTCCGTTTGAAAAGTAGCCCATTTATCACCAATCGTAACGAGGGATTTTTCTGATCCGGTGGAAAGTTTGATTACGGTTTGCTCTACTAGTGGTAGCTTTTTCCTCTCATCTACATAAAGGGATACTACAACAAATTGATGACGCATTAAACTATCTACCAGGGGATCCTTCCAGATATTATCTTCCATTTTACGGCAATTCACGCATGCCCAGCCTGTAAAATCAATAAGCAGTGGTTTGTTCTCTCTTTTAGCGATTGCCAGAGCTTCCGCATAATTATTATGGATTGGTTCAAATAGCTTGTTATTGCCTTTATGCTCATATAAACTATAACTTCTCGGAGGCGGAAAACCGCTAATTAATTTGAGATCGGCATTTTTGGTATTTGTTAATCCTGGAATGAGATATAGAGTAAACGCTCCAAATATTACAACAAACAAAACTCTGATAAATGAGTAGCTCTTAACCGGTGAACTATGCGCTATCCTTATTACTCCCAGCAGATAAAGCACAATCAATAGTCCGATTACTATCCAGATACCAATAAACACTTCTCTTTTCAACAGACCCCATTGCATTACAAGGTCTGCATTGGAAAAGAACTTTATCGCCAAAGCCAGCTCAATAAATCCAAGCACTACCTTTACTTCTGTCATCCACCCGCCTGATTTTGGCAGCGATTGCAGCCAGTTTGGAAACATGGCAAAGAGGGCAAATGGCAATCCCAATGCAATTCCAAATCCCGCAGCTCCTACTGTTAGTGGCCAGGCCCCATTTCCTACTACACCTGCCAGCAAGGTCCCAAAGATGGGTCCAGTACAGGAGAAGGAAACGATAGCAAGTGTTGCAGCCATGAAGAAGATACCTGCTATATCACCAATAGAAGATTTTGAATCCATTTTATTGGCCAGCCCGGAAGGCAACCCGATCTCATAAAATCCAAAAAATGACAGAGCAAAAAAGATAAATATTGCGAAAAACAGAAAATTGAGCCAGATATTGGTGGAAATATTATTTAATATTTCTGGGTTCGTATTGTTAACAACATGGAAAGGAATAGTAATAAGAACATAGATAAGAAATATGAAAAACCCATATAACGCTCCTTTCAAAATCCCCTTTCTTCTACTTTCCGCTTTTTTGGTAAAAAAAGTAACTGTAACTGGTATCATTGGGAACATGCAGGGAGTTAACAAGGCAAGTAACCCTCCTACCAGGCCAAAAAGAAATATGGTCAACATATCCCCCTGTATAACATCATCGCCGCAATTGTTGACAGGATTCTTAATATTAATCACAGAATCTTTGAGCGTGCTATCAGCCTTAACACCTCCTTCCAGTGGCACTGAAAAAGCGAAAGGTATTGAAGGATAAAATTCATTACCTTTTCCATAGGTATAAAACAATGATCCCTGCAGGGTACCTGGAACAGTTCCCGCAATGGAAATCCGAGCCTTAAATTCAACATTGCCTTCCAATACCTTTACTTTAGAGCCCGGCACAATTTCACTATTGATCTCTTTTGGTATTCCAGATACCATAAAACTTCCATCCTGAACAATACTTGAATCACCAAACTTTAATTCAGTGGTCTTTTGATCCAGAAATAATTCATTGGGTGCATAAAATTGCCAGCCATTTTTAATGGGAACAGAAAAGGTCAGTTCATACTTACCATTTCCTGTCTTCTTACTCGCAGCATTCCAGCCTGAAAACGCAGCAGAATCCTGTGCTGATGAAGTAAAATATCCTGTCAGTAAACAGAGAAGAAAAGCCAGCGGTTTCAATTTGCGCAACATTGCAAAATGGGGTTTAAAAAAAACGAGTTCCCTTAAACAAGAACTCGTAAGGTATAAAGTCAAGGTATCCGTTCTATTTTAACGCGACACTAAAATTGATTTTTTTCGGTGGCAAACATTTTTCATCATTGCAGGTCTGGAATTCTACAACACCATTCACATTAGTCACCGCGTTTGCTTTCAATTTTACCACCTGCACAAAATCTACTTTATCTGCGTACTGGTGGGCAGATACTTCCAGCTTGGCATCATGGAATTTTTCCAGCTTCCCTACTTCTTTGATCTTTCCATCCACTTCCAACAGGGGATTTTTATTAATCACAAATCCTGTAGGGATGGCAATGGCATCATCAGGTTGGGTCTGGGAAAAAAGGTGCCAGCCTGATTGAATGGTGGCAGTCATATGTACCTCAAACTTCTTATCTCCAACTTTCTTTGATGAAAATGTCCAGCTAACAGGGTTCTGTGCCTTAAGAGAGACAGTCAAAACGGTAATAAGGGCCAGTAATATCGATTTCTTCATATTTGGGGTTTATGATCTAATACACAAAAATCTACATTTTAGTCCATCAACGCCTGTTAAAATTACAGGCAAATATAACAGACAGCCAGTGCTTTAATTGTCAATTACATGACGAACGGGGGCAGTTAATAGACGAAAAGATCAGCCTACGAGTTGTTCGGCCATCAGAAGAGTTTTAATGATTTGGCGACCATCTGTGTTCCCTAAAACAGACGAACAGGCCCTTTCAGGATGGGGCATCATTCCAAATACATTCCGGTCTGCGTTGCAAATACCAGCTATATGCCTGAGAGACCCGTTAGGATTGGAACCCGGAGCCACATGTCCGTTCTCATCACAATAATAGAATATCACCTGGCCATTGTCTTCCAGCTGGTCAAGCAGCTTTTCATCGGCATAATACCTGCCCTCCCCATGGGCCACTGGTATCTGGAAAACCTTATCAGTTTCATTAGTGATATGGACATTCCTGCAAACAAATTGCTGGTGGCTATTGCGCAAAAGCGCACCCGGCAAAAGATGAGATTCGCATAAGATCTGGAAGCCATTGCAAACGCCAAACACTTTCCCCCCTGCTTTGGCAAAATCGATCACACTTTGCATCATCGGGCTAAAGCGGGCAATGGCCCCGCAGCGCAAATAATCGCCATAAGAAAAACCTCCCGGCAGTACTATACAATCTTCGGTGCTGAAACGGCTAAGGTCCTTATCCTTATGCCATAACATGGTCACTTCCTGTCCCAGATCATGGTGTAAAGCATCATACATATCCCTGTCGCAATTAGATCCCGGGAAAACAACAACACCGAATTTCATGATGAATTATTTGTGGTGCAAAGATACGATCAGGATTGCTATCCGGAGAGAGGTCTTTTTGCACGGTTTACCAACCCGGGCCCCAGTATTGGTAGGAAATTATGAAGGCAACCGTGATCCAGAATAAAAGGAGGGGAAATGGCCGCCAGGCAGGATACAGATAAGCGCCGCCATGAAATGCTGCCAGTGGCACCATGGCTATTATCCAGTTTTCAAAACTGGCGGTTGTATTGATGAAAGGCACCAGTAAGGCTGCCAGTAAAAACAATAATAAGAGACTCCAGCCTTTGCGCACATTGATAAGCATCCGCCGAAGGTTCTCCTGCACATAATATCCGCCCACAACAAATGGAACCATAACCAAAAACACACTGCCTGCAAGCCAGGCCGATTGCTGAATGGAAGGAAGCCCCATTGTAACAGTGGGTAATAATTTATGCCAGCTCCAGTTCGCGTTGATGAGCAGATAGATGGCATAGAAATAAAACGGTGTAGTGACACCCAGCAGGCAGATCAGCCATTCTGTGATTCGAACGGGCCGGATCACTGCCATCGCCAAAAAGATCCATACAATTAATGCAAGAGAGGATACAAACAGGAAACCTGCAATGCCCAGCGCCAGCCCGATATTAAAAATTGCACCTCTTACATTCTGTTTATTATAAACATTGAATATGGCAACGAGGATAAAAAGAAGGATCGTATTCACAATTAACGGAGCCGAGAAATAATTCCATTCAGGCAATAAGGAAGTCACCAGGATATAGGCCATGCCCGGCAGATAGGTGCTCTTGTTAGTCATCCGCTGACTATTGATAAATCGCGTAAGCGTAATCGCCTGCTGCATCAGCAACGCAAAGGCGAGCAGGGGATAAATCAGGGGAAATGATCTTGCTACTGGATTTATTACGCGAAGAATTCCGTCATATAAAGCTCCGTCTGTGGGCCGCATAACCGGAGTATGCGGCGACATAAATATGGGCAGCTTAATTAATATTCCTGTGACAAGCAGTACAAGAAGATTAGCAGGGTTTTTCTGTTTAAATATTCCGATCACGGATATGGCGGACTTTATTCGTTGGCTGTTGGTTAATTATACTCCAGCTTGGCAAAACAAATATAATTTCTATTTAGACAAGGTATAATCATTTGCCGGGAACTTACCTGTTTCCCGAATTTTGGCATAAAATCATACCCTTTATCGAGGTTTTTCAAAGTAGGATTACGATGAATTTTACCTCCTGGCTCCAGGCTGAAGTCATTCAGCAATTGCACCCTTTTTTCCAGTTCATTGAAAAGAAAATGGACCTCTCCCCCGGTATTCATGATCTGGTAAGAAAGCATATTGTCTGTCTGATCATCAAACTGATCTTTTGCAATCACTACGCTCCATTCTTTTTTACCCGTGTTATTAAAGGAAAGAATGGCAATATTCTCTGCCTGGTAACGAACGGCATTATTATCCTGCCATCTGTTCCACCAGTAGCTGTTATAATAGGGAGAGTAATAATAATAATCGTAAGATCTGAGAAACGGCGAACCATACAGGTAGTTCCAGCGATTCCAGGCACTGCCTCTTGAAGTGGTGAAATAAGCTTCACTGGCAATGATAAATCCTCCGTCTTTCCGGGTTATTATATTCCGGATGAAGTAATCATTGAATGCTGAGCGTGTACCCGCATTGCCCCGCGCTTCGCGCTTTAATTCTTCACTAAAGGTCATTGTGTCTTCTATCACAGATTTGGATTGCGTCTTGTCCCATACATAAAAATAGAATCCGTCCACATTTCCACGTCGCTGCTTGTAATAGAAGGAGGTGATAAAATACCGGTGATTATAATTATCGGGTTTGATCCGCACTTCATCCAGATAGGTTTTCTCGATCCCGATCTCTTTGGTCATAAAGGAATCTGCCTGCGCATACTTTATCACAAAAGCTGCCGTGCCGATATTCTCGTTATTGATCCGGTCAAATTTTGAAAAAACAAGGTCCCCGTCATTGTCCAGCTGAAACTCGCCAAGATAATCATCGCGGTCACCCATGGGCATATCCAGCCTGCTCTTCTTTATTTCTTTAAGATTCTCATCCATCAGCAGGGTGCTGATATGGTAAAGCTTCTTGTTGCGGCTATTGATCTTAAAGACAATGATCTTGCTCTTGTCTTCGCTGGATAAAACCGAATAGATCTTGCTGTCTGCCCCAAAATTGAGATGAGTGGTATCCAGCTCGATCAGTTCCCCCATTTTTTTACCTTCTCCGTCAATCTTTGCCGCTACGCAATGGATGATATTCCGCTTGCGGTACTGGTAGATCATATAGAAGAAATCATTATAAGGGAAAAAATCAACGTTAAGCACATTGTCATTATCCGGCAGATAGTCCTGGTCAACCTTATTAATCTGCTTCATGTCATTGTCCAGGATAGCGATCCAGTTCCTGTTCCGAATATTTTTATATATGAGGAAATTGCCATTGATCTTGCCAATAATCTCAAAATCCAGGCGTCTGGTATCATCCTTTTCAGGTTCGGAATAAATAATTCGCTGAGAACTGGCTGAAAATCCTGCAAGCAATAACAGGATAAGTAGGAATCCCCGTCCACTGAACATAATAAACTGATTTTTTGCTGTTTAAAGTTAATGGTTGGCTGTCAAACCGTACAACATTTTATTTTGTCCCGATGGCAATCGGGATAGGCGGCTTTTATTTCAACCATATTCCCGATACCTATCGGGATATAATGTTAACGGGCAGCCACCGAAATAATTGCCGAACCTGACCTCAGGAGCTAGTTTTTAACAGGGTATTCTTCTTATGGAAATTTTGCATATACCTTTGCAGGATGTCAGTTACAGAAAAAGCAGTCTGTACCCGAATAACGAATAACCTCAAGAAGTGAAAATACGGACCAATAAAGTTACCGCGGCGGGATTAATCATTGCACTTGGAATTATTTACGGAGATATAGGAACATCCCCCCTTTACGTATTTAATGAGATCATCAACGACCGGGTTATTGACGAAACGTTGATCATAGGGTCACTATCCTGCATTATCTGGACCATTACCCTACAAACCACTATCAAATATGTAATTTTTGTGCTTCGTGCAGATAACCGGGGTGAGGGAGGCACATTTGCACTTTATGCCCTTGTACGAAGGCGAAAGAAATGGCTGGTTATCCCCGCGATGATCGGTGGTGCAGCTCTCCTGGCAGACGGAATTATCACCCCTCCCATCTCTATTACTTCTGCGGTTGAAGGACTGGACGAATTACCTGTGTTGCGCGGAATGCCAACAGATACCATAGTTATCATTGTGATCATCATCCTGTCAGCTTTCTTTTTCCTCCAGCAATTTGGAACAGCATCCATCGGCAAACTCTTTGGACCCATAATGTTTATTTGGTTCACGATGCTGGCCGGACTTGGATTAATGCACTTATTTGACGATCTGGAGATCTTCAAAGCCCTGAGTCCACACTATGCCATTTTATTCCTGAAAAATTACCCGGGTGGATTTTGGTTACTGGGAGCGGTCTTTCTATGTACCACTGGAGCGGAAGCCCTGTATAGTGACCTCGGCCACTGCGGCCGGGGAAATATCCGCATTTCCTGGATGTATGTAAAGGTTTGTCTTTTGCTGAATTATTTTGGACAGGGCGCTTATTTATTATCACACCGGAACGGTTTGCGGATAACAGATGAAGTGGAAAATGCATTGGGCATAAATGCTTTTTACGACCTGATGCCTCAGTGGTTTATTATTCCCGGTGTGGCAATTGCCACTACCGCCGCCATTGTTGCAAGCCAGGCGATGGTTTCAGGAGCCTTCACACTGATCAGTGAAGCGATGCGACTAAATCTTTGGCCAAAGGTCAAAATACGTTACCCCTCGGAAGAGAAAGGCCAATTATTTATTCCGGCCATCAATCTGCTAATGTACCTGGGGTGCGTTGGAGTGGTTTTATATTTTGGCGAATCGTCCCGCATGGGCGCAGCTTACGGTCTGGCGATTATTGTAACCATGTTGATGACCACCATACTTTATTCGAATTATCTTGTTTTACACCGTGCAAAACCTTACCTGATCTGGATATTCCTGATCGGCTATTTTATAATAGAAAGTGGTTATCTCGTTGCCCTGATGAATAAATTCATACATGGCGGTTATATTACTTTAATTGTAGGTGGACTGATGTTCCTTGTAATGTATATCTGGTACAGGGCACGAAAGATCAAGAACCGGTACGTGGAATTTGTGCGCATGGAACATTATATACCCAAGATCCAGGAATTGAGCAATGACCGTGCAGTTCCCAAATACGCCACTCACCTTGTTTATCTCACCAGCGCCAACAATCCCAAAGAAATTGAACATAAGATCATCTATTCCATATTAAACAAGAAACCCAAGCGTGCCGATATCTATTGGTTCGTGCATGTAGATACGATGGATGATCCTTATACCTGTGAATACAAAGTAGACCATATCATCCCTAATGATATCATCCGGATTGATTTCCGGCTGGGATTCCGGATGGAGCCACGCATTAACCTGATGTTCCGTAAAGTAGTGGAAGACCTTGTTGCCAACAAGGAAGTAAATATCATCAGCCGATATGAAAGCCTTGCCAGTAGTAATACGGTTGGCGACTTTCAATTCATGGTAATGGAAAAATACCTTAGTCAGGACAATGAGCTGCCTTTCTCGGAAAGAGTGATCATGAAACTGCATTTCTGGCTTAAGGAACATAGCTTATCAGAAGAAAGGGGTTTTGGATTGGACGTAGCCAATGTGACGGTAGAAAAATTCCCGCTGATTGTGGCACCAGTCACCAATCTAAAGCTTCGAAGAATAGAAGACTAAGGAACCAATCACCAACATACACGAATTGCCCTCTTTCATCTGGTATATTATCGGCAGCATTGTCTTTCTCTCTATCCTGTTATATTTTTTTCAGGAGAAATTCATTTTTAAACCAGAGAAGCTAAAACAGGATTTCAAGTTCAAATATGATATCCCATTCAAAGAATATTTCTTTGACGTAGCACCGGG
>JAJKIP010000053.1 GCA_021154405.1 Segetibacter sp. | reverse complement strand
GTTTCTAACCGTTTAACGCTTAACAAGGGTAAGAATATCATCAGAGGCGCTGTAATTAACGGTCCGGGAATGAGTGATTTCTGTGTCCGCTTCCTTGATGAAAAAGGGAAGCCCATTAAAGACATCACTATTACTTATCAATAAAATAACGCCAGGCGTTTATACATCACAATTGTACAGAAATAGCATTATGAAATTATACAATAAAATAACGGGTATGGCCGCCCTGGTATCAGTCATATTATCCGGAACGCTTAAGGCACAGATCGGAAAACCTTTTATACATGATCCTTCCACAATCATGGAATGCGAAGGAAAGTATTACACCTTTGGTACAGGTGGTGGGGGATTGATATCAGAAAACGGGTGGGAATGGAATGGTGGTGGCGTAAGACCGGGTGGGGGAGCCGCTCCTGACGTTGTAAAGATCGGTGATCGCTACCTGATTGCTTATGGCGCAACTGGTGGTGGATTGGGAGGAAGGCATAATGGAAATATTCTTACCATGTGGAATAAAACGCTGGATCCAAAATCTCCTGATTTTAAATATTCGGAGGCAGTCATTGTTGCATCTTCCGATGGTAAAGAAGATAATGATGCTATTGATCCCGGACTTCTGCTTGATCCAACAACGGGCCGTCTATGGTTATCTTATGGCACGTATTTCGGTTTCATCCGACTGGTAGAACTGGATCCCAAAACGGGAATACGAAAGGCGGGTAATAAACCACTGAATATTGCCATTGATTGTGAAGCCACCGATTTAATTTATCGTGATGGCTGGTATTATTTATTGGGGACCCATGGAACCTGTTGCGATGGACCTAACTCTACCTACAATATTGTGGCAGGTCGCTCCAGACAGGTAACTGGGCCTTACCTGGATAATATGGGAAGAGACATGTTAAAAGGTGGTGGTAAAATGGTGTTGGCAGCTGGCGCGAGATTAATCGGACCAGGCCATTTTGGCCGTATGGCATTAGGCAATGGGATAGAAAAGATGTCGTGCCATTATGAAGCAGACCTGGATCAAAGCGGCCGCAGCGTATTAGGCATTCGCCCTTTATTATGGAAAAATGGCTGGCCTATTGCTGGAGATAATTTTAAAGAAGGCATCTATGAAATTGAATCGGAGCGAAGAGGTTATGCCCTGGAGTTGGCCGTTGATTTCGTACGCATGCCCGGTGGAATGCGATTTAACCGCAATAACGATGAACCGGTTAAACCTGTTCCTTCACAGCAATTAAATGAAGTAGATAGTGCCTGGCCCGCCGGAAATATTGGAGTAAGAACAGGTGATTTCATGTTCCGGCCTCATCAGAAATGGTCTGTTATGGCCGTTCCTGGTACTGGAAATCTCGGAGGCCCATACTATAAGATCATAATAGCCGGAACTAACCGCGCATTGGCTGCTACTGCAGATGCTGAACTCATAACAGTTCCAGGTTTTACTGGTGCACCGGAACAATTATGGCGAATCGACGAGTTGATTGATGGCACCTATCGAATAATGCCGAAGTCAATACCCGGTTCAAATAAACAATTAGCGCTGGTTTCTGCTGGAGATAGTTCACCAACGCTGGATACATTTGATATGAATAGCGATAATTCCAAGTGGAATTTTAAGTCGCACTGATCTTCCAGCGAATGCTTTTCTTATCGGAATGTCGATACAATAGACTAAGGGCAAAGGCATTATTTCAGGATATTTGGCTGATCCAACAAAAGTCGGCCCTCAATTGTTATTCACTCTGACATGGCCTGGGTTAGATCTCACAACTGCAATCAGTCCCTGAAAAGAGTTAATAATAATCTGGAAATAATTTATGAAGAAACTTGGATTTTTATCGTTTGGACATTGGGCAAATCATCCTGCTTATAAAACCCGTACGGCTAGTGACACCTTACTCCAATCCATTGATCTGGCCGTTGCTGCCGAAGAAATTGGTTTGGATGGCGCCTGGTTTCGCGTTCATCATTTTGCGGCTCAACTGGCATCTCCATTTCCTTTGCTTTCCGCTATCGGTGCCAAAACAGACAAAATAGAAATTGGAACTGGTGTAATTGATATGCGCTATGAAAATCCATTGTATATGGTAGAAGATGCAGGAGCAGCTGATCTGATTTCCAGGGGCCGGTTGCAGTTGGGAATTAGCAGAGGTTCACCCGAACAGGTAATCGATGGATGGCGGCATTTTGGATATGATCTGGCGGAAGGAGAAACCGATGCAGATATGGGGCGACGTAAAGCGATGGAATTCCTGGATAAGCTGGATGGCGTCGGATTTGCAGACCCTAATCCATATCCAATGTTTCCGAATCCACCAGGTCTCTTGCGACTGGAGCCGCATTCAGAAGGATTGCGTGATCGTATCTGGTGGGGAGCCGGATCAAATGCTACTGCTGTCTGGGCAGCCGAAAAGGGGATGTTCCTTCAAAGCTCCACCTTGAAATTTGATGAAAGTGGAAAGCCTTTTCATGTACAGCAGGCAGAACAGATCAGGTTATACAAAGAAGCCTGGAAAAAAGCGGGACATAACCGGGAACCAAGGGTGTCCGTGAGCCGCTCGATCTTCGCATTGGTAAATGAGCAGGACCATTATTTATTTGGACAGGAATCCAATCGTACCGATAAATTTGGAATGATTGAACCTGGCAAACGTGCCGTTTTCGGAAGAAGTTATGCTGCTGAACCTGATCAACTCATAAAAGAACTGGCTGAAGACGAAGCTATCAGGGAAGCAGATACGATTCTTTTGACCATACCCAATACTTTAGGTGTTGATTACAATATTCATGTGCTGTCCAGTATTTTAAAAGAGGTTGCGCCCGGATTAGGTTGGCGTTAATCGTATAGGGGTATCACGTCAACCTGCCTGGAGGCTAAGCGGGAAGTATTTCTTTATGGGTAAGAATGAAAGTTGTGCCCTTCCCTGGCTCCGACTGTAAATCTATCTCAATATGGTTTGAATGAAGGATGGATTTTGTATTGGATAATCCAAGGCCCAGGCCACCTGGTTTTGTAGTGAAGTATGGTTTGAATATACTATCCAGGTTTCCTTCGCTGATTCCACAACCATTGTCTTTAATTATTATAACACAATTGCCGTCCATCAGCTTTGTAGTGATCTCTAACAGTCCATCTTTTTCGGGCATCGCTTCAATTGCATTAATGATAATATTCGTCAGGGCAATTTTAACTTCAGTCCTTTTAACTTTTATTCTAATATCCTGTATGGAATAATTTTTACTGACCACAACTTTCTTAAGCATTATCCGGTCTTCATTCGTTATTAGTACGTCTTCGAGCAGGGAATGAACAGATAGATTTTCAAGACTCATTTCGTTTATCTGGGCTAAAACAAGAAGATCCGTTAGCATGGCCCTAATTCGCACCGTATTCCTCATAATAACTTCCAGATACATTTTGACACTATCATCCGTTTCCATGCGTTGCAATACATCAGTTGCAAGATTAATATTAGTCAATGGGTTACGGATTTCGTGAACCATGGTGTAAATAAAACTTCCATTATTCGCAGATGGTAGATCTCTGCTCAGGTATGGAGTATTGGCATTTATTGGGGAGGTAGGCATTTGCAAAACTTTAGTTTGGTGCCATAAGATGCAACTTTTTATTCACACTATTGTTACATAGTCATTTGCCTGTGTTATATAATTCACACATTGGTTAAAAGAATTTATTCATATCCGCTTTTGATGATAGTAGAGATCATCTTAAACCGGCCGTTTGGTTTTATAAAATTCATGGAATGTGCCGGAATGATAATTCCCTGCCCTGAATCAAGCAAGTGAGGCCTGTTATCGATAACTATTTCTGCTTTGCCCTCAATGATCTGGACAAAAGTGTCGAACGGCGAGGTTTTTTCTGTCAGGCCTTCACCGCTGTCAAAAGACATTACACTGATATTTCCGGATGATTTTTTTATGATTGTTTTCATCACTACTGAATTAGCCATATACTCTATGATTTCAACTATGATATGTGCCTTTGATTTTTCCAGTTCGGTGCTATCCGGCAATTCCGTTTTATCCTTGGTGACCATAATCTGTATTTGTGATTTGTATTTCGTTTATTACAATTGCAGGTTGGGAATATGAAGTGTATTATATGAACGAAAAGGGCCAGGATAGAGATCCAGCCCCTTCTTTTTTCCAATATCTGATGAAAAACCAGGACAAAGGTAGCTGTGTTCCTGCCCTCAACTATTACAGGTTTCTTAGCGTATGTTATACAATTCACACATTAATGAGGAAAACTTTGCCTCATTGATGTACCTTAGGTCTTCAATTGGCCAGCAAGGTATTATCAGCAATTTTCGGCGGTAGTGAGAATGGGGTTGCTATTATCGGATTTTCACTCAATAAGTATAATTTTACTGATGCCCTGCATGTTGAAGGTTGATAGCCCGGCACAGCACTTGTTAGATTGCCTGTATATGAAAGAAATCAAAATTCCCTATATTCTGCGGTTGGCATCCATCCTGATTTCACTGGTTCTGCTTGTGATGATGCTATTTTATCTTAAAGTAGTGATGGTGCCCCTGTTTTTCTCCATCATTTTTGCCATAATGCTCTTTCCTGTTTGCATGCGCCTGGAAAAATGGGGCATTGGACGGGGATTTTCTTCCTTTATAACAGTATTCCTGGGAACCCTTATCCTTGGATTTCTTTTGTATACCCTCTTTGTACAGCTATCGAATTTCGCTACACAGATCCCTCAGGTCACCGCACGCCTGTCGGCCTTTATTGATGAGGTAAGAGATTTCATGGTCAAAAAATTCTCCATGACTAAATCTGCGGCAGGTAATAAGATTAAAGAACAACTTGCCATATTGCAAAATAATGGCGGTGCAATGCTGACTCATTCCTTAAGTACCGTATCTGCTTTGTTGATCAACGCCTTTTTGATTCCTCTATATGTTTTTTTCCTTTTGTTTTACCGGCATTTCTTTATCGAATTTTTTTACAAGGTTTTCGCAAGCTCGGACAGAACGATCATTGATGAAACAATCTTAAAAATTAGCGGAGTAGTGAAAGGTTATTTGTTCGGGCAGTTCCTGGATGTCCTGATCATCGGTATTGTAAATTCCTTCGCTCTTTACCTTATTGGAGTGGGATATCCGATTATACTGGGTTTCTGTATTTCCGTTTTCTGTATTATACCTTATATCGGCATGATCATCGGTTCTATTTTAGCGCTGGTGACCGCCTTCATTACAACTACCAGTGAATGGCAACCCCTAACAGCGTTGATGGTCTTATGGATAATACATATTATCGATTCCAATTTGATTTCACCGATGGTGATTGGTTCGAGAGTAGATATCAACCCTTTAATGGGCATTTTTATGTTGTTCCTTTTCGGGGAATTATGGGGTTTGCCCGGACTGTTTCTTGCATTTCCGCTGACAGCAATACTTAAGGTAATATTTGATACAGTTCCCGCACTGAAGCCCTATGGTTTTTTATTGGGCGAACCTGAAAAATATCACCTGAAACGATATTCCCTGGTACATATCAAAAGGCTCCACAGCATCGTCCAAAAACGAAAAACCAGGATAGGCACAGAGGGGATAACCCCATCTACCCAAGCTAATAAAAGCGGGACAAATTCCGCAGCATAACCGGTGTTTGAATTTAAGAACCCTGATCATTAACTGTTAAAACAGATAAAAAATCCTTTCGGATTATTATAGCCTATCTTGCATTGGATCACAACCTTCTGTACAAGTGAAATTCCTCCTATTGCCTCTAAAATTTCAATTAGCTCCCTCGCAAGATTTAGTCTATGTCAATTAATGTTACCAGAAAAGGCGTACTGTTCGAACCGGATGCAAGCCGCGTAATTGCCCGCTTTTTCTATACTTCAGAAGCAAGAGGCATGGAATTGATCACCAGGGTCATGTCTCTAACGGAAAAGCAGCAGCAGGAAAATCTTAACCAGGTATTAAGGGATTTTTCTAAAAGGCACAGGAGCATCTCGCGGATCTTTGAAAAACATTTTAACAGGCTGGCTCATTTATTTAAGAACCTTAACATAGATGTACTTTCCCTAAGTTCTGCCCAGAAAGTATTGATCGGTGCCTATTTTACCATGGAGTATTCCATAGAATCAGCAGCTTTTTTTAATCCTTCGATAATGGAAGATCCGGACCAGTCAGAAACTGTTCCAGGCCAAAAAAGAATAATCCTCAGTTTCCGGGCTACTGGTGAAGGGCATATATCATCTGTTGTATTTCGTTCCGGCATTATTGACAGCCTTAATAATATCACGATTGAACCTGTAGGGAAAATGCTGGAGTCTCCTGAACATGTGAAAAATCATACCTACCGCAAAACTTCCTTTCTGCGCAAGCTGGAGGAAATGCAATCCTGGAATAATGCTGCTTATGTAGTAATGATAAATAAATTGACTGAAACCTTTACTTATGAAGAGTTAAAGAGATATGTTGACGAAACGAGGGCAGTTGTTCCTGAAGACCTGCAAAGCCAGACATTGTTAAATGAGATAATGTGGCTGGCTTCATCCCATTATGAAATGAATTTTTCCGTTGATACGGCCATTTCAGAACGGGTGATTTTCCCCATTGCTGATACTGAAATGAAAGGAATTGAGGATGCAAGATTTGTCCGGTTCACAGAAGATGATGGCGAAGTAATTTATTATGCCACCTACACAGCGTATGACGGCATAACCATATTACCCAAGCTGCTACTAACCAGAGATTTTTATCATTTCAAAATTATGCCTGTGCACGGTGAAGTGGCGCAGAATAAAGGCATGGCCCTCTTCCCGCGGAAAATTAATGGCAAGTATGCAATGCTTTGCAGAACCGATGGCGTCAATAATTATATTTCATTCTCAGAAAATATCAATATCTGGAGGCAGGCAACCCTTTTGCAGACCCCAAAATACCCCTGGGAGTTTGTGCAAATGGGAAATTGTGGATCTCCTATTGAAACACCGGATGGCTGGCTGGTGATTACACATGGTGTTGGTCCCGTGAGAGAATATGTTCTCGGGGTTTCCTTACTTGACCTGGATAACCCGGAAAAAGAAATAGGGCGATTGTCCAAACCTTTATTGGTACCAAACGAAAATGAAAGAGAAGGTTATGTACCCAACGTTGTGTATTCCTGCGGTTCAATGATCCATGATGGAAATCTCATCATTCCCTATGCCATGTCTGACTATGCTTCAACATTCGCGACCGTTAATCTTCTGGAGCTGATAACGGAATTAAAAAAATCTAAAAGCAGTTAAGCATTAAGTATTTGTTCATATACTTTTAGGTAATCGTCCGCCATTCTTTCTTTTGAAAAAAGGCTAATGCATTGTTCACGGCAATCTGAACGGTTTATCTGCCATAATTGTTTGACAGCCTGTTCTGCTTCCTGTACCGTATCAACCAGGAAACCGGTTTTTCCGTGTACTATCAATTCTGGCATAGCGCCCCTGTTGAAAGCGATTACTGGTGTACCGCAACACATTGCTTCTGCTACGCTTAATCCAAAGGGTTCATCAAATAAAATTAAATGCAATAGGGCCTGTGCATTTCCCAGCAATTGATCTCTTTGCCAGGGCTCACAATTACCGGCATATTTAACTTTATCATTGTCGATCAATGGGAGTATTTTCAAATTAAAATAATCATTGTCCTGGATGAGCCCGGCAATAATCAGTTTTTTTCCGCATCGTCTCGCCAGTTCGATAGCTTCCAGCGTGCCTTTTTCCTGGTGTATCCGGCCAAAGAAAAGGAAATAATCCTGCGGATGCTTATTAAAAGTGAATTCAGCTGTATTTATTCCATTATATACCGTGGCGATATAATCTAATCCGGGATGTCGGTTGGCATTGCTGATAGAAACATACCAGGTATCGTCATTATATTTTTCATACACCGGCACAATGAGCGGTGAAGAAAATCCATGAATTGTAGTGAGTATGGGAGTTTTTATCAACCGGGAATAGGAGAGAGGTAAAAAATCATAATGGTTATGGATGATATCGAATTCCCCGGCTCTTTCCATTAGATTGCTGATGTGCAGGCATTCATTCACTTTTACATCTGCGGAAGGATCCTCAGCGCAGGGTTGATCTATGCACCCGGCCAGTTTGGCTTTTGTTACAGAATCGCCTGTGGCAAAAAGGGTAACATTTATGCCTCTGGCCACTAATGCTTCGGTTAAATTTGAAGCAACAAGTTCCCAGGGGCCGTACCGGCGTGGTGGCGTACGCCAAGCAACAGGTGAAAGGATTGCTACACGCATTACTGATCGCTTTTATAAAAATCATCAAAAGCCTGTAACATGGTTAAATGAGCAACCAGGTAAGACAATGTACTCTCTGCACCCTGATTCCTGTTTACCCCATAACTTTCCAGTCCATCACAACAGCCTTTTGTTTCAAAATCATATAAACACATCCGCATGTCATTTTCACCCAGGAACCACATAAAGGATGAATACAGTTTATTGAGGTATGCTTTATCTTTTGTAAGATGAAATGCCTGGTGAAACATCAGTACCATCGCTAATGCGTCTAATGGCTGTTGTGCATACATTGAAGAGGTGCCGTTCTTCACATACCATTTTTCATTGCCCACCAGGGATAGATAACCGTCTTTCAATGTTATATCCGAAAGAAATTGCATGCTTTCGGTTGCAGTGTTGTGTATATCATCCTCATTTAATATACTGGCAGCATGTAAAAGCGAAAGAGGTAATATCGCGTTGTCATAAGCCAGCAACTCTTCAAACCAGTGCCAGTTCTCTGTTTTATTTTGTTTGTATTGGTTGACAAGTTTAGCCGTCAGCAATGCAAGCACTTTATTTATAGCCTCATCATTGGGATTGCTTTTGAGGTAATAAGAAGTACCAATAATGGTATTGGCAATGCTCCGGATTGATTGCAATTTTTCAAAATTCGGAACAGCATCAAAGAAGATCTGTTTGGCGGATTGATAGTATGCGTCATTGGGTGCATTACCCAGTAAATACCCTAATGACCAGATGGCACGCCCAAAAGAATCTTCTGATCCACGCTCATCCAGAAAGTCCCTTCGAAAACTAAGGAAGTTGCGGAAAGAGCCGTCTTCATTCTGCATGTAATGGATATAACTCAGGTAGATCGGCATTAATTCCAGGGCAAGCGGCAGTTTCATCTGCCTGTAAGCCATAAGTACCATTAATAATGCCCTTGCATTGTCATCCAGGCAATATCCTTCTTTCAGGTTTGGAATTCCAAACTTGGCATGTTGAATGATGCCAGTATCATCTGTCATTCGCTTTATATGATCCAGAAAGAATGGCGGTAGCAATAACGGATCCAGGATTGTCTCTTTTTTGGGAGGCTGCTCTGTATGTTCTTTTAGAATCTGCTTTGCCAGGTTATAATATTTCATCCCTGTCTTGGGCCAGGTGATCTCCTGCCCGTATGCAAACGCCTTATCACGTAAACTATTCAGTTTGGCGGGATGATCCAGCAGGTCCATCAGGATATGGGCTAACTCCTCGGAATTATTGAAATCAAACAAGAGTCCTCTGCCTTCCGCGAGTAATTCTGCCGCGTGCCAGTAAGGAGTAGATATCACCGCTGCTCCCGCGCCTATTGCATAAGACAACGTACCACTTGTGATCTGTGCTTCGTTTAAATATGGAGTGATATAAATATCCGATGCATACAGGTACTGAAACAATTCTTCCTGGTCAATAAATTCATTCAGGAAAAGGACATGCTTCTCCAGTTTCAGGTTTTTGGCCAGACGCAAAAGAAATAACCGGTATTCTTCACCCGCATGCCTTAAGACTGCGGGATGGGTTTTACCCAGGATTATATAAATCGTCTCAGGATATTTGGCCACAATAGATGGCAACGCCCTGATAACTGTTTCAATCCCTTTGTTGCGACTGATAAAACCGAAAGTGAGCAATATCTTTTTTGATTCCAGCTTAAACTGTTTCTTTACAACCGCACGATTGAAGTTCAGATCAGGCACTCCGTGTTCAATAAGTTTAATCTTTTCAGATGGTACATCATAAATTTCGGTAAGAAAATTAACGGCTTTATGAGTCATTACCACAATGCCTGCAGCCATTTTGCAGATCTCTTTCAGTATGGCTTTTTCATTATAGGAAGGCGTCTTTAATACAGTATGCAGCGTAACAATTAACGGTATTTCCAGTCTGTGGAGGAGTGGCAATATATATACACCGTTTTGTCCGCCGAATATTCCGAATTCATGTTCCAGTATACAAATATCCGAGCCACTCAGGTTAATGAATCTTGCCGCTTCAATATAATCTCCCTGCTGTTCCTGCCGAATAGTTAGTTGTACATCTTTTGAATAATCATAAGATTCTTCCTGGTCGTCCATGGCAATAACAATCCCCTCATTTTGTTTACGCGCGTCTTTTCCGCGGTTTGTCATTGCCGCAAAAAGATTTTGGGTAAATGTGCCAATCCCGCACTCCCTTGGCGGGTAAGTGCCTACATATGCAAATTTCATATTTCTCTTTTTGAATAATCTTGTAGATAAAAAGGTGGGGCGTTAAAGTTAAGCCTAAAAAGATGGCTTTGCTGTTATGTTTTGTATCTGGTTCCTGATTAAAAAAGTCATTATCGCTCCATCGAAAATAAAAGGATTCATCCTGATTTAAAGGTTTACATTACATTCCTTATTTCTTCATTAAATCATTTTATGAAATTATATAGCAGGTACCTGGTTAAATCCTCAGATCGCTTTAATCCTGAACTTTTTTTATCTATAAATGAAGAAATAGCTTCAGTTAACGTGCAAACGGCGCACCTGTCTGAAGTTTTAAAACCAGAGATCATTGTTTCCTTCGTAAAGGATCATTCTCTGCAAAATGATTGGGTAATGGCAAATCCCGGCCTGACTACCCTTGTTACCTCAGGATCCCTGTTTACAGGTAGCATTGAAGCACTATTCGAATCCTGCCGTAATAACCTTGCCTTCCGGCAGGAACTGGAAAATTATTTAAAGGAAAAATTTTCTGAACATTTACCCGTAAATCCAGAATAGGCTGAATTTGGGGATTATCTTTTTTCATCTAAATGGTCGCTGTGCTTCCCTGTTATAATTTCTTTGTTAGAGAGTAGGTATGCCATTTCGTGCAAGTACACTAATTTTTTTTGCCACCGCTGCTGAGGAAGCAGGATTTTGCCCTGTAACGAGATTGCCATCAGCTACCAGGTAACTAACATGACTTGCTCCTTTGGTATAGAGGGCGCCCAGTGATGTCAATTGAGTTTCCAACAGGAAGGGAACCACTTTCGTTAAACCGGCAGATTCTTCTTCTATATTACTGAATCCTGTAATGTTTTTACCCTTGATCAAAAATTCTCCCTGGTCGTTTTGCAATGACAATAAGGCAACCACACCATGGCATACTGAGCCAATCAGTTTGTTTGAATTATTGAAAGCTTCCAGTAACTGTTTTAATAATTTATTATCAGCAAGGTCCCACATAGCTCCTGGGCCACCAGAAATAAAAGCAAGGTCAAAATTGTTCGCGTCTATTTCTTCCAGGGTAGAGGAGTTATTTAATGATTCCATGGCGTCTGCGTCTTTCAGGAAGCGTTTCCCATTACTGGTTATTATAACGATCGACAGACTTTTAGGATCAATTGGTATCGGGCCGCCTTTAGGAGACACCATTGTAATATGGGCTCCGGCTTCCTTAAAAATATAATAGGGTTCAGCCATATCTTCCAGCCATACCCCGGTGCTGGCGAGCGTATCTCCCATTGTATCGTGCGATGTGGTGATGAGCAGGATTCTTTTAGATTTCATACGATACGGATTAAACAATATTTTTCTGTCCAAAAAACCTCATTATTATAATAACAAGCGCAATAACCAGCAAAATATGAATTGCTGCGCCGAAATGAAAGGCGAAATAACCGACACTCCAGCCAATGGCTAACAACAG